>CAMCZQ010000005.1 GCA_945887835.1 Bordetella parapertussis | reverse complement strand
CGAAAGCTCAAGGCAGCGCATTTTGGTTTTTCCTGTCCAAAACCACTTTGGCAAGGCGGTGGTGTGTTCAAAATAATTTTGTGTCCCGTAATCAGGCATCTTGCCCCAATACACGCCTCGTATATATTCGCGCCAACCCAAAATTTGGCGAATAAAGCCTTCGGCTGTTGCGATCGAAATTTTTTGGTCAAGCCAGGCTTGCTGTGCGCGTTCGACCACCTCGCGCGGATTCAGCATTTTTGTATTTAAGGCAAAGGATAAGAGCGAATGAAACAGTCGCCAGCCCTTCGTGCTTAATGCATCTTGAAAATCGCCAAAGTGAGGAAGTGCGATTTCAATAAAATCCTTCAAACAAACCAAGGCCTCTGCACGGTTAAGCGGCCACGCAAAGTGTGCGGCGTTGGGCGTACCAAAGGTTCGTACGCCAGCAGCCTCAATGGTTGCCCATAACGCCGAGTGATCGTGTCTTGGACGCTTGTCTGCCGGTTCAGCTGGAGTACCTGACCAGGCCTTTCGGTTTTCATGGTCAAAGTTCCATTTGCCTTCGACGGGGCGCTTCGCGTCGAGCATCAGAATTTTATGTTTTGTGCGCATCTGGCGATAGAAACGTTCCATGAGCCAGGCCTTTTGCCCGGCAAATAACGTGCTGACCTCTGCGCGCGTCGTATAAAAATGTTCACTTGATACTGCTGAGCAGTCAAGTTTGCTGGCACGGGCGTAGTGCTGAAGTTGTTGATCAAGACGCCATTCGTCGGGCTCTTGATATTCAAAGTGCGTGCAGGCGTAGTGGGCCAACAGGGTATCGAGATTTGCCGCTAGGCTCTGTTTATTAGTCGCGTCATCGATGCTCAGGTAGTGCACCTTGTGCCCGCGCGCCTTAAGCAAACGCGCGAGGTCGCGCATCCCTGCAAAAATCGCAATCACCTTTTGCGCATGATGTAAGACGTAATCGGTCTCTTGTCGCATTTCAATACAAGCAAATACCACATCAGCGCGAGGCTTTAAAAACCACGAATGCTCAGGGTTGAGTTGATCGCCGAGGATCAGTCTTAAGGTTGTCAAAGCGTGCCCCATTGTTTTCGGTAAGTTCCAGCGTGATCGTGTTCGTTCGCCTGTTTGTCTGTGCGCATCGCGCGGCCACCGCGCGGATCCGTACCAAGCCCCGCGATATAGAGCCAGTTACCCTGATTGCTATACACGTCGTAGTCGATTAACTGCGACTCAAACCACGCCGCGCCGGCACGCCAGTCAAGCTTCAGGTTATGAATCAAATAACTGGCCACGACTTGCCGCAACCGGTTCGATAGGTAGCCAGTGTGTCTTAATTCACGCATCCCTGCGTCGACAAAGGATTCGCCAGATTCACCCAAGCACCAGCGCTCAAACAGCTCAGCTTGTGCAGGAGTCTTGATGGCAGCGCCACCCGCTTGCTCAATGCCGGCAGTGAATTGCGGTTTGCCGGCATTGAAATGCGTTTTGCCGTCGCGCTGACCCCTTTGTTCAATAGTGGCGCGCTGGTGTAAGCCTGAACGCCGATAGAGCTGAGCCCCAAACCTTAGATGTAAAAATCTAAAATAATCACGCCAAAGCAATTCAAACCAAATCCAGTAGCTGCCGTCGTTGGCGCCGTGCTTGGCTTCGAAGGCTTGTAATTGTTGGTAGAGCATCCGGGCTGAGAGCGCCCCCGAAGCCAGCCATACTGAAAACTTTGTCGAGTAATCCAAACCGGATAAATGGTTACGGGTTGCTTTGTAGCTGTGTGCCAGATGGCGTTCAAAATATTGCTGGATGTGTCTGAGTCCACCCTGCGTTCCGGCAAAATCGTGTGCTGTTGAAAAAACCAGTGAGCTGCGGGCGTCGGGTTGAGCTAAGGAATCAAGGGGGTGAAGGTCCGCACGGGTTGACTGGTTAAGCGCTACAGATTTGCTCTGAATAAATCCGTCAGGTAGCGGTGGCACGACTGTCACGGCGTCCTCTGGGGCTTGCACCACAACTTTAGTCTTTTCAACGGCCACTCTGAACTCGGTAAAGACTGACGGCAACTGCTCAATCGTAAACGGTAAGTCGTGCGACGCCAGTAGACTCGAGTGCCAAAGGGTGTTGACGGTTAGGCCCGCTTTTCTCAGCCTGACCACTTGCTGTTGCTCTTCGGGCGCCGCGATTTCTTCGCAAAAAATAGTGTCAGTACCAAAATGTTTAGCCAGTTCAATCAGCGTTTGACACGGGTCGCCTTGACACTCCAGTAAATCGCTTTGTCGTTGGCGTAGTTGCACCTTGAGCGCTTGCAGCGCCGAGCGTAGGGCGTACTTTCTGTGTGGCCCCCGGCGCTCAAAGCCCCAACGAGTTGGTGCAGTCTGATCGATGTCATGGGTAAAGACCGGCGCGAGCCGAGTAGCCTGCTCGCAGGCTTGTCTAAAAGACGGCTGATCACACAGACGCAAATCGTTACGAAACCAATAGATTGCAATCATGAATTCTTGCCTGTTACAGTGCGCCGGCAGCGCTCAGAACAATACTTGACGTTGTCCCAGTCACGTTCCCATTTTTTACGCCAGGTAAACGGGCGCAGGCAACTCAGACAGTTTTTACTGGGCAGATTATTTTTGCTGACGCCGCGCATCGAAGAATCGTTTGACATCAGAAGTCTAGGGTGCGCTGTTGACTTGCGGGTGCTCCGGCAGGTTTTTGTTTGACGGATACCAAACGTTTGCGTGAGCCATGTTTTTGCACGACCTCGCGCTTGGTGGCACGTACTTGAGGCTGCGCCCTGAGGGCGTAGAGTTTTTGTTTGGCCGCTCGCGTGCTCGCTTCAAGCTCGACGATCGGCACACGCAGGTCTGTGCCTACATACACGTTGTGTTGCACTTGCAGCGAGTGAGGCATTTTCCAGGGCTCAAACAGCCAGGTGTCGGGCACGCGTCGCATAGCGGGCAGCCAGCGTCTGACAAATACGCCGTTTGGATCGTGATCTTGCGCCTGTTTAATCGGGTTATAGATACGCGGGATGTTTATACCCGTCGTACCGGATTGCATCTGCAACTGGCTCCAATGAATGCCGGGCTCGTAATCCAAAAATTGGCGCGCCAACCAATGACCAACTGGGCGCCAGTCTAACCAAAGGGGGTAAGCGGCCGTCGATACCAACATTGCGCGCATTCTAAAATTCAACCAGCCGGTCTCGCGCAACATCGCGACGCAGGCGTCGACCATTGGCCAACCCGTTTGACCTGCTTTAAGTGCTTCAAAGTGCGAGGGATTCCAGTCGTTTTCACGCAAACCATCATAGCCCCGGTGCATGTTTTGAAACTCAATTTCGGGCTCGCTTTCTAATTTTTGAATGAAGTGACAGTGCCAGTACAAGCGGCTGATAAACGCTGTTAAGCCTTTTTTTTGCCAGGTTTGCGCAGGGCTCAACGCCTTGAGTTGCAGGGACGTGGCTTGTACAATTTCGCGCAGGCTCAAGCAGCCAAAGGTCAGATACGCAGACAAACGCGAACAGGCGGTAGGCGCCGACAGGGGGGAAGAAATCCCCCCGCGGTATTGTTGGCTGCGGTCGTTTAAAAAACTGTTCAAAACTTCTAGCGCGAGCGTACGTCCGCCACGCTGCCGTTGCGAAGGCTCTGCAAAATCCAGACCAAGTGCTGCTGCCTTGGGCAGCGCAGGCTCGCGCCACGGCAAGTCGACACAAGAGATCACGGCTGGCGCTGGAAGGCTGGGTTGCCCAACGTACTGATCCCAAAGATCTTTCCAGAGATCGCGATCCTTTAACCCACGTGTGACACCAAAGTGCTGACTTTGCAACCAGGGGATGGCGCGCGTGCGACACCAGCTCGCCACGGCACGATCGCGCGTATACGACAGCGCGTTGCCAGTTTCTTGATGAGAATAAAGACTGTCAAAGGGCTTGAGCGCGTAAAGTTTATCGAACACGTCGACCGCCTCACCTGCCACCACGTGCAGCACCCCTCCGCGTCGCTTCAGTTCAAGATACAGGTCGCGCAGGCTTTCAAGCAAAAAGTGATAGTGTTGAGTCGCAGCATCTGCGCTGCGCCACAAAGAGGGTTCGACGATATACAGACATAGCACGGGGCCCCGACCAAGCGCTTGAGTCAGTGCGGCGTGGTCACTGAGCCGCAGATCACGTTTAAACCAAACAACGCTGTAACTCATGCTGGGGCTAACGGCCTGTGTGGGGCCAAGAGCCACCGCCTCGTAGGTGCGACGCGACGGCTCAGGCGGTTATTTAAAAAGGTTTCGCAGACTCGGAAGACGCTCTAACGTTGCGAGACGATCGTATAGTTCGGCATCCGCACCTTTGATAGAATTGTTTGCAGTCTTGCCGGTCTCAATGCAATCCATGAACTTACGTTTGAGACCAGCCGCGTCAATCGGGTTCAAGGCGTGACCTAACGGAAACCTAATCTCTCCAGAATCGAACTTGCGACCATCATTGGTTTCAATGGTGACACGATCTGTGAACGCAAAGGCCGGATCGAGTGGGCACACGGTATCCACGGATTCAATCGAGACTTTGCTATACAGTTCTGAGACGTCTGCGCGGGTTGAAAACTTGTCGGTGAGCTGAGACAAGCCGACGTCACGGGCAACAATCGCTGAGGCCACTGCGAACTCTCCGCTAAATTTAGCCTCTAGACCCGTGACTGGCCGATGGTTTCTTAGCATCGAGGCTTGGGCAACACCCGTGATGACATGGACGTTCTTGATTTCACTAGGTTGCAGATTTTCTGCTTCGACAATTTTGATGACCGCGTCAATGGTTCGATGTGAGGAGTAACACACTGGGTAGCGCTTAATCGAAAGCCCAGTCTCTAAAATGCGCAGCTTCTGACCGAGCGTGTCTGCAGGGCGCGTACGATCAACACGTCCGGCCTTTGACAACGCATTCAGATAACCCGCAGGGTGCTCAAAGACGTCGGGCGCCGAGGTCATGCCAAGCATTGACAAACGCACCGCTTCGATACCGTGCGCTGCAGCACGGCCCGCATGAAAGGGCTTTGTCATTGTGCCAAAGTTGGCAACCAAGCCGCTGGCAAGACTGGCCGCAATCGCCAAGGCTTGGCGCGTGTCCGCCTCATTTAAACGTCTTAGGTAAGCAACTGCGGCGGCTGCGCCCACTGCGCCAAACACCCCCGTCGGATGCCAGCCTTTTAAGTGATACTGATCGGTTTCGCGGCTGACGAGTTCGGCCCAGACTTCATAGCCAACCACATAGGCGCGTAACGCGTCGAGCCCAGAGCTATTTAGCACATAACCTTCAGCCAAGATGGCGGGTACCAACGCAGTGCTGGGATGACCCGACAACGCGACATCATCGTAATCAAGCGCATGGCCAGCGACCGCGGTGATGAAGGCGGCTTGGGCGGCTGGATGCATCGTACCCCAAAAAGGTACAGGTGCTTCGGCAGGCGTTGTTGCATTGGCAAAAAATTGACGAACGATATTGACAACCGGCTCGTTGTGGCCGGCCATCATGGTGGCGATCGTATCCATAAAACCAGTTTTGGCAACCGCGAGTGCGCCTTGTTCGTTGTTGCCGAACGTGGGCTTAGCGACAAAGGCGGCGAGGGCTTGGGTTAATCCAGTCATGTTTGTCTCTTTATAGTGATTGTTTTGATTAAAACGAACGAGGCATACCCAACATGTGCTCGCCAATGTACGACAGCACTAAGTTAGTCGAAATCGGGGCAATCTGGAACAAACGTGTTTCACGCCACTTGCGTTCAACGTCATACTCTTTGGCGTAGCCAAAACCGCCATGACACTGCAAGCACGCTTCTGCCGCGTGCCAGGTGGCATCCGAGGCGAGTAGCTTGCCCATGTTGGCGTCATCGCCGCAAGGCAAGCCCGCATCAAAGAGGGCGGCTGCGCGGCGCAAGATTAAATCGGCCGCATCGGTTTCGGCGTGCGCGCGTGCAATCGGAAACTGCACGGCTTGATTTTGACCGATTGGGCGATCAAAGACACGACGCTCGTTGACATAAGCCACGGCTGTTTTGGTAAACCAGCGCGCATCACCAATCGCTTCGGCTGACACCAAAATACGTTCGGCATTCATACCATCAAGAATATATTTAAAGCCTTTGCCTTCTTCACCAATTAGGTTGTCAGCCGGTATCTTCAAATTATCAAAAAAGACTTCGGTAGCGTGATGGTTGATCATCGCCTTCAGCGGGCGAATCTCAAGACCTTTGCCCAGACCATCGCGAATGTCTAACAAAAAGACTGACAGGCCATCGCTTTTCTTTTTGCATTGATCAATGGGGGTGGTACGCGCTAACAGCAGCATCAAGTCAGAGTGCAACGCACGCGAGGTCCAAACCTTTTGCCCATTGATCACGTAGTGATCGCCTTGACGTTCGGCGCGAGTCTTAAGCTTGGTTGTGTCAGTGCCGGTGGTGGGTTCGGTGACGCCAAAGGCTTGTAGGCGCACTTTACCGGCGGCAATATCGGGCAGGTACTTTTTCTTTTGCGCCTCACTGCCGTGACGCATCACTGTACCCATGGTGTACATCTGCGCATGACAGGCCCCAGCGTTACAGCCCGATTCATGAATCGTTTCAAGAATCACCATTGCTGCGCGCAACGGCATACCGCTGCCACCGAATTCTTCGGGGATCAGCGCGCCCAAGTAACCCGAGGCAGTCAGCGCTTGTACAAACTCTGTGGGGTAGGCCAGTTTTTCTTCCAGACCACGCCAGTAAGCGCCCGGAAAATCCGCACAAACGCGTTTCACGCCTTCGCGAATCTCGGGGTAATCCAAACCAGTGTCTATTGTCAGTGAGTGGGTTGTTTGAGTCATGTTACGTGCTCCGTATCAAAATTATTATTTGCTGTGCTCTGCAATCGTGTGATCGTCGCGCTGTTGAGCACGCTCGGGCGCTGCTTTTGCAGCGCCACTTTTCATTCGACTAGCATCCTTTGAAATTCGCTTTACGCTTTTCATTAAAGGCCGCAATCCCTTCGATACGATCTTCAGTGCCGATCAAATGGTTGTAGGCTTCAATCTCAAATCTGAAGGCTGTGCGTAATTCCATTTGGCCTCCGTAGCGTACTGATTTTTTGATTTGACGAACCGACAGTGGAGCATTGCTGGCAATTGCTTCAGCAGTTTCAAGCGCGCGAGGCAACACATCAGCCGGTTCAAGCACGGCATTGACCAAGCCATATTCACTCGCCTGTTGCGCGTTAAAAGGCTTGCCCGTCATCAGGATTTCTTTGGCGCGACGCTCGCCAATCGCGCGCGGCAGGTTTTGCGTGCCACCCGCGCCTGGCATGATGCCCAGCGTGACTTCGGTCAGGGCAAAGCGCGCCGCATTGCTTGCATAAATAAAATCGCACAACAAAGCCATTTCAAGTCCGCCCGCATAAGCGTGTCCGTTGACCGCGGCAATCACGGGCACTGGCAAATCCACCAACGTCCAGTACATACGCTCAAACAGTTCGTGCTGCAGTGTCCATTGTTTATTCGTCATACCGTTGCGCTCTTTCAGATCGCCACCGGCACAAAATATTTTTTCGCCAGCACCGGTCAGTACAACGCAGCGAGTATCGCCAGCATCGGCCGTGAGACGGTTCCAGAGATCAAGCATGTCGTGACCCATCTGGGTGTTGATAGCATTGCCCACGTGCGGACGGTTGATCGTAACTTTTAAGATGTGCGCGCCGATCACTTCTGTGGCGATCGTCTCATAGCTCGGCAGGGCGGTCATGGGGTTTTCCTTTTTAAAAATAGCTCTGTATGTTCACCAAGTTTTGGCGGTGGCGCAAGTGGTTTAGGACGCACACCATCAAAGCTCAAGGGCAGGCCTAAAAAGCGCATGGCGGTTCCGGGCACGTCTTGCACCAGGCCCAACGCTTCGGTTTGGGGGTGAGCAAGCATCTGTGCTAAATCGTTGACAGGCGAACACGGAACCCCCGCAGCTTCAAGCAGCTTAATCCAGTGTTCGGTGGTTTGCTGGGCAACAATTCCTTCGATCATGGTGTAAAGCGCGTGTTGGTTTTCTACGCGCTTTGGATTGTCTATAAAACGCGGGTCTTCGAGCCATTCGGGTCGGGCTAAGACTTTTGCTAACGACCTAAACAGGCCATCGCTACCCGCCGCAATGACAACTTCACCGTCGCTCGTTAAGTAGCCCTTATAAGGGACGATCCCTGGGGTTCCTGAACCCTGCTTACCCGCTAATTTTCCCGAGGCCAAATATTGCGATGCCAACAAAGACACCCAGCAAGTTGCTGTTTCGAAGAGCGAGACATCCACAATACGGCCAACGCCTGATACTTGACGCTCGTAGAGCGCAGTCAAAATTCCGATGATGCCCCACATGCCTGTGCCCATATCCACGATCGAGGCACCCACCCTCACCGCTGACCGACCCGGTTCGCCGGTGGTGCTCATGATGCCGCCAAACGCTTGCATCAATGGGTCGTAGCCTGGCCGTGTTTTTAGCGGCCCTTCACGCCCGAACGCGCCCAGACTGCAATAAATCAAACGCGGCTGTCGCGCGAGTAGACTTTTCCCGTCTAGCCCAAGCTGCTCAACATGGCCGGGTCGCAGGTTTTGGATAACAATATCCGCCTCGTTGCAGATCAGATCTTTAAGTGCTGCGATTTGCTCGGGGTCGCGTAGTTCGCATACGACCGATTGTTTGTTACGGTTAAGCGCTTGAAAAAAAGCCGAAGCACCTTCCCAGAAAGGGGGGCCCCAGCGCCTGGCATCGTCGCCCTCGGCTTTTTCAATCTTGATGACTCGGGCACCCAATTCACTCAGGATTTGTCCGGCAAAGGGTGCTGCTACGCTATGCCCAAGTTCGATCACTGTCAGCCCGGTAAAAGGGCCTGGGGCGGCAGTTGTGGATTGCGTGGTCTCTGTCATTTTTTTCGTTTAGTTGGTAGATTTTCTGCTAAGTGTTGAGCAGCAGGTAAAAGCAGTTCGTGCAAAAGTACCTGTGTACAAGTCCCGTTGAACCAAAAGCTCAGGCTCTCAAAAGAGAGCCTGAGCTTTGTAATCATATAGGGAAAACCAGATTTTTACCTTCGCGTGGGCGAAGGGGTATTCGAGAGGGCTAAAAAAATCGTTAATCTACCGCCAGGACAAGGATTGTCGTGGTGGCCGCAACACCCATCGCGCGAGAGGCAAGATCGGGTTGGACCTGCTGCCCTTCGATCACTGGCTCGCGTGTCTGCGCTAATTTTGGTCGCCGGGCATCGAGCACGCGAGCACCAAAAAACTCGCCTTGTAATTGCTTGGTGACATTGACAAGGGGACCAAAGGCAGCCCTGGTCAAAAACTGATGGCCCTCTTGAACAAAGGCTGTTGAGATTTCGCCGCACACGGTATCCACCCACTGCGTTTGCCATTTCTTGCGTGCTGCGCCTGAGATCCATTTTGAAATATGTCGATTTAACTTAGGCGGGCAACCCACGAGCACACACTGGGTTGGCTGCCGGACGCTTAGCATTGCAGCAAGCTGATTACGAGCATATTCAGTTTCGTTTACATAAATAATGAGCGTTTCCATATGTCAATCTCCTAGGTTTTATGATTCATGACAGGTTGTGAAGGGGAGGGGGTATCTGCGTCGTTGGTTGTGCGTGAGGTAAGCTTTCCGGTCACGAGCACGACAGCGATTGCGATGCCGTAAGTGACCCAGTGAGCGATTTCGTTGATGCGAGCGGTCCCATCAAAGATTGGATCAAGCAGGGCTTCGTCAGTGATCATCTTGGCTGCAGTAAACGCCAGAACGGCGGCACCCAGGTGGATGATGACGGGCCAGCGTTCGACCAGCTTAAGAACCAGCGTGCTGCCAAACACCACGATCGGGACACTGATGATTAAACCAATGATGACCAAATCAAAAGAGCCTTGGGCGGCACCTGCGACACCAAGCACGTTATCAATGCCCATCAAGGCGTCAGCCACGATGATGGTTTTCATGGCGCCCCAAAAAGTCGTGACGCGGATATCGTGCTCTTTGTCTTGACCGGTATCAATAATGAGTTTGCAGGCAATCCAAAGAAGCCCGAGCCCACCCACCAACATGAGGCCAGGAATTTTGAGCAGCCAGACGACGCCTACCGTTAGGGTCGAGCGAACAACAATCGCCCCAACGGTGCCAAACCAGATGGTTTTCTTTTGCAAAGCAGGGGGAAGTTTACGGGCAGCTAGCGCAATGACGATTGCGTTGTCACCCGCCAGTACAAGGTCGATTAGAATAATGGCGAGCAGAGCCGACCACCATGTGGAGGAAAAGAGTTCCATTGTTCAAGCCTAAAAAGAACCAATCAATCAAAGCCTAAACAAGAAACGTAATGGCAAAGCGTTTGTTGAAAAAATCAACACAACGAACTTGTCAAAACATGCCCTGTTAGGCCACTGATCGAAGGTCTTGCTCGGCTTGTTATGGTTCAGTTATGTGCCCGACAAGCCGGAAGCTTTCGCTTCGTAATGACGACTTGACGTGCCCTTTGTGAGATTAAATTTGAACCGGATCACAAAGAACTGGAGCTACTCCCCATCGAAGTTTAAATATACCTAAAAAAATGAGAAATGTACAAATTATTTCTCAATAGGTCGTCGTTTTGAGCGAAACCTAGGGAAATCCTGACCCTTCCGGGAAGGTTGAGTCGCTTCGGCACACTCCAGGGGTTCGGGCTGCGGGTGACACAGTTGATCGGCGTTGTTCAACGCAAAATCAGTTCGATCGTTGGTGGTTCGTCCCAAATCCAGCCGCCGTTGCGCCTGAAGATTTCAGGAAAATGCCCTGGCACAATCACGTCAGTGCCTTCGCAAATTTCGGCGATCGAGCGTTTTGATTCTTCTTGTGAGGCAAAACACATATCGCTCATTTGGGCTAACACCTCTTTAGGATATTTGACCGCATCGCCGGCTAAGACCACGCGGCGCCCGTCGGCCTGCGTAAAGCGTAGCGCTTGCGAACCCGTGGTGTGACCAGGCACTTCAAAGTGCTCGACGCCGGGCACAAGTTCGCCGCGCTTGGGTAAGACGCGCACATCAAACTCAGCGAGTAGTTCATGAATTTTCCAAGGGACGAACAGGTCATCCGGATGCGGGTTGCGTGCGTAGGCGAGTTCGGTTTCGCTGACGCAGACCTTGACGCCTTTAAACAGATCAAGATTTTGACAGTGGTCAAAATGCAAATGAGATAAGAACACCAAATCGATATCCGTAGGGGCTAGGCCGCGTTCTTTGAGGCTGGCGAGTAAGGCTTTGCGCACGCAATAGTGGCCGGTATCGAACAAAATACGGGTGCCATCGGCCGCGGTGAGAAGGGCCACGTTGCAGAGCCCAAAAAAGCCCCCTTTAAAGCTCAGACTATTGCCTTTCAGCAGTAATTCATAGCGTGCATTCAAGATCGCTCTCCAAGGTTTTTTTAATACTTTTTGACCACTAATCTTACTTCTTCGTTACTATGATTGTCATTCGAGATGGTGCAGTGCCGCAGGTGTGGCCTACCCCGCTCGGTATGAAGTCAGTCCTTTGTGACCCGAGTTGTCCTTTTTACTTTAATCCATCGACAGGAGACACCATGTCCCGCTTACCTCTTATTCGTTTGGCCGCTGCCTTGGCCTGTGTTGGTTTGACCAGCTTGGCTCAGGCCCAAACAAAATGGGATTTGCCTTCGGCTTATGCGCCAGGCAATTTTCACACTGAAAACCTCGAATACTTTGCCAAGCAAGTGGATGCAGCCACCGCAGGCAAGCTCAAGATTGTTGTGCATGCGAATGCTTCGCTTTTTAAAGCCCCAGAGATCAAGCGGGCTGTGCAGGGCGGTCAGGCACAGTTGGGCGAAATTCTGCTGGTCAATTACGAAAATGAAAATCCAGTGTTTGGTATGGATGGCATGCCTAATTTGGTTGGTAATTATGCTCAAGCCAAAAGTCTTGACCAGGTACAGCGCCCGGCACTTGACAAATATTTAGAAGCTCAAGGCATGAAGATTCTATTTACGGTGCCTTGGAATCCGCAGGGGATCTACACCAAAAAGCCCGTGAACTCGGTCGCAGAGATGAAAGGTCTGAAATGGAGATCGTATTCGCCTGTTACGGCCCGTCTGGCTGAGTTAATGAATATGGTTCCGGTCACGATTCAAGCCGCTGAGCTAAGCCAGGCGCTTGCCACGGGGGTGGTGGAGAGCTATTTGTCTTCGAGCATGACGGGCGTCGATACAAAAACGTACGAAAGCATGAAGTTTTGGTACGACTTTCAGGCCTTCATTCCAAAGAATGCCGTCATTGTCAGCCTGAAAGCCTTCAACGCTCTAGAAAAAGCAACGCAAGACGCAGTCACGAAAGCGGCAGCTGAAGCCCAGACGCGGGGCTGGAAAACCAGCGAAGAAAAAGAAGCTTCGTTGAAAAAAATCCTGACTGACAACGGCATGACCATTACGGTGCCGTCGGCCACTTTCTTAGCTGAATTCAACAAAATTGGTGCCACGCTTTTGGCTGACTGGGAAAAGAAAGCAGGCGCACAAGGTACTGCACTGATTGCAGACTATCGCAAACTTGTACCTGCTAAGTAAATTTTTTATTTTTTGATTCTGTAGACCAAAGTGATGCCGCCCCATGAGAAAGTTTCTTGATACGTTGTACCTCGTGGCGGGCGGCATTGCCGCTCTCTGTGTGTGCGCGATTTGCGCCTTGATGGTCGGGCAAAGCGTGCTGCGCGAATTTGGTGTGAAGACAGGGGCCGTCAACGACGTTGTGGCCTGGTTGTGTGCCGCAGCAGCATTTTTAGCGATGGCGCACGCCTTTAAGCACGGCGATTTCGTGCGCGTCACGCTGCTGCTCGAAAAACTTGCGCCAAAGCCACGCCAGCGTTTTGAGTTGGCGTCACTGGCCTGTGCATCGGTGGCAGTTGGCTACCTAGCTTGGTCAGCAACGTTGTTCACCTACGAAAGCTGGGTCTTTAAAGATGTTGCCGGCGGGCTCTTGCCTATGCCGATGTGGATTCCACAACTGTCTTTTCTGATTGGTGCCTGGTTGTTTTTTATCGCGGTTGTCGACGAACTTGTGATTGTCGCTCGCGGCAATCGTCCAACCTATGTTGTTGCCGTTGAAGAGCGGCATGCGAAGGGAGACTTTTCTTCTGATGTCTAACGTGGTACCCGCGCGCTCAGCGCGTCGCCCTTTAGGTAGCGGTCGCGCGCGTCGTACGTGGCGCTTCAGAACGCCTCGCACCCGTGGGCAAGAGTCAGGTATTTTTTCCGACGCTTAGTCTGCAATTTTTAGAGATACTTTATGGAAACGCTCGGAATCGGTCTGTTTTTACTGATCATCATGTTGTTGTTTTTATCTGGCGGAATCTGGATCGCCATGACGTTGGCGATCTGTGGCTGGGTCGGGCAAGCTTTTTTTGTCAACACAGAGCCAGGCAAAAATTTGTTCTCGGCGTTTTGGGAAACTAACGCCTCTTGGGAGCTTGCGGCCTTACCCTTGTTTATCTGGATGGGTGAGATTCTGTTCAGAACCAAACTAAGTGAAGAGATGTTTGAGGGCCTGCGACCCTGGCTCAATCGCGTGCCTGGCCGCCTGATGCACACAACGGTGTTGGGTTGCGGGATTTTCGGTTCAGTCAGCGGCTCGTCTGCGGCCACCTGTGCCACCATCGCAAAAGTGGCCTTGCCCGAGCTTAAAAAACGCGGCTACGATGAAAAGCTGGCGTTGGGTGCTTTGGCTACCTCGGGCACGTTGGGGATTCTGATCCCGCCTTCGATCACGATGGTGGTGTATGCCGTCGCTGCCGACGCCTCAATTATCCGAATTTTTCTTGCGGGCTTTATTCCCTCTGCGATTTTGATGGCCTTGTTCATGGGCTATATCGCCTGGTGGTCAATCCGAAATCCATCAAAAGTTCCTGCTGCCGATCCCCCGTCAAGTTTTCTTGAAAAGCTGCGTAAAAGCGGCAACTTAATTCCCTGTGCGCTCTTAATCATCTTTATCGTCTGGGTGCTGGTGGCCGGCTACGCCACAGCAACCGAGTGCGCGGCCTACGGCGTCGTTGGCTCGTTGGCGATCGCCGCCTACAGTCGTTCGTTGACCTGGAAAAATTTCTGGGAGGGTCTGATGGGTACGACGCGTACCAGTTGCATGATCATGATTATTCTGGCGGGTGCTGCGTTCTTGACCAAAACGATGGCGTTCACGGGCGTGCCTCGCGAATTGGCCGAATGGGTCAATGCCATGCAACTGTCGCCCTACGCGCTGATTGGTTGTCTGGTTGTGGTGTATTTGATTTTAGGGACGGCGCTCGATGGCATCAGCATGATTGTGCTGACCGCAGCAGTCGTGTTGCCGATGATTCAAAAAGCGGGTTTCGATCTGATCTGGTTTGGGATCTTTATCGTCTTGTTGGTTGAGATCGCAGAGGTGACGCCACCCGTTGGGTTTAACTTATTCGTATTGCAGAATATGACGGGCAAAGACAGCAATACGATTGCGCTGGCTGCGATTCCGTTTTTTATCTGTCTGGTCATTTGTATCGTCATCATTACGGTTTTCCCAGAGGTGGTGACGGTGCTGCCAGACTATGTCATGGGTAAGGCGAAGTAGAGCCCACGCCCTAACGTTACGCGCGACTAACCGCGCATCCGGCACACGGTTAGTCTTCTCGTTGAGTTTATCGACTTAGGCGATTTTTTCGCAGACTGCGGCGGTCACTTGCGCAGTGGTGGCCAAGCCGCCTAAATCACGTGTGTGCAGTCTGGGGTTGGCGGTCACTGCCTCGATCGCGGCCATTAACCGATCGGCTGCTGCCTGCTCACCCAAATGCTCAAGCAGCATCACCACTGACCAAAAGGTACCAATCGGGTTTGCCAAACCTTTGCCCATGATGTCAAAGGCCGAGCCGTGGATGGGCTCAAACATCGACGGGTAGCGCCGTTCGGGGTCGATATTGCCGGTTGGCGCAATCCCCAGACTGCCTGCCAAGGCGGCCGCGAGATCACTCAAAATATCGGCGTGTAGGTTAGTTGCCACCAGCGTATCGAGAGTGGCGGGGCGATTGACCATCCGCGCAGTGGCGGCATCGACTAACTCTTTATCCCAGGTGACGTCCGGAAACTCTTTTGAAATTTGGACCGCGATTTCGTCCCACATCACCATCGCATGGCGTTGTGCGTTTGATTTAGTCACGACAGTCAGCAGTTTGCGCGGACGTGATTGCGCCAGTTTGAAGGCGTAGCGCATGATGCGTTCAACACCAGCACGCGTCATCATGCTGACATCGGTTGCCACTTCAATCGGGTGACCTTGATGCGCGCGACCACCCACACCCGAGTACTCACCTTCTGAGTTTTCGCGCACAATCACCCAGTCGAGTTGGGCTGGCGTGCAGCGCTTAAGCGGGGCATCAATACCAGGCAAAATACGAGTTGGACGCACGTTAGCGTATTGATCAAAGCCTTGGCAAATTTTTAGACGCAGGCCCCACAGCGTGATGTGATCTGGGATGTGCGGGTCGCCCGCCGAGCCAAACAAAATCGCATCTTTTTCGCGCAAAGGGTCGAGGCCGTCTTCGGGCATCATCATGCCGTGCTTGCGATAGTAGTCGCCACCCCAGTCAAAGTTTTCGAACTCGAATTTCAATGCAGGATTTTGACGTGCAAGCGCCTCAAGTACTTTTTGTCCTTCAGGGACCACTTCTTTACCAATGCCGTCACCGGGAATCGTGGCGATACGATACGTTTTCATTCTAGCTTCCAGTCAAAATTCAAAATTCAAAATTACTTTTAAAGTGCGGCCGAGCATTTTCGATGGTGCGATTGCTACTCGCCGCCGCCTTCGTAGCGCTTACCGCGTGCCAAAAGTTCGGGGGTACCAATCAAGCTATTTAAACCATCAAAGTTGAACATCTTGTCCCGAAAGCCGTCTGTGCTGCCTGTCGCTTTCAGTTCTGCAAAGTAAGCCTGTAAGGTCATGGCCACTGAGCGCACCGTACCACCTGGGAAGATTGCGATTGAATAGCCTAGCTGTTGCAACACAGCAGTTGACTTAACCGGCGTTTTGCCGCCTTCGACCATGTTCGCCAGCAAAGGTGCGCGACCTTTAAAACGTTCGTTGACGAGTCGCATTTGCTCGTCGCTCCGTACGGCTTCGATGAATAAAATATCTGCACCCGCTGCCAGGTAATGTTCAGCACGCTCGAGCGCTTGCTCAAACCCTTCAACCGCGACGGCATCGGTGCGCGCCATGATCAAGGTATCCGCGCTGTGACGTGAGTTGACGGCTGCTTTGATCTTGCCAACCATTTCAGCGGTTGAGACCACCGTTTTGCCTTCAAGATGCCCACAACGCTTCGGAAAACTTTGATCCTCAAGCTGAATGATATTGGCGCCATTGCGTTCAAAGCCACGCACGGTGCGCTCGGTATTTAGCGCGTTACCAAAGCCAGTGTCGGCATCCACGATGATGGGTAGATTGATGCGATCCCGCATCTGTACGATTTTTTCGTTGACCTCCGTAAAGGTTGTGAGCCCCACGTCAGAACGCCCGAGCGTCGTATAGGCCACCGACGCACCAGAGATATACACAGCCTCAAACCCTGCTTGCTCTGCCATCAAGGCTGATAAGGCGTCATACACGCCCGGTGCTAATAAGATTTCAGCTTGTTGGAGGCGACTTTTAAGATTGATCATGAGTGTGTCTCTTAGGTTCTAAAAACATTAGCAGGCTCTTCGAACCAATTTCGATTTTTACGCAGCCGTTGAGTCATCGCGAAGGCATACGGCGCAGCTTCAAGCAAGATTTCGGCTTGTGCTTCATTTAACTTAAGTCCAGCATTTTTTGCCATGCGCAGGGCAAGCTCGCGCGTGGCAGCATCGCAGCCCGAGGTGTCAGGTGTTAAGTTTTGCGGTGCAAGTACCGGCGCCTGATTGCCCGCAACGAGTGTCGGGCGTTTCGCGCGCAAGCCGGCCGCCAATTCGTAGGTATGGCCGGCGCGTAAGACTAAGGCATCGGCCTGCGGGGCACCGACGAGTTGCAAGCCCATGGGTAGGCCGGCCGCGTTAAAGCCACAGCACACAGCGAGCGCAGGGCCCCCTGAGACGTTGGCTAGCACTTGTGAAGTGCCACGTTGCCAAAACGTGATGGGGCGATGCGCTGTGATTGGGCTGGCAGGTCCGAAGGTTGGCATCAAGAGCAAATCAAACTTTTCATAAATGGGTTGCATCTCGTTGATCATCCGCCGATGTTCACGTGTCGCTGCCAAGTAATCAACGGATTGAAACAACGAGGCAGGTAGGATTCGACTCAAGAAATCGTGCCCAAAGTCACTTGGTCGACTGATCAGATCATGCTGATGTACCGCAAAGATTTCTGTCTCAGCGATGACTACCTTGACATCCATATAGTCTTGCATCGAGCGCACGCGACAGTCTGCCACGTGTGCGCCTAACTGTTTGAAGGTATCGATGGCTTGTTCGAGTGCTTGCAGATGTTCAGGATTGGCGGGGGTTTCTTCTTCCCACCAGTGACGCAATACACCGATGCGCAGACCTTTAACGCCTCCGGCCAACTGAGATTTGTAATCTTGGATGGGTTGCGCAAAGCTGTTGCCATCTTGCGAGTCATGTCCCGCAATCGCTTGCAACATGAGCGCACAGTCTTCGACCGTCCAGGCCATCGGGCCACAGTGATCGAAGGTAAAGGAATTAGGCATGACACCCGTGCGACTCACTAGCCCCGAGCTAGGCATAAAGCCCGCAATCCCGCACAACGAGGCTGGGCCGCGAATCGAACCTCCCGTGTCGGTGCCTAACGCCGCCGGCACGAACCCTGCTGCGACCGCGGCCCCTGAGCCGCTTGATGAGCCGCCACTGAACCGCTCTAGATCCCAAGGATTTCGCACCGGCGGCCAAGGCAAATCAAGTGAGGGCCCGCCATGCGCAAATTCGTGTGTATTGAGTTTGCCCATCAACACGGCACCAGCGCCGTAGAGCTTGGATACGACTGCGGCGTTTTTGGTGGGCACGTAGTGCTGCGCTGTGCGCGAGCCGCCAGTCGTCAGAATATTCGCTGTTTCGTAGATGTCTTTTGCACCAAACGGGATGCCATGCATGGGCCCGCGATAGTCACCCGCCATGATCTGAGCCTCAGCCGTTTGGGCTTGCTGGCGCGCCAAGGCAAAGGTCGGTGTAATGAATGCACTCAGTTGCACATCAAGCGTTTCAATACGCGCGATCTGATGATTCACATACTCAAGTGGCGAGAGCTTGCGGGTGCGCAGCAGTTCTGCCGCCTGCGCTAACGTTAGGTCATGCAGAGCATTGGTCATGTGGGTTTCTCGAAAGTTAAAGTGTGATTGGGTCTAAACCTTGACGCTTGTACACCGCTGTGACCGCTGGCGTGCGCATAAACGCATTGAAGGCGCTGATCACCTCAGGCTTGATTGGATCTTTAAATATGCCAATTGAAAACGTTGTTGATTGTTGAACAGCAGGGGGTAGTTTGGCAAAGATATGAATCCCAGACACCTGCATCAGTTCACTCATTTGCTGCACCGCGAGTTCAATCTCACCGCGAGCCACAGGTTCGCCCGTCAGGCCCTCTGCCAAAACCGTTGCTTTGGGCCGAAGTTCTTCGTCTATTCCAAGGCGCTTGAGCAGGCTTGCGAAGTACATCCCGCTTGCACCTTGTTTAGAAAATACGAATGAACGCGAAGCGCGCAAAGTTGCAATAAACGCCTCTTGCGTCGAGATGTCAGGGACAGGTGCGCCAAGCCTAACGGCCATAGCGACATCCGAGGTGACGAGATCGACCCGTGCGCCTTGTTGCAAAATGTCTTCGGCTTCGAGTTCGTTGATTGAACCCGCTACGGCTATCACGATATCGCCGCGGGCGCCGCCGCGAATTCGCTCGGTTAATTTTGCAGTGGCACCATATTTGATTTCAACGGTGCTGCCCGTTTGTTTTTCAAAATCAGGAATCACTTCATTGAGAACGCTGCGCAGTGCCATCGTTGACATGAGTTTGAGTGTGGTGGTGGGGGTTGTCATGTACGTTCGATGCCTTCAACAGTTAGGGTTAAAAATTCAACAAAGGCCTTTACTTTCGCCGAAAGATTGTTTCGTGGCAAATAGACTACGAACACCTCGGGGCCTTCGACGATGTAATCCGGCAAGATCGTCTTCAGTTTTCCACTTTTTAAGGCGTCCGCCGCAATGAAGTTACTGATCATGGTAATCCCAGCGCCGCCTACCACGGCTTCAAGCAAAGACTCGGCGTTATTAATATTTAACGCGCCTGAGAACGACTTAGAAAAATTTTGGCCATCTTTTGCAAATTGCCATTCGCGATGTCCGCCGGTCATGGGCAGCAAATAGGCCAGACACTGATGATTCTCTAGCTCTTCTGGGGTTGTTGGTTCGCCATGCTTGGCTAAGTATTGCGGTGAAGCGCAGGCCGCAAAACTCAAACGACAGAGCCTGCGCGCCACCACTCGCGAGTCGCTCACCGGACCAATCTGAATTGCGGCATCGATGCCTTCATAGGCAAGATCAACCACGCGATCGCTTAATTCAACATCCACCACCAGTTCCGGGTGCTGCTGGGTGAACTCCCATAGCTTGGGTGCGACGACGCGGCGACCAAAACCAACTGGCATCTGAATGCGTAAGCGGCCCTTTGGTGTGGCGTTGGCCTGAGTGACTGCGCTCTCTGCGTCGTCGAGCTCGTCCAGGATATTGCGGCAGCGCTCATAAAAGCTTGAGCCCTCGTCGGTTAGGCTGACCAAGCGGGTTGAACGCTGCAAGAGTTTGACGCCAAGCTCTTGCTCAAGCCTGGCGACGGACTTGCTGATGGCCGAAGCGGTGAGTCCTAAGCGCTGTGCGGCGACGGTAAAGCTGCGCGTTTCTGCGACTTTGGCGAAAACCAGTAAGGCGTTGAGATTGCGCATCGTTAAAGCCCTATTATTGACTGCAATTCAGTATTGTTTTTCATTTTACCGGATTGACCTACTATTAATCAGTAGTTAGCATACTGCCTGAAGATCTATAACAGGCTCCTTTTGTTCGGGGCAGAGACAACGTCGCGCAAATACAAGCGGGGCGAGAGGGTGACTTATGTTGTTGCAACAAGCGGGCCAGATCGGCAATCTACGTTTAAAAAACCGCATCATCATGGCGCCGATGGGGACGAACTACAGTACGACCGACGGACTGTCGACTCAGCGCGACTGCGAGTATTACGCCGAGCGCGCACGAGGTGGGGTTGCCATGATTATGACTGAGGCCATGATTGTGACTGAGACCGCACGCTCGCATCATAATTCCTTGTGTTGTTATCACGACCGCTTTATTCCAGGGCTTGCCCGCTTGGTACAGGGCATCAAAGATCACGGCAGTCATGTGTTTGGTCAAATTAACCATCGTGGTGCCTTGCTACGTCGGGCTGTACTCAACATGGAGCCGGTTGGCCCAAGCGACTGGATTAATCCCAACACGGGCGACGCAGTGCGAGCGCTGCGTGTCACAGAGATTCACGCGTTGCAGGGTTTATTTGTTGCAGCTGCCCGTCGCCTTTGGCTTGCGGGCTATGACGGCGTCGAAATCCACGCGGGTAACGGTTATTTATTTCAACAGTTCTTTACGGAACGGGTCAATCAGCGAACCGACCAGTACGGAGGCAGCTTGCAAAACCGGATGCGAATGTTGCTTGAAACGATTGATCGGGTCAGGCAAGCGTTGCCTGATTTGTGTTTGGTTGTGCGCTTAAGCGCAAGTGAGTTTGTCGAAGGTGGTTACACACAAGATGAGATTATTGCCCTGGCTCAGGCCGTTGAGCAGGCAGGAGCCGATGCGATTGATCTGTCTGGTGGCAGCAATGAAAGCCCGCAACTATCCAAGCACTGTATCCAGCCGCCTTCGTTTGCGCGTGGTTGTCTGGCACCTGTAGCCAAACCCATCAAAGAGGCGGTTGGCGTACCGGTGTTTGTGGCCGGTCGGATTGTGACGCCCGCAGATGCCGAGGCCGTCTTGGCAAGCGGCAGCGCAGATTTTGTCTCGGTGGGACGCGCGTTGTATGCGGATCCGCATTGGGCACTCAAAGCCTTTGGCGAGGTCAAGGCACCCATACGCGAATGTATTGCCTGCAATGTCTGTTTTGAACGTTTAACGCTTGAAAAAGATGTGTCGTGTGTACAGAACCCAATGGTCGGCACAGAATTCGAAGCCCTTGAATTTGCTGAACCGCAATTATTTGCTCCACCACAAACACCTCGTAAGCGGGTCTTAGTGTTGGGGGCTGGAGTCGCTGGTGTTGAAGCTGCGCGGGTCGCACGCGGGCGAGGCCACGAGGTTGAGATTTGGGAAAAAGCGGCACGCGTCGGAGGACAAATTCATTTGGCCGTCGCAGCACCCGATAAGACGGAGGTTCAGCCGGTCTGGGATTATCGTTGGTCGCAGTTGATGGAGATGAAGGTGCCTGTCAGATGTGGCATTGATGCTGACGCGGCAATGATCAAGGCGTTTAAGCCGGACTTTGTCGTGGTGGCAACGGGCTCTGTGCCAAGAGAAGCTCCAATTGATACTGGGGCTCTTGCGAGTGATATCGCAGTGATGCATGCTTGGGACGTGTTTACCTCGCCCGAGCGTATCGCGCCAGGCACGTCGGTGACTATCATTGGCGGTGGCATGGTTGGCGTTGAAGTGGCTGATTTGTTGCGTCTGACAGGTTGCGATATTCAAGTGCTAGAAATGCAAGCAACTGCGGCAAATGGGATGGCGCGCAACAATAAATTCGAATTGCTTGAGCGGATTGCTGCGGCCGGTGTGCGCGTGATCACACAATGCCGTATTGAAAGCCTGAGCGAACGACACTTGACGGTCAAGATTGGTCAGGCAGCTTCTAAGCAATTGCCTATCGGACAAGTTCTGATTTTTGCGAATGGACCACGCTCTAATATCGATGTGGTCGCAGCCCTTGAGCAAGCCGGTGTGCCCTATGCGCGGGTTGGCGACTGCCATGCGCCTGGTGATTTTTTATCTGCGATTCGCGATGGCTGGATGGTAGCTCTCGGTATTGATCAACAACCTTTTTCTGGAAGAACAGTATGACCAACAGCCAAGCGGGTAGCCCGAGCGGCTTGCCGATCTATGAAGTTTTTGCCATGCGTTATGCCACGCGTGAGGCGCAGCGCAAAAATCATTTTATCGGCGGAGACCCTCACGATGGCCCGATGCCAATGGATTATTTTGTTTGGGTGGTGCGTAACGCGCAGCACACGTTTGTTGTGGATACGGGCTTTGGTGCAGAGGTGGCAGCCCAGCGCGGGCGCACACTGTTGCGCACTCCGGCAGAGGGGTTGGCGGCAATCGGTGTGGATGTCGCGCAAGTGAAAGATGTGATCATTACCCATTTGCACTATGACCATGTGGGGACCTTTGAAAGCTTTCCTATTGCGCAATTTCATTTGCAGGATGATGAGATGGCCTATGCGACCGGTCGCCATATGCGGCACAAGCAATTCAATCATGGCTACGAGGTGGATGAGGTGGTCGGCATGGTGCGCTTGGTTTACAAGGATCGAGTGAGCTTTTATGCAGGCGAGGCTGAGTTAGCACCGGGGGTGTCGATTCATCGCATCGGCGGTCATACGCACGGTGTGCAGTGTGTGCGCGTATGGACTCGTCGCGGTTGGGTCGTGCTGGCTTCAGATACCAGCCACTATTACGAGCACTTTGAAAAGAAACGTGTTTTTACCACGATGTTCAATGTGGCAGAAGCGGTTGAGGGTTACGGCAAACTTGAAAAATTAGCGAGCTCACTGCAACATATCGTGCCCGGGCATGATCCATTAGTGATGCAGCGTTATCCTGCAGTCTCGAAGGCGCTTGAGGGGATCGCTGTGCAGTTAGATGCAGACCCGACGTATTAATTAATCAGATTCAACTATTTAAATATTCAACTACTGAAATATTCAACTATTAAAGAGGCGTACCATGAAACGTTCTACTTTTCTCTCGGTTGCGGCGCTGTTTTGTTTAAGTTTTTTGGCGCCCGTGTCTGCGCAAGACTATCCCGCGCGCTCGGTGCAAGTGTTCGTTGGCTTTCCAGCTGGCGGCAGTGCTGATATCGTTGGCCGCTTGGTCATGCAAAAACTCAGTGATGTCACGGGCAAACAGTTCGTCGTTGAAAATCGAACAGGGGCAGGGGGCAATATCGCTTTTGCCGCAACGGCTTCGGCTAAGCCCGATGGTTACACGCTGCTGTTTAGTACGCCTGGTATTGCGATTAACCCAAGCTTGTATAAAAAAGTTAATTTCAAGATTGAAGATTTCACGCCCATTGCCTTGATTGGCGAAGCGCCTTTAGTTTTGTTGGCAAATGCTAAGTTGCCGATCAAGTCGGTCAATGACTTGGTTGCGATGGGCAAGACGAAGCCAGACGCCATTCGCTTTGCGAGTTCTGGCAACGGCAGCTCATCGCATTTGGCGATGGACGTTTTGCGTCATATGACGGGCATGCAATATTTGCATATTCCTTACCGCGGTGGTGGTCCCGCCTTGATCGACGTGATGTCGGGCGAAGTCGATGTGACGATGTTGCCGATTTCTGAAAGCATGCCTTACGTGCGCGATGGCCGCGTGATTGCCTTGGGTCAGACAGGCGTCACACGCTCGACGATCGCGAAGGATATGCCTACGATTGAAGAAGCCGGCGTCAAAGGTTACGCCTCAACCACCTGGTACATGGTGCTGGGGCCTGCAAATCTGCCAGCGAATGTGGTGTCTTTTATGCAAACGCAACTGGCAAAGGTATTGCAAATGCCAGATCTTCGCGACAAAGTTCAAGCCGCGGGGGTGAACATCATTAATGGTGATTCAGCTAAAGCCAAAGCGTTTCTAGATGCAGAATACAAAAAATGGGCGGCCCTGATTAAGGCGTCTGGCACGGTGATTGAGTAAGCGAGTTGATAGATGCGCCTCGCCTCGCCTATGAGATTCAACAACGTATGAGTCTTAAAATATTCATGGCCCTTGTGGTCTGTTTGGTCTGTCTGCCGGGGCAAGCCCAAGAGGCTGCTTGGCCGACTAAGTCCATCAAACTGGTGGTGCCTTACACGCCGGGTGGGGGTACTGATATTTTAGGGCGCATGCTAGGCCGACGGCTGTCTGACTCTTTGGGGGTGTCGGTCGTCATCGAAAACCGCCCAGGGTCTGACGGCAGTATCGGCACTGATGTTGTCGCTAAGGCCTCACCCGATGGTTATACCTTGCTCATCGATGGAACAAGCCAAGCCTATAACGTGGCCTTTGGTAAAAAAATGGCGTACAACTCTGTGCGCGATTTGGCACCCATTGCACAAACGGCTAACCAACAGGTGTTATTGCTTGTCAATGCCAAGGTGCCGATTCAGTCTGTACAGCAACTCATTGACTATGCGCAAGCGCATCCAGGAAAACTCTCTTACGGCGCGAGTTCAAACGCTAACGCCTTACCCATGGAGCTTTTCAAAATACTGACTAAAACAGATATCGTGCATGTGCCGTATCGCGGCTCTGGTCCGATGCTCAACGACTTATTGGGGGGGCAGGTTGAGTTGTCGATGAGCGGTGCGGCAGCACCTCTGCCGCATGTACGAGCCGGCTCTTTGCGAGTGTTGGGTATCGGTGATGATCGTCGCTCAAACTCTTTGCCTGAGTTCCCAACGATTGCCGAAGCGGGCGTGACCGGTTTTCAAACCTTGCAATGGAGTGGCGTGTATGCGCCGGCCGCAACACCTAAGCCCATTATTGGCCGCTTGAATCGCGAGATCGTTGCAATTGTTAAAGATTCTATTTTTATAAAACAGATGGTTGATGTGGGCTTTGATCCGGTGAGTGGGTCCAACACGCCCGAGGCCTGGGGGGCGTTGGTTGCAGCGGAAGTCACGAAGTGGAGCGCAATTGTGAAGCAAGCTGGGCTTAAGGCAGAGTAGTTCGAATTTATTTTAAGAACTAAGACGTTTTTCATTTTTATTTTTCAACGATTCAAAACGAGACTATGGATAGCCACCCTCAATCCTTATTACCCGGTGCCACGCAAAAACTCGCAGAGTTTGCTGCCGGCATTGAGTACACAGCGATACCAGCGGAAGTGATTGACCGCATGAAGACCAGTTTTTTAGACAGCGTTGGTTGTTGTTTATTTGGGGCAACTTTGCCTTGGACCCAGCGCGTTCAAGCCATGATCGAAGCTGAGGATGCTCGCCCAGTAGCTTCGATTTTTGGTACTGGTAAAAAAACCTCAGTGGCTGGTGCGGTGTTGGTGAATGCAACGGCGGGCCACGCGTTTGAGCTCGACGACATTCATAAAGAATCAATTGTTCATGCTGGTTCGATTGCCACGCCTGTGGTGGTGGCGCTGGCCGAACAGGCGGGTGGCGCGAGTGGTAAAACTCTATTGACCGCGATGACCACTGGCTATGAGATTGGGACGCGTGTTGGCAATGCAGCGACCATGGGCTTGTTCTTCAGGGGCTTTCATCCGCAGGGTACCTCGGGGGCGTTTGTTGCTGCAGCCTCTGCAGCCAAGATGCTTAAACTCAATGCCCTCCGCATGCAACACGCGCTCGGAATTGTCGGTTCACAAGCCGGTGGTTTGATGGCGGCCCAAGAGGGTGCCATGGTGAAACGCTTTCATTCCGGTCGTGCGGCACAAAGTGGTGTCTATTCTGCATACCTTGCACAACGCGATTTCACCGGAATTAGTGACGTACTAGAGGCTGGCTACGGCGGATACCTCAGCTCATACTCTGATAAGCCTAATGCAAGTCGCCTGACCGAAGATCTTGGCGTGGTGTGGGAAACGGGCAAGGTGGGATACAAGCCGCATGCCTGCGTGACGAGCATCCACTCGGCGTTGGATGCTTTCGCCTATTTGCTCAACACGCATCAGTTAACGCCCGATGACTTGAGTAAAGTTGAAATCGGGATGAGTCCAATGACCTACACGCATTGTGCGTGGGAATATAAAGCCCAAGGGGTAACCGCTGCACAAATGAATTTGTTTTATGGCATTGCTGTGATTGGCTTTGATGGCAAGGCGTTTGTTGCTCAATATGCTGAAAATCGCCTCGCAGACCCTAAGATTTTGGATTTCATTACTCGCATTGAAGCGAGTATTGATCGAGACATCGAAGCCATGGGGGCCGCCTATCGGCACGCTGCTCGCGTGAAGATCATCACGCGCGATGGTCGCAGCTTTCAGCACGAGATTCTCAATCGACGCGGCAGCCCTGAAAATCCCTTGTCGCACGAGGATGTGGTTTATAAGTTTCGTAACGTTGTCGAGTCATGCTTGAGCGCCAAGAATATCGACCGCACGATTGCGTTGATCGCGCAATTAGAGCGCCTAGACGATACCGCTGAGCTTTTTAATCTTTTAGCCGCTGCGCGTAACGTTTAATTTTTATCTTTTATCTTTTATCTTTTAGCTTCTAACTTCTAATCTTTGAGCAGGCATGTCCTGAAATAAAATGAAACACACTTCAGCTTCTTCGAATACTTTGGCCGATCAATTAGCCGCACATTTCAAAAAATTTGACTATGGGCATTTGACCGAGGCGACCAAAAAATCAGTCAAGCGTTTATTGCTTGATTATTTGGGTGTCGCCATCTCGGGTAGCCAAAGTGAAAGTGGTCAGGTTGCCCGTAAGTTTGCTGCTGTCACCGGCGGACATGCCGAGTCAACGTTGATTGGTGGTGATGCTCGCGTCCCCGCCATGCAGGCGGCCTTCGCCAATGCAATTTCTTCACACAGCATCGAGCTTGACGACATCGATGTGCTGGCTCTGTTTCACTTCAGCCCGCCTGTGTATTCCTCAGCGTTAGCCACGGCCGAGCAAGTGGGTGCAAGTGGCAAAGACCTGTTGACGGCGTTGGCCGCTGGCTGCGAAATGATGGAGCGCTTGAGCAAAGCCGCAAACTCGTCGTTGCGTAACCGTGGGTTTCACACCACGCCAACAACCGGGGTCTTCGGTGCAACGATTGCGGCTGCAAAATTACAGGGCTTGTCGGCAGAGCAAATGGTCTCGGCCCTTGGGATGGCGGGCGCGTCAGCGTCTGGCTTGATGGAGATGTACGGCCCCTCAATGCAAAAGCGTTTTAATCCGGGCCCCGCGGCGCGTAATGGCGTGACGGCTGCCACGATGGCGGGCCTTGGTTTTACCGGCGCAGCAACGATTTTTGAAGGCGAGCGCGGCTTTTTAGCGGCCTTCACAGATAAAAGCGATCCTTCACAGTTGGTCAAAGATTTTGCACAACCCTATCAACTTGATATTGAATTTAAGCCTTACTCATGCGCGCGCCCCATTCATAACGCGATTGACTGCGCGCTTGAAATTCGGCGCAAGCACGCGCCCGATTTAAAACGCATCAAGGCGATTGAAATGGCGCGTCATTCGGATTGGGCGCTTTATCATCAAAACAAACGTCCCCAGACCTATCATGAAGCGCAAGTGAGTTTGCCTTACTCAGTGGCTGTGGCCTTACTAGATGGTCAGGCGCTGTTTGCTCAATATAACGATACACGCTTGGGCGAAGCTGAATTGATCCGCTTGACTGATCTAGTCAACATTACCGTCGATGATTCGCTGCCGCGCGGCGTGTCATGTTTGATGACGATGGTGATGGATGATGGTTCAAAATTTGTGTCGCAGATTGATTATCCTAAAGGGTCTATTCAAAACTCAATGAGTGATGACGAATTGCGTGGCAAGTTTGATAGCCTTGTGATCCCTGTCTTGGGCGCTAAGCGTGCGGGTGAAATCGCTGCCGCTGTGGCTTCAATCGAAAACTGCCAGCTTGTGGGTGAACTGATGAAGCTCACCTCCAAGCTTGGTGTTTAATGAGCAAACCGCTGCTTTGGTGATTGAACAATCATGACGAATCAAACAGATTTACCGTGTTATGAGGTCATCGCCCTAAAGTATGCAACCCGAGAGGGTCGCAGACCTGATCATTTCGTGGGGGGCGATCCCCACGATGTGCCAATGCCGATGGATTATTACCTCTGGGTGATACGCGATGGTCAACGCTTAGTGTTGGTTGATACGGGCTTCAATCAGGATATGGCCGATAAGCGCAACCGTACCTTGTTACGGCGACCAGCAGATGCGTTGAAACTGCTCGGCATCGACACCAAAGACATCGCTGAAATCGTGATCACGCATTTGCATAACGATCATGTGGGTACGTTTGATGAGTTTCCGATTGCTAAATTTCATCTGCAAGAGGCTGAGATGGCGTTTGCGACAGGTCGCCTAATGTGCTGCGAGCAGTTCAGTCGTGCTTTTGAGGTGGATCACGTAGCCGGCATGATCCGGTTGGTTTACAAGGATCGCGTCATTTTTCACCAAGGCGATGCGACGATTGCGCCGGGTATTAGTGTGCATAAAATTGGCGGACACACTGCTGGCATGCAAGTGGTGCGTGTTCACACCGCTCGAGGTTGGGTGGTGCTCGCGTCAGACGCCAGCCATTACTACGAGCATTTTGAGCAAAAGCGGTGCTTTCATCTGGTCTATCACTTGGGTGAGGCCATCGAAGGCTACGAACGCTTGGTGGCCTTGGCGCAGTCACCGTGCCATGTAGTGCCTGGGCATGATCCGTTGGTGGTGCATCGCTATCCCTCTGTTTCAGAAGCTCTATCGGGTATAGCCATGCGGCTTGACCTTGAGCCGATTCCCTATTGATTTGCGTCCGCTCCGTTACTTAATTTTTTTTCGAGGTGTGCTATGAAAATTTCTTTGAAACGTATCACTCATATTTTTAAAAGCGCTGCGGTGTTGTTCGCTTCCTTGTCCGTGCTCGGCGGGTTGGCTCAAGCCCAAGACTATCCCAACAAATCGATCTCCTTAATCGTGGGTTTCCCACCAGGGGGATCAAATGACATTGTTGCGCGATTGTTTGCCCCGAAGCTCACTGAGATCTTGGGTCAATCGGTTGTCGTTGTGAATAAGTCAGGCAGTAATGGTTTGATTGGTACCGATTTTGTGGCCAAAGCGGCACCCGATGGTTACACGATTACCATTGCGAGTGCGAGCCCCTTGGTGATTAGTCCACACACGTTCCCTAAAATCTCGTTTAACACCTTGACAGATTTGGTCGGAATCACCACCGTTGCGCAAACACCAGAGCTGCTGGCGCTTCATCCCTCTGTGCCGGCCAAATCGTTAAAAGAGTTGATCGATTTATCAAAAACACGTCGTGTCACCATTTCGTCTTCGGGTAGTGGTGGCCTGCCACACTTGGCAATCGAACTGTTGCGTACTGCGGCCGGTAGTGGCGACATCATTCATGTGCCCTATAAGGGCGCGGGGCCAGCCATCGCTGACTTATTGGGTGCGCACGTTGACGGCATTATTGTCGACTTGCCTCCGCTGTACCCGCTCGTGCAAGACGGTCGCTTAAGAGCGGTCGCGATCACCAACACACAGCGAGCAGTTTTGCTACCCAATACCTTGACTTCGGTTGAGCAGGGTTTTCCTGAGATTTTGGCGTTCAACTGGTTTGGCGTGATGGGACCTGCAAAAATACCTCAGCCAATCGTCGACAAGTTATATGCGGCTCTCGTTCGTGCAGCCAATTCGCCTGACTTGGTTGAATCCATGCGCAAAGTCGGTGTCGAGCCGTTTGTGCAATCGTCACCTAAAGCTTTTGGCGAATTCTTAAAGAAAGAGACAGATCGCTGGGGTGTTGTGGCACGCGCGTCTGGAGCTAAGTCGGATTAATGTTTGGAGCAGCACGTGGCGATTCTGTCATTCAACACGAAAGTACACTTCGGTCACGGCGAACGCAAGCAGTTAGTGCTTGAAAGCACTCAGTTAGGCATGAACAGACCTTTGTTTGTCACCGATAAGGGGGTGAGGACGGCTGGGGTATTCGATCAGGCGACTGAAACCCTTTCGGGGATGCACGAAGCCGTGATCTTTGATCAGACACCACCGAACCCGACCGAGGATGCCGCTGTGGCGGGTCTGACTGCCTATCAGACCAATAATTGTGATGGAATCATTGGCATTGGGGGCGGTGCAACCCTTGATTTGGCCAAGGCGATTGCGGTCTTATGCGGTGACCCTGCACCGTTATGGGAATATTGTAATCGCAATGCTTCCCCGCGCCCCATTGTGAATCCGCCACCCTTGATTTTGATGCCGACCACCTCTGGTAGCGGTAGCGAAGTGGGCCGTTCAGCAGTCATCATTTTTAATAACGGTATTAAAGCGGGTGTTGGGTGTCCAACGATTGTGAGCGTGGCAATCTGTGATCCCGAATTGACGGTGTCTTTACCAAAATATATGACCGCAGCGACTGGTATGGATGCACTTTCGCATTGTGTTGAAACATTTTGCTCGCCCCTAGTGAATCCGCCAATTGATGCGATCGCCCTCGATGGTCTGACGCGTTTGTATCAACATATTGAACGAGCCGTGGCGGATGGGAGCGACGCTGATGCGCGTTGGCACATGATGATGGGTGCGCTTGAAGGCGCGGTATGCTTTCAAAAGGGTCTAGGTGCAGTGCACTCGGTATCGCACTCACTCGGTGCGTTGGGTTATCACCATGGCACACTCAATGCCATTATGTTGCCGCATGTGCTAGCAATCAACGCGTCAGTTCTTCAAGACAAGTTGCCGTTGTTGTGTCGCGCCATGGGCTTGGCAGCCGATACCGATTTAGTTCAATTGTTTTTGCAGCTCAATCGAAACTTAGGCCTGCCCTCAGGCCTAAAAGAACTTGGCGTTCAGCAAGATAGTTTTCAATCTTTGACGCAGGCGTCGCTAGTCGATAACGCCCACAAGACTAATCCGCGTACGCTGACCGAAAGCGACTATCTAAACTTGCTCGCTGCCGCTTGGTAATGCAGAAGGGGCAATCGCCCCCTTGCGTTCGACGATCAAGCGATATTGCTCGGGCTGACGATGGCGGGCAAAGTTAAAGGTCGTGTTCTTATACGAGTGACACAAATCAAGATCGCAACGCGCAATCGCCAATTCGTCACCTAAGGTTGTGCAAGCGGCAGCGATCTCGCCCGAGGGCGCAACGATAATCGAATTACCAATCTGTTCGACACCTTCTTCGAGGCCCGCTTTTGCAACACCCACTACCCAGGTGCCGTTTTGATACGCGCCTGATTGCATGACGAGTTCGTTGTGAAAATTTGATAACGCATCGTGCTCGGGTGCCGGCGGATTATGCACCGGTGTGTTGTATCCGATAAAAATCATCTCAGCGGCTTGAAGGCCTAAGATGCGGTACGTTTCAGACCATCGACGATCATTGCAGATTGCCATGCCAAAGACGCCTTTTTTGTTGGCACCCCAATTCGCTTGAAAAGCAGTAAAGCCAAGATTGCCAGTTTCAAAATAACGTTTTTCAAGGTGTTGAAAACGACGCCAAGGCTCGTGCTCTTCATGGCCTGGCAAATGGATTTTTCGATATTTTGAAATAATTGTTCCGGTTTTATCGACAGTGATCGCTGTGTTGAAGTGCCGCACTCGTCCGTCTTCGTGTACCAGTTCGGCATATCCCAAATAGAAGCCAATTTGCAACGCCTTTGCGGTATCAAACAGGCGTTGGGTCTCAGGCCCTGGCATGGCGGTTTCAAAAAAAGCATCGAGTTCGTCTTGCTTGTCAAAATACCAACGCGGAAAAAACGTGGTGAGCGCCAGTTCAGGAAACACCAACACATCACAGCCACAGCCTTTGGCCTGTTGCATCAAATCAATCATGCGATTGACCACTTGCGCGCGAGTATCGCTTAACGCGATCGGGCCCAGTTGTGCTGCACCTACCGTCACAATGCGTGTCATGAAATTTTTCCTAATTGATGATCAAACTGTTTGAAAGCACGGAACGACGATTTTGCAGAGTCTTATTAAGCAAACTTACTTCGCTAACTCAAGCATTGTTTGTAATAAAACATTGCCACCCGCCACAAGGTCTTTCACCTCTGTATGTTCGGCCGGGTTATGACTGATCCCTTTGACCGAGGGGACAAAAATCATTGCGCTTGGGCAAAAGCGCGCCATCATTTGCGCATCGTGCCCAGCGCCAGAGGTCATTGAACGACACGAGTAACCTAGTGTTTGTGCGTGCTGTGCAATCAAATCAGCAATGCCATCGTCAAACTTTACGGGCTCAAAGCGCGCGAGGCGATGGCTGGTAATCTTGACGCCTTCGTCAGTAGCGAGTTTGACTAAAAAATCAGCGACTTTTTGTTCGGCGATTTTTAATAATGCTTCATCGGTATTGCGCAAATCGACTGTCACAACCGCTCGTGCGGCAATCACATTGATCAAATTGGGATGCAACTGTGTCACCCCCATGGTTGCGACTTGAGCGCCGCCCATCTCAATGGTGAGCTTACGCATAAAGACGCTGATCGCAGCTGCGCAGTAGCCAGCATCGTGCCGCAAGCGCATCGGCGTGGTGCCTGCATGGTTGGATTGCCCCACGATGGTCAGCTCTTGCCAGGAAATCCCTTGCAAGTCGCGTACCGCACCAATGGTGATGCCCTCAATATCAAGAATCGGGCCTTGTTCAATGTGTAACTCAACAAACGCGTGTGGTTTGCACAAGGGTAGGGCAGCCTTGCCAACGTAGCCAATTTTAGTCAGCTCATCGATCAAGACTTTGCCATCTGCGCTATGCGAGGCGTAGGCGTCGTCAAGTGACAAGCCGCCAACGTAGACGAGTGAACCGAGCATATCTGGGTGAAAGCGAGCACCTTCTTCGTTGGTGAACGCAGCCACCACTAATGGCCGACGCGTCACGATATCGGCCTCGTTTAAGGCGCGAACAACCTCAAGCCCACCAAGCACACCTAAGGGCCCGTCGTAACGCCCGCCAGTGCGAACCGTGTCGATATGCGAGCCCGTCATCACGGGCGCCAGATTCTCGAGCCCAGCACGCCAGCCAAAAATATTGCCAATTGGATCGACACTGACCTCAAGCTTAAGCGCTTTCATCCACGTAATGAGCAGGTCTCGACCGATGCGATCCTCGTCAGAGAGCGCTAAACGACAGCAGGCACCTTCTGGGGTCATGCCAATGTCAGCGAGCGTATTGAGTTGCTCGAGTAGCGGTCCGGGCTGAACCCGTAAGCCCAGTGCACGTGAGTCAAGAGTGTTCATGCGAGTACCTCAGAAGCGGTTTTTCCAATAACTTGTCGGTAAATAACGGGATCGGTGTCGCCTTCGCTGCCCAATAACAAGACCCGCGAATGTGCATCGAGTTTGAGTTGCGTGCGGATGTTGGCATGATCGCGCGCAGCGAGAAGGGCGGCAAGACCCACTCCACCGGTTTCGCCAGCCACGATGGCAGGGTCACCTTTTTGTGGTTGCGCCAACATTCGCATGGCTTCAAGGGCGTAGGCATCGTCGACAGCCACTGCGACATTTGTGCCGCCGTGCAGAATTTCCCACGCGAGTTCAGAGACCTCGCCGCAGGCCAGCCCCGCCATGACAGTATCCAACGAACCTTCAACGACTGTGCGTTGGCCCGCCTGTAAGCTTTTATAGACACAATCTGCTTGCGTGGGTTCAGTCACAATAAATAGAGGACGTTGCGCACCCCATTGCAGCCAAAAATTTGCACAGACCGCCGACGCTAACGCACCAACGCCAGCTTGCGCAAAGACGTGTGTGGGCGGTTGCCTTGAAGACATTTGAGTCACAATTTCTGAGGCCATGACGCCATAACCATGCATGACATCAAGTGGAATGTCGCGATAACCGGGATACGAGGTGTCAGAGACGACGGTCCAGCCCTCTGAGGCGGCAGTCGCGGCTGCAAACCGAACCGCGTCGTCGTAATTGCCTTTGACTTCGCGTACCTCGGCGCCGTAGTGTGCGATGGCATCGCGTCGGCCTTGGCTGACGGTTTCGTGAACATAGATCACACACTTGCAGCCAAACAGACGAGCGCCCCAGGCGACCGAGCGTCCATGGTTGCCATCGGTTGCACAGGCGACGGTGGACGCATTGATTAAGTCTTTGAAGGCTCCGGATAACAATTCTTTTGAACTGACCTGAGCCAGACCACGCTTATGCTGCACCTTGAGGCGCAAGACGTTAGCCACAGCATAGGCCCCGCCCAACGCTTTGAAGCTGCCCAGACCAAAGCGGCCGCGTTCGTCTTTGTAAAGAATTTCAGCAAGACCAAGTTGTTGTGCCAATTTAGGTAAGGATACCAAGGGGGTGGGGGCGTAGCCCGGCCAGCTTGAGATTTCGGCGAAGGCAGCATCAAACCCTTCTTGGCTCATGACGCTCGCGCGCTTGGCGCCGTAAGCTGACTGGCTTGGCTCGGCATAGGGGTTGGTAAAAGCGTCTGCGTGGGGATTCATGCGGGTCTCAAGTGTCAAACAACCGAACAAGCTCAGTTATTTCCGTTACTAGAGCAAAATGGTATCAGCTTTAGCAAATAAGAATAATTTTCGTTTAGGTTGGCGGCAAGTGAAAATATACGGTGTAGACTCGTTTTGCGTGGCAGCTAAACACTTTTCCGTGCATTGTCCTTGCCGGTTCCGGTGGTTCGCACGCGAATCTTCAATCTTTGCTTTTTAAGTCGAGGCGGCTAGACATGTTGAACTGTGATTTATTGTTGATAAATGGCGTGGTGATCGATGGTAGCGGCGAGGCAAGGCGCCAGGCCAGCGTTGCGGTCAAAGACGGCCGTATTGTTGGGGTTGGCGAGGCGCTGAACTATGCCGCGGCTAAGACAATCGATTTGAAGGGCTTGGCAATCGCCCCAGGTTTTATCGACGTCCACACACACGACGATCGTCTATTGCTGGCCGACCCCTCGATGGCTGCAAAAGTCAGTCAGGGAGCCACCACCGTCATTACAGGCAATTGTGGTTTGAGCCTTGCGCCGCTGGGGCAAGCCGAAGCGATTCCACCTTTGAATTTGATTGCAAATGGCCCCAGTCAGCGTTACGGGACATTTGCGGATTATTTCGCGGCGCTTGAAAAAAATCCACCTGCTGTCAATATGGCTGCCTTGCTTGGCCACACCACTTTGCGTGCGGTCACCATGTCTGACCTGGCGCGACCTGCTAATGACGCTGAAATTGCAAAAATGCAGATTCTGGTTCAAGAGGCCCTTGACGCGGGTGTGGTAGGGGTGTCTACCGGTCTGTATTATGCCCCGGCTCAAGCAGCTACCGCGGCTGAAATTCAAGCCGTGTTTGAACCCTTGCGTGGGGGTACCGCACTGATTGCCTCACACATTCGTAACGAAGCCGCGCAGGTGCTTGAGGCGATGACTGAGGCCATGTCAATCGCAAAAGAGCTAGGCGTGCGGCAAGTGTTGTCGCACCATAAAGTGAATGGCCAAGAAAACTTCGGCCGCTCGCGCGAAACACTTGCCCTAGTTGATCAAATGCGTGCGCAAGGCGACGTGTGCCTCGATTGTTATCCGTATGTCGCGTCGTCAACCGTGTTGCGACAAGATACCGTTGAGCAAGCCTCGCGAACCTTAATTTCTTGGTCTAAAGCGAAGCCCGAGACGAGCGGCCGCTATGTTGATGAGTTGCTCAAAGAACAAGACCTACCGTTGACTGAGTTTTTAGCTTCGCTGCAGCCTGCAGGCGCCATTTATTTTTCGATGGATGAAGGCGATGTTGAGCGAATCCTGGCCTATCCGGAAACGATGATCGGCTCAGACGGTCTGCCACACGACACTTTTCCACATCCGCGTCTGTGGGGCGCCTTCCCGCGCGTGTTGGGTCACTACAGTCGTGATCGCAAGCTGTTTCCGCTTGAAACGGCTGTTCACAAAATGACTGGCCTGTCAGCATCACGCTTTGGTTTGAAAGATCGTGGTTTGATTAAAGAGGGCTACGCTGCGGATCTGGTCGTCTTTGATCCGTTGCATATCAAAGATAGCGCGACCTTCGCTGATCCCGTGCGCCCAGCCGCAGGGATCCATCAAGTCTATGTCAACGGTGTACTGAGTTGGCAGGACGGCGTCACTACCCACGCAAGAGCGGGGCAGGTGCTCAGGCGCGCTTAGCGATGATGGCATTATTTGCCAATAGATCGAGCAAAAATAAACGCCAAAGTCGGTGAGCATCTTAGACACCGGCGACGTCCGCGCTAGCCATCCTCACCCTAAGCGGGAGTAGATTGGCCGTTTGGTTAAATTCAGTCATGATTCTGTCATTTTGGCGTGGTTAGATCTCGTTCTTAATCACGCTAACTCAAGAAGTTTGCCATGCACCCAATTGATACCGACAACCCATCTAAACAGCCGCATTTTCAGACCGTTTTGGCAGCCTCGCTTAAAAACCCTTCGCGTAGGCAGCTGATTCGGGGTGCAATCGGATTGGCGGGTCTTGGCCTGTTGTCTGACACCCTGATCCCTTTTGCTCACGCAACGACTGCCACAAACGCGGCCACTGGGCTTGGCTTTTCTGCAGTTCAAAAAAGTCTGCTTGACTCAGTGCTATTACCACCAGGGTATAGCTATAAGGTTCTTCATGCCTCTGGCGACCCGCTGACCGATAAAGTGTCTGCTTTTTCTAATCAAGGCCTAGAACTCGATGATTGGTCTGCCCGGATCGGAGATCAACACGACGGCATGGACATTTTTTATATTGATGAAAAAGGTCAATACACCGAGCGCGATACCGGTCGCGCGCTGTTGGTAGTCAATCACGAAAGCTCAGCTGAGTCACATCTGTTGCATCCTAAGGGCCAGACGTCGAACGGACAGCAAGGTAAAAAGTTTGGTCAGTTTGGTGCCTGGGATTTGGGCTCGCGTCCTGAACTTGAGGTGCTCAAAGAGATCAACCTGCATGGGGTCTCAGTTGTTGAAATGACGAAAGGGCCGCAGGGCTGGAGTTATCGACTCGACTCGCCGCTCAACCGCCGCCTAACAGCGCAAACGCCGATGTCTGTGACAGGGCCACAAGCAGAGTTGAAAAATATTCACGCACTGATGGTGACGGCTTTTGATCCTAAGGGTGCAATGGTTCGCGGCACGCTGAATAACTGCGGACACGGTAAAACGCCTTGGGGCACGTACCTGACCTGCGAAGAGAATTGGGCAAAATACTTTCAGATTGCCGCAGGTGCAGCGGCTCTCGAGCCTAAATCGCAGGCCTCTCTTAAGCGTTATGGTGTAGTGAGTGCGCCACTGAATCCGCAAAGTCCCAAAGCCTCTAGTCAAGGGTGGCATACCGTCTCAGACATGGACAATCGCTTCACGCGTTGGAACATAGCGGCGAGCGGTGCTTCGGCGGCACAAGATTTTAGAAACGAAGCCAACACCTTTGGCTTTATTGTTGAAATTGATCCTGTCACGCGTGATGCGGTGGCAGCAAAACGTGTTGCGCTCGGTCGCTTCGCGCACGAAGCCGCAGTTTGCGGAATCCCTAAAGCCGGAGAGCCTCTGGCGTTTTACATGGGTTGTGACACCCGCAATGAGTACATCTATAAGTTTGTGAGCACCGCAGTCTGGAATCCTCAGGATGTGGGCGGTGGCATGGCCATCGGTGACAAATATCTGAATGAAGGCAAGCTGTTCGTGGCGCAATTTAAAGCTGATGGCAGCGGTCAATGGCTTGAACTGACGCTGACAGATCCTAAAATTGCGTCGTATGCCAAGTACGCCTTTGCGAACCAGGCCGATGTTCTGGTGAATACGCGACTGGCGGCTGACGCGGTTGGTGCAACGCCGATGGACCGTCCTGAATATGGCGCAGTGAATCACAAGAACGGCGACATTTATTTTGCGCTCACCAACAGCGACGCTGCGAATCGCAATCCGGCAAAGCTGAATGCTGCCAACCCACGCGCCTACACCGACGTTGACGGCAAAAAGAGTTCGGGCAATCCGAACGGGCATATTATTCGCTTCCACGAACAAAACGATCATTCAACCGCACTGCAGTTTCAGTGGGATATCTTTTTGTTTGGCGCAGAAGAAGATGCAGGCTCAGCCAATCTTTCAGGGCTCACAGCAAACAATTCTTTTTCTTCACCTGATGGTTTGTGGTTTAGTCAGGCGACAGGCATTTGTTGGATACAGACCGATGATGGTGCCATGACCGACGAAACCAATTGCATGATGCTTGCAGCGATTCCGGGGCAGGTGGGTGACGGCGGTAAAGTCACTGTGAACAACAACATGGTGGTGGCAGGTCAAGAACAAACGAGCCAACAAGAGACCTTTATTGGCGCAGCGCTAGGTGAAGCTAAGCTCAGACGGTTTTTGGTGGCGCCCAAGGGGGCTGAGGTGACGGGCGTGACCGAAACAGCCGACGGTAAGACTTTGTTTGTCAATATCCAGCATCCTGGCGAGCAGACGCCCGCTCTGGGGGATGCAACTGAGTTCAAATTCCAGAGCACCTGGCCTGGCAATATGGGTTATGGGCCTGCAGGTCGCCCGCGTTCAGCCACGATCGTGATCACGAAAGACGATGGCGGGATTGTCGGCCTATAAAGGTTGGTTGGTCGACTTTTTTAATTGGTAGTGATATTTCATTATCAATAAGTGATACTATGTTATCAATAGTGATAACTTAGTGTTGCTTGATGCCTACTGCGCACTCTATCGTACTGTCTCCACCTGACTTCTGTCGAAAGACAGCCAGTCGGGTGCTGGCATGTGTGGCTCTTTTAGCGTTTCTTGCCTTACAACTGAGCATGGTTTGGCACGGGCCAGAGCACGCGCTCAACGAAGCGAGTCGCGTCATCGAGGCTGCGACCTCGCTTCAAGCAACCTCGGCCAAGGCCGTGACCGCAGACATCGCAGCGACGTTACCAAATTCTGTGATGGAAGAGGACGTCGTCAGCCCACCCAGTGCAACGGTTTTTTCGCACGCTGAGCAGGTATCGTCTGCCTCGGAGTTATGTCTCAAGTGTTTAGAGGACGTTGCTCAAACTGTTGGTCTGACGTCTCAAACCGCTCAGCTAGCGGCTTCACGTGCGGATGCTTTGCAGCCGCGATCGCAACCGGTCTGCCGTTTTGCGACACCGGTCGAACTCGCGAATCAACGTGGGCCGCCCACCTTCTTAAGTTAACACCCTCTCGCAACGCTTTTCAGCGTTGATTTCGTGTTCAATTTAAGGATCAAAAGATGTTTAATCTTAAATACGCTGCGCGTGCCTGCGCAGCATTAGGCTTTGTTGCCGCTTTTGTGCTGGCACAGCCCAGCCTCGCTCAAACTGCATCGCCGCCGGCAACCGCAGCCGATCTTGCTAAGCTTCAAGACACCATCCAGGCCATGCGCGTGTTGTACGAAAATCGTATCAACTCGCTTGAGCAAAAAATCACGACATTGCAGCAACAAAATACCCAGTTGTCTCGCCAGCAAGGCGCTGCGCCTACAACCGGGCGTCCTGCGACAGCCTCTGTGACTGTTACTCCCGCGGCACCAACCTCAGCAAATGCGAAAGCGATTACGAGTCCGATTCCAGTCGCGACGACTGCTGGCGCAAGCCCAACCTCGGGCAGCGCTGTTGCTGGGGCTCCCGACCTTGGTCGTAACCCACCTTCATCCTTAGGCAGAGGAATCGTCCTACCAAAAATTGGGCCCATCACGCCAGAAATTTCATTGATCATTGATGGTAAATATTCTGCGCAAAGCCAAAATCCAGAAACTCTTGGTCGCGGCTTTATTCCCACCGGTAGCGAAAACATTCCGCGTGGCTTCTCTTTGGGCGAGTCCGAGCTAGCACTTGCCGGCACGGTAGATAATCTCTTTCGTGCTGAGGCACGTTTAGTCCTTGGACAAGACGGGCAAGACTTTAGTGTCGCTTTAGAAGAGGCATTTTTTGAGACGATCGCGATGCCGGGCGGTTTAAAAGTCAAGGCCGGTAAATTCTTCTCGAATGTGGGTTACTTGAACAACAAACACCCTCACGAATGGGATTTCGTTGACTTGCCGCTTGCGTACAAGGCATTTTTTGGCGGGCAGCTTAACAATACGGGCGCTCAGGTTTCGTGGGTGGCACCTCTTGAAAATATGTACCTTCGGTTTGGGGCCGAACTCGGGCAAGGCATGACCTACCCCAACGGCAACAACTTTAACGAAAACAGACCAAGGCTGGGCACGATTTTTGCCAAACTCGGCGGCGACATTGGTACCGAGTCTTCATGGCTTGGTGGTTTGTCTTATGTCACCTCAAGCACCGGCGACCGTCCCAGACAATCTTTGCTGAACGAGACTGATACGTTCGAGTTCAACGGCACGACAGGTGTTCTGGTCGCTGATTTTGTGTACAAGTGGGCACCAAACGGTAACTCAAGTCGTCAGAACTTCAAGCTTCAGGGCGAAGCCTTCTGGAATACCCAAAAAGGTTCAGCGTCAATTAATAGCCCGAACGAGTCTGTGTCTTGTGCAGCGCCTTGCTTTGGTAATGCCTACACCAACACGCAAAGTGGTTTTTACGTGCAAGGCATTTATCAGTTCATGCCAAACTGGAGGGTCGGTTATCGCTTTGATCAGCTATTCGGTGGCAATTCGAATTATGGATTTAGCGCTGGTACCTTAACTGGCACACCGCTCGAGTCTTACAACCCAATGCGTAACACTGTCATGGTGGATTGGGCTAACTCTGAATACTCAATGTTTAGGTTGCAGGTCGCACAAGACACGATGTACGGTCCGGGCAAAACCAATAATCAGGTCTTTTTGCAATACATCATGAGTCTCGGGGCCCATGGCGCGCATCGTTTCTAAACTAAAGGAATCCGCATGACTTTCTCTAACGCTTACCGTGGGTTGTCTTTAGCAATGCTCGCTTGCGCATTGTTGGTAGGTGCGCCTGTCCAGGCGCAACTTAACGTTTTCGCAACAGTGCCTGAGTGGGGGGCGTTGGCAGAAGAGCTGGGCGGAGACAAAATCAAAGTGTACGTGGCCACCAATGCTTTGCAAGACCCGCACCGTGTGCAAGCACGCCCCTCGCTGCTGGCACGGGCGCGTAGTGCGCAACTGCTGCTCGCGACCGGTGCGGATCTTGAAATCGGTTGGCTACCAATCTTGCAGCGCGACGCAGGCAATCCAAGGATCTTGCCGGGCACGCCCGGCATGTTCGAGGCGAGTCAATACATACAGCTTCTAGGTATCCCCACCTCAGCAGACCGAAGCATGGGCGATGTGCATGCGGCAGGTAATCCACACATTCAAACTGATCCGCGAAACTTTTTGCCGATTGCGCAGGCTTTGACTGAACGGTTGGTCTTGCTTGACTCGGTCAACAGTAGTTTTTATCAAGACCGGTTGCGAAGCTTTATCTTTAAATGGCAAGCGAACATTGATCGCTGGGCAACCAGGGCTCAGCCTTTGCAAGGAGAAAAAATCTGGGTGCAACATGATGCTTACTTATACCTAAACGACTGGCTTGGCCTAGTTCAAGTCGGTGAGCTCGAGCCAACGCCAGGTGTTGATCCGTCGGTCGTTCATCTTGGTGCGGTGTTGCAAAGGCAAAGTCAGCTAAAAGGTCGCATGATTATTACGTCTGCCTACGCAGGCGATGCTGCCTCTAAATGGTTTAGCGAAAGAGCGACCATACCGCTCGTCGTGCTGCCCTTTACCGTTGGAGGCAATAAAGAGGCCTCAACGCTGGAGGCTTTTTTTGAAGACACAGTTGCGCGCCTTGTCAAAGCTGGTAACAAACGGTAAACGATAGATTAAATGGAACAAATGTTATGAAAATTCCAGTCACAATCCTTACAGGATTTCTAGGTAGTGGCAAGACCACATTATTAAAAAATATTTTGCAAGGCAATCACGGACATCGTATTGCGGTGATCGAAAATGAATTCGGTGAAGAGGGAATTGATAATGATTTGTTATTTAAGGACAGCGACGAGCAAATCGTTGAAATGAATAATGGTTGTATCTGCTGCACGGTGCGTGGCGATTTGGTGCGTATCTTAGGCGAGCTAGTCGAAAAAAAAGAAAAGGGTTCGATTTCTTTCGATCGAGTCGTCATCGAAACAACGGGGTTGGCGGATCCAGCACCTGTGGCACAAACCTTTTTTGTTGATGAAAGTGTGTCTGAAAAGTATTTACTTGATGCTATCGTTACGATGGTTGATTGCAAGCATGCTTCCCAGCAATTTGACGAGCATCACGAAGCGCAAGAGCAAGTTGGTTTTGCGGATCGAATATTGTTTACAAAAACCGATTTGATTGATCCGCTCGCTTTTGAAGCTTTGCGTCAACGTGTGCTGAAGATGAATCCTCGCGCTAAGATGGGGGTCGCGAAACACGGGGTATCAAGCGTTGATGACCTTTTTGATATTCGAGGATTTAATTTGAATTCAATTCTTGAGATTGAACCAGATTTTCTTACGGATGTTGATCACGAACACGATGATGAGGTAACGTCTTTTGTATTTAGAGAATCGCGTCCGCTGCGACTCGAGCCGTTAGAAGAGTTTATGGATGGTCTCGTTCAGATCTATGGCGTAAACTTGATGCGATACAAAGGGGTGCTGAATATTAGGGGGCAAGAGCGGCGCGTGGTATTTCAAGGTGTTCATATGTTGATGGGTTCAGAGCTTGGCTCTGCCTGGCGTCCCGGTGAAAAGCGCGAATCAAAGATGGTTTTTATTGGTAAAAATATGCCTAAAGACAGTATCATGAGTGGTCTGTCTCAATGTGTCGAAAAAAAAGCGTCCGCAAAGTGAGAATAATAAGATTATGATCGTGGTGGTGTAGTCACACGTCAAAATGAATCTGGATTTTCGATGTTATCGCTAAGCATTCGATGGTTGCGAAGTTTAACGGCTCTGCTCTTGTGTTTGTGTGCAGCGCAAACTGCACATGCTCATCCTCATGTTTGGATCGAGGGGCACTTGACTCTTTTGTTTAATAGTCAGGGGCAGGTTACCGCCTTGCGGCACGCTTGGAAGTTTGATGAACTGTTTTCGGCTTTTTCGTTACAGGGGATCACGCGCGAAAAAAATGGTGTGGTACCAGCCGCTGAACTTAAAACCTTAACGGATCAGTGGATGCTGAATCTGGCTGATCCTGCCTCGCACTTTTTTACGACAGTGTCGCACGGCGGTCAGCCTATTGCGCTGCAAAAACCAGTGCATACGCAGTCGAACTTGGATACTCAAACGAATCAACTCACTTTGTCGTTTGAGTTGCCCTTCAACGAGCCGCTCGCACTCAGCAAACTGTCGCTCGAGGTTGATGTCAACGACCCTGGTTATTTTGTTGCCTTTGATTACAAGGGAAGTCAGGTGCTTACGCTCAGCGAGGCGCCGTCCACCTGCCGGTATTCGCACATGCCTCCTCGGGCACTCGACCCAAAAAGTCAACGGCAACTTGGTGCGTTGACGCCAGACCAAAAGGAGTTACCCGAGCATTTGCGACAGCTTGTGCGTCAACTGTCGCATCAATTCAAAGTGACCTGTTGAGCGCGCGATGTCTGTAATCGGTGCTCAACTGCCACGCCTGCTCCTGGCACTCGTCTCAGTCGCGTTTGTCGTGGCTCTTTTAGGTCTGACGGCTGATGTGCTTGCCGTTACCGGTCACCCCTTTGCGATAGCCGAACAGCGTTTGAGTACCAGCTCGACGGGTTGGCTTGCTGAGTTTTTTGCGCAAATGGCAATGTGGCAATCGCACTTTTATCGACAATTGACTGGCGCGGTTCGTGCCTGGCAGCAAGACGGTTGGGCGGCGTGGTTGTTACTTGGCTTGTCTTTTGCTTATGGTGTGTTTCACGCACTTGGCCCCGGGCACGGCAAGGCTGTGTTAGCGGCCTACGTCTTGGCAAATCGTGAAACGGTCAAAAACGGTGCGATCTTGGCATTGTTGTCGGCTTTTTTGCAGGCGCTTGTGGCGATCACCTTAGTGGGTATTGCCGCAGGGGTGCTGAACGTATCTGGGTTGGCGTTAACTCGGGCAACTTGGTGGCTTGAGATCGCCTCGTACGCCATGATGGTGGCGCTCGGCGCCTGGCTCGTTTTTCGGCAGATCATTCGGCCCGTCTGGCGCTGGCTCACACAGCGACTTGCTCGTGCGTCTGCGGCGCCTGTAAAAAGCGATGCCTCTCATGCCGGGCAGAGTCATCATCTGGCCCAACAGAATCATCATGATCATCACCACCATCACGGCCATCACCATCAGCACGGTCACTGCGATCACCCCGATCACCGTGAGGCTCATGAGACCGAGGTGGTCACACGATCACAACAGCATGACACGCATCAGCACGATGAGCACTGCGGACATTTGCATGCGCCTGATCCAGCGCTGTTGACAGGGCGCTTGACTTGGTCCAAGGCAAGTTCAGCGATTTTGGCAGTTGGATTACGCCCGTGCACCGGTGCTATTTTTGTGTTGGTCTTTGCGCTGGCACAAGGTTTTTTTCTCGCCGGGGTTGCCGCGGCGTTAGCGATGGGATTGGGAACAGGGCTGACGGTGGCTGCGTTGACGACAGCGTCACTGTGGCTTAACCAGGCCACGGTCAGTGTCGTCGGTGGTCAACAGCGTCTGGTTGGTCGGTGGCTACTGCTAGTGGTGCAGGGGTTGGCGTCGGTTGCCTTATTGACGTTAGGTATTTTGTTGTTCGGTGCTGCGCTGAATGCCTAGTGTGTCATCGAGTCGACCACTCATCCGGCAACACAGCGCTAGTAGTTTTTGCTGCGGTCACTCATCTGGCAACTCAGTGCGAGTAGTTTTTGTTGCAGTCACTCATCTGGCAACATAGCGCCAGCAGTTTTTGCAGCGACCACTTATCCGTCAACTCAGTGCTAGCAGTTTTTGCAGCGACCGTACAAGGTCAAGTCGTGATCTTCGATCGTAAAACCCTTTGGTGCAAGGGCGGCTAAATCGGTTGGGCACGAGTGAATGTCAAAGACTTTTTGACATGTTTTGCACTGAAAATGGTGATGATGCCCGTGACCAGAGAGTTCAAACCGAGGGTTTTCGCCGGGCAAGACAACTTGCCGAAGCAAGCCCTCGTCAACCATCGTTTTTAAATTTCTGTAGATCGTTGCGATGCCTATGCGTGGCACAGTTTCACACGCTAGCTCGAGCACCTCAAGCGCCAGCAGGGGACGCCCCGCACGCTTTAAAGCATCGTGGATGGCAGAGCGTTGAATCGTTGATCTTTCCATGAGCCTTTCTTGAAGAACAAACGCGACACCAGGTCAGCGCCGGCGACTGTCGACAGGGCAATGCGCTGCGGCTACGACGAAAATTAACACAGGCGAGGCAAAGTGCGTGCAGCGATAATGATATTGTATTATCATTATCCAAGATTGCGCAAATTTTTACCTTACGTAATGCGCATCCTCAACCCTAATGACTCAGATTATCCTGCTTTATGCCCCTGGCCTCAGCACAGTCTCCTCGAACGAATGAACCCGTCAGCCAAGCACTTGGACGGCAGCCTGACGCAGCGCATGTGCATCAGACGGTCGAGCAGCACGCTCATGATAAGAGTCAAGGTCAGCCAGCGTTTCACGCCCATAGCCACACGCACGATCATTCGGTGCCGCACACGCACGGCCCACGCCCAAGTGGTTCGCGAGTCGAAGTCAGCCCCGTTTTAGTTGGAGTTGGCGCAAGGGTCTTGGCGGTGTGCGCCTTGCTGAGTTTGTTGTGGTTAGCAATTTTCTGGGCGTTTGTTGGCAATGTCTGATCAGCGTTCGACCCGACTCACGCCTGAAGCGATCGAGATCCAAAATCTGACGCTTGCCTATCAAGGGCACCCTGCGGTGCATCACGTGACGGGGCGTTTTCTGCCCGGTTCGCTTACCGCGATCGTGGGCCCGAATGGTGCCGGCAAAAGCACACTGCTCGGTGCGCTCTCTGGTCAACTTCAGGCCGCAGAGGGGTCAATTCACTTTGGACGCGCCCAAAAGTGTGAATTGGCCTATCTTCCACAGCAATCCTCAATTGACCGAGAGTTTCCGATTCGTGTGGTAGACGTTGTATTGCTCGGGGCCTGGCGCGAGCTCAAAAGCTTTAATCGCGTGACAGCACTGATGCGTATGCATGCCACCGAAGCATTGGCTGCGGTAGGTCTGGTTGGATTTGAACGTCGCTTGATCGGTGAACTGTCCGTTGGCCAACTGCAGCGGGTGTTGTTTGCACGGTTGCTGATGCAAGACGCACCAATTATTTTGCTCGACGAGCCTTTCAATGCATTGGATACGCGTACCGCGGATGACTTATTACAAGTTGTGCTGACTTGGCACCGGCAGGCGCGCACGGTCATCGCCGTGTTGCACGACATGAATATGGTTCTCGCACATTTTCCACAAACACTGTTATTGGCACGCGAAGTCATTGCCTGGGGCGATAGCGCGCAAGCACTCGCACCCGAAAACCTCGCGCGAGCTCGACAAACGTCTGAATATTGGGATGAGCGGGCACCCTGGTGCGCGCGGCCCAGTGATGTGGGGATGGTGCGCTGATGGTGTTTGATTGGTTTGTATTGGCGTATGCGTGGTTCTTTCAGCCTTTCGTTGAATATGATTTCATGCGACGCGCCTTGGTGGCGTGTCTCGCGATTGGCTTAGCTTGTGGGCCGATCGGTACCATTCTCGTCTTACGGCGTATGAGTTTGGCGGGCGATGCCATCGCGCATGCAGTGTTGCCAGGTGCTGCGGTCGGCTTTATATTTTTTGGCCTGTCGTTACCCGCGATGACCATCGGCAGTTTTGTTGCAGCCGCGCTCATGGCCTTGCTTGCTGCCGCGGTCACGCGCTGGACCGCACAAAAAGAGGATGCTAGTTTTGCCTCGTTCTATTTAATTACGTTAGCACTCGGCGTGATGCTGATTGCAACGTCTGATAGTAAGGTCGATTTGCTTCACTTCCTGTTTGGCAGCGTGCTAGCAATAGACGGTGAGTCGCTGTTGCTGATCGGCGGAGCGTCAAGCCTGACTCTGCTCGGGCTCGCAGTGATTTGGCGTCCGTTGATTGTTGAGTGTTTCGATCCTGTTTTTTTACGCTCGGTCGGTGGGCGAGGTGGTTTAGTGCATCAACTCTTTATGTTGATGGTGGTGCTGACCTTGGTATCTGCCTTTCAAGCGTTAGGCACACTCATGGCCGTCGGCTTGCTGATGTTGCCAGCGACAGCTGCGCGGTTTTGGTGTGCCGGTGTTGTGGCCAGAGCGCTTTTTGCTGCTGGGTTTGGTGCGTTAAGCGGAGCAGCTGGGCTGTTGATTTCATACCACGCTAACGTACCTCCAGGTCCTGCAATTGTTTTGTTTGCCGGAGGGCTGTATTTGCTCTCGCTTTGTCTGGGTGTACGCGAGAGCCTGCGCCTGGTGTGGTTTCCCGCTCATCAACATAAAGAGGCTTAAGATGCTGAACGTGGTCAACGAACGTCTACAAAAACTTTTTCTGGCGATTGTGTTTTGTTTGGTCACGCCAGTGCTTGCGGCGCAACCCTTGCCTGTTGTTGCGAGTTTTTCGATCTTGGCCGATATGGTGCGTGAAGTCGGAGGCCCGCACATTGAGGTGACATCACTTGTTGGCCCCAACACCGACTCACACGTTTTTAATCCAACACCTGCTGATGCTAAGCGTATTGCGTCGGCGCGTTTAGTGTTTGTGAATGGTCTGGGTTTTGAAGGCTGGTTGGATCGCTTAGTGAAAGCCTCTGGCTATCGCGGCCCCATTGTGATTGCTAGCAAAGGGGTGAAGAGCCCTCTTCAGCTCAAAGATGACCATCATCACGCGGGCGCTTCCAAAGGGCATGGTCATCAGCATTCGCACGGTGCGCCCGACCCTCATGCCTGGCAAAACTTGGCGAATGCCGAGCGTTATGTTGAGACAATCCGAATCGCCTTAGCAGCAGCGTTGCCAGCGCATTCTGCGGTGTTTGAACAACGCGCTGCTGACTATAACAAACGTATTCGGGCACTGGATCAGGCCACAAAGGCTCAAATTGCTACCGTGCCGGTTGAACGACGCAGGGTGATCACCTCGCACGATGCTTTTGGTTATTTTGCGGCGGCTTATGGCGTGACCTTTTATCCTTTGCAAGGCCTAGCCACCGGTAGCGAGCCGACGGCTGCAGAGGTTGTGCGCGTCATCGATCTGATCAAAAAGAATAAGGTGACA
>CAMCZQ010000004.1 GCA_945887835.1 Bordetella parapertussis | reverse complement strand
TACAGATTTGGCAGGGTTAGTCTCCGAGGCTCTTAGTCTCGATGAGCTAATGTTTAGTGTCCATAATTGTGCAGAGATGCTGATTGAGCGTGCGCTGCATCGTCCACTCAAACGCGCCGCTACGCTGGTGTGGGATGGCAAGGTAGAACGAACGATTAATTTCGTCATGACATGAATCTATTTGAAATCGGTGCGCTAGTGCAAAGCCGTCGAGAACAACTTGCGTTAACTCAGATACAACTGGCGCGATCGTCTGGGCTTTCGTGTGCGACGGTTAATCAACTTGAGGGCGGCACGCTAAAAGAACTCGGGGTCACAAAGCTTCTGGTTCTATTTGACTTGCTAGTTCTAGATATGATTGCTGGGCAGCCTAAGCAGTTGCGTCATGCTCTGCAAATCGCCAGTCAATCTGCCAGTGTGAGTTACAAAACCGTGATGCAACCTAAAGAGCTGCAAACGGCTTTAGTTTCGGGGGTTGTGCCGGTTAGTCTGATTGCTCACATAGCAACATTTTTAGACGAAGCGCCGCTTGCGCTTTTAGTCGCAGCGGTTCAAGAAGCCGCGCAGCGCGGGCGAGTGTCAATGAATTTGATCTGGCGGCATCTTGAGCAGTGGGCAATTGAGTTTCAGTCTCCCCGCTCTGTGTGGGCTAAATAATTGAAGCTAAATTCAAGCGTGCTAAGGCCGAAGAAATTGTTAAGTAGCTAGAGTTGATTATGAAAGAAATCATCAAAAAATGGGGCAATAGCCCCGTGTTGCGACTGCCGAATTCAGTCATGGAGCTCGCCCAGTTAACGCTAGGCCAGGCTGTCAATATGAATGTGCTCAATAGCAAGATTGTCATTGAACCGATTGTGTCCAAAAAAACACGACTTGACGAGTTATTAGCTGGAATCACGCCTGACAATATTCATGCTGAAGAGTTTGCCGAAGAAGATTGGAGCGCCATCCAAGAAACTGTGTATTTGTTATCAATTCCCGGTATGCGTGAGTCGCTTAAAGATGCCATGGCTGAGTCTCTTGCTGAAAGTAGACTGGTTCACGAAGTCTTTCCTAAAGTAAAGAAGGTTCGCACTGAAAGGGCTGCATGAACATCATGTCAAAAATTACCTTAGAAGAACGAATCGAGATAAGCCTGCGGCGCTCTATCGACAAGGTATTTCTGCGTAAAGAATTTGATAAATTTGGTGGCTATGATCAAGTAGGTCGAGCGCTTCGAGGCGCCATCAATAAAGGGCTCTTAATTAAGACTGGCTATGGCGTGTACGTCAAGGCAAAGAAAAGTGCCTTAACAGGCAAGCCCGTTCCTGTGATGCCGCTCATTGAAATTGGTATAGATGTACTGACTAAACTGGGAGTTAAGCCAGAGCTTGGAGCTTCTGCAAAGGAATACATGGATGGCAAAACCACTCAAATGCCGATGGCCGCGGTGCTGAACGTGGGAAGTTCACGAGTGAGTCGCAGGATCGGGTTTGGTAGCAAGTCAATACGATACGAAACGTGAAAAAGTTACCACCAGAAATTATTGAGAAGATTTTAGATTTTGATGCTGAATCAGACCTGTCTCTTCCGGCATTTGCAATTGAAAAAGATCACTTTGTTCTAGCTGCAATCACGCTCATCCAAATATTTCCCGTGTCGCCTGATTTTCGGTTTGTCTTTTGTGGTGGCACGTGTCTGGCAAAAGCCTACGGTATTTTGCATCGGATGTCTGAGGATGTTGACTTCAAGCTTGTTCCAACCGCAGCCGCAGCACAACTGTCGAAAGCTGCGTTGCGACGCAAACGTAGTACTTTTGTGAAGCAGGTGATAAAAACTTTAGAAGAGGGAGGATTTGGAAAAGATTCTATTACGCGCAGCTCGTTGGATAGTAATAGTTACACCAGCCTGGATATCGAGTATGAATCAGCGTTTTCCAAGCCCTCATCGTTACGCCCTCATCTTCTGCTTGAGCTTAATCACACAATTCTTCGGGCGCCGACAGTAACGCACAAGGTGGGTCTGTTATTTGACAAGTTAACCTCCGGTTCTTATCAATCTCCGATCCAAATTGAGTGCGTTTCTTTACAGGAGGCCTTGGCTGAAAAGCTGGTGTCATTCCCTCGTCGTTTGGCATTACAGTTGCAAAAGGGCAATGCTGATAAGTTGCTACATGCATCTGTGGGATGGGATAAAGCCCTAGTGAGGCATATCTACGACGTGCATCAAATTATTCAGAGCACTCCAGCAGTAAACACGGATGTTCAGGCTTTAGCGCGAATTATGACTGGCGTGATCGCTAGTGACGCGATTGAATTTGCAAACCAGCATCTTGATTTCTATTTAAAGCCGATAAAACAACTGAATGGCGCACTTGAGTGGGCAGAAACTAGTGAAGAGCTGAATGCTCAATACGATGCGTTTGTTGCAGATATGGTGTACGCCACAAAAGCAAATACTCCGAGTTTTCGCGAAGCGTTAAACGTATTTTCAAAAACATTGCGGAACACCTTGTCCTTGATTACTTCAGCAAACATTGAAAGTGAAATGATGCAAGTGCTGAGGCTTAAGAATTAACACCGAGCTCGTAAAAAGAACTGAATCCAATGAAAAACGCTATAGAAAATCAATCTTCAAATATCCCAATCATGACCCTGACCGATGCGTTTGCAGCCATAAAGGCTGTAGGTCGTGGCCAAGCAAAGCTTCCGGGGTGGGCAGGTAAGAAAGTATATGTTGGCAATGCGGCAAAGAGACATTGGGAAAGTGTCCAAACACACGACACTCGCAAATTTATTGCCTGAAATCACCGTTGACACATCCTTGTAAATTAAACATGTCGTGATGAATTTGCAAGGATAATTTTAGTGAAATTGCCGGATGAGAGGCTGTTACCGTTTGGTAACTTGGGAGTGGCCATCGAGTGTCTCGCTCGGTGAACCACTTAGTCAGGCATACTGCACAATATAAATATCGATATCAAAGGCGGTAACCCAACATGCATGACATCATTTGCCCACATTGCTCAAAAGCTTTCAAAATTGACGAAACTGGCTATGCGGATATCGTCAAACAAGTGCGTGACAGCGAGTTCAACGAGCAACTGCACGAGCGGCTTGAGCTCGCCGAACAAGGCAAACAAAATGCTGTCGAACTGGCCAAATCGCAAGCGGCTAGTGATTTACATCGCACTGAGGCAGCCAAAGATGCTGTGATCCAAGAGCTAAACGCCAAACTCGCTGCAGCCGACGCTGCTCGTCAGCTTGCCTTGGCGCAAGCGTTAAGCGGTGTCGAAAAAGAGCGTGACGATGCCAAAAACAAGCTTGTGCGGGTTGAATATGAAAAGCAGCTGGCTGAACAAGCCCTCAAAGACAAGTACGAAACGCAGATCAAAGATCGCGAAGATACGATTGAGCGCCTCAAAGATATGAAGGCGCGCTTATCGACCAAAATGGTGGGTGAAACCCTTGAGCAGCATTGCGAGACCGCGTTCAATCTGATCCGGGCGACGGCGTTTCCGAAAGCGTATTTTGAAAAAGATAACAATGCGCGCAGCGGTAGCAAGGGGGATTACATCTTTAAGGATCAAGACGACGCCGGCACTGAGATTGTCTCGATCATGTTTGAAATGAAAAACGAGAGCGATCAGTCTGGAAACAAAGGTAAAAACGAAGATTTTTTGAAAGAGCTTGATAAAGATCGCAACGAGAAGGGCTGCGAGTACGCGGTGTTGGTCTCGTTGCTTGAGCCTGATAGTGAGCTGTACAACACCGGGATTGTCGACAAGTCTCATCGCTTTCCAAAGATGTATGTGGTGCGCCCACAGTTTTTTATTCCGATCATTACCTTGCTGCGTAACGCCGCACTGAACTCGCTTAAGTACAAGTCAGAGCTTGTATTAATTAAAGCGCAAAATATTGATATTACGAACTTCGAAAACGAGCTTGCAAGTTTTAAAGCCGGGTTCGCCAGAAATTACGATCTGGCCTCAAGGCAATTTGATACTGCGATCGATGAGATCGATAAATCTATTATTCACCTACAAAGAACACGTGATGCGTTGACTGGCGCAAATCGCAACTTACGCCTGGCCAACGATAAGGCCCAAGACGTGACGATCAAGAAGTTAACAAGGAGTAACCAGACGATGCAGCAGAGGTTTGCTGATTTGCCGAAGAGAGAGGGTGAAGGTGAGTAATCGTTATTAGGGAGTGTTACGTATTACTTTGCGAAAAATGTAGGTTAGGCCGATGCGATCAAACTGCAGCGCCCCGTCTTTTTTGATACTCAATACGCTTACTCCCAGTCGCCGATGGCGGTCATGTCGATTTTGTCTTTCGGGCAAATCGGCGGCCCGTAGTGCATAAAGGCTTTCAGCATCGGCACCGTAAACCCGCACTCTGAACATTTTGCGCGTGGGCGAGGGCGGCGGTCAATGACTTTTCTTGGGACATTAAGTTTGGCATGAGGGTATGCGCCCAAGCTAGCTGCCATTTTCTCAAGTTTGACTTTTAGCTCAGGGCCAGCACCTGCGCTACGCATCGGGCCTTTCATGCCAAGCTTAAGCGCCATCTTCTTAAAGATTGGCCCGTGCTTGTTCTGACAGTCATCCACCGCATGCACCAGTTCATGCATCAGCGTATCCAATACTTCAACGCTATCGCTCAGCCCAGGCGAGATAAAGATTTGATTCACCTTGTCGGCCGACGCCTTGGTGCTCCAGCACTGACCGATGTGCCCACGTTTAACGTCGGTGCTAGCAAAGCCGCACGAAACATGGCATTTGGGTACGGCGTAACCTTTTTCTTTAAATAGCGGTGTGAGCGCCAGGATGGCTTCTTTAAGCCACTGCTCGCGCGTGGCGGTTGTAAGTGTTGGCATGAGGGTGGACTTGAGTAGGGTGAGCAGGGGTAGGGGGAGGATTTTTTTGAGTCTACCTAGCTCAGTGGCTCAGGGGGTGAGCCCGTTTGTGGTGCTTATGCTTTTTAGATGCGGTGGTTTTTTGTAAAACTGCGACTTTTATGAGGGGCTTTATCAAATAGTCGCGACTTTTTGTTACTTTGGTATTAAAAAGTCGCAGTCTGCGCTTTTCAGATGACCATATTGCACGATAACAAGACCCTGTTACCGTGCAAAAAAGACGTCACTCAGGTTTAGCATTAGCCTGCTCAGCCTCAACCTCACTCCACACCTCTGCGGCCATTCGAAAGCTATCATTTGCCGCCGGTGCACCGCAGTAAATCAGTGTCTGCAAAAACACTTCAACGAAATCCTGCTTCGTGACGCCGTTGCGAATGGCGGCACGCATGTGTAGGCGCAGCTCTTTTGGGCGATTTAAGGCGGTCAACATTGCCAGGTTCAGCATGCTGCGTGTCTTGCGTGGAAAGTCTGGTCGAGACCAGACTGCACCCCATGCATATTCTGTGACGATTTTTTGAAACTCGTCGGTCAGCGCATTCTCTTCGAAAGCTCGGCCCACATAGTCTGATCCGAGCACTTCTTTACGCGTTTCGATGCCTGCTTCAAATAGTGCTTTGTCCATAATTTACTCCGCCACTTTGACTTTGCCAGACTTCACGAGGTCTGAATATTTGGTTGTGAGATCTGCCAAGAAAATCGTCCATTGCTCTTTGGTGCGCAGGTCTGGTACTGAGCCCTTGTCGACCACGGCTTGCTGAAAGCTGGGATCTGCGACGATGTTCTGAACGTCACTTGCGACCTTTTGCACGATTGCGACTGGAGTCGCCTTGGGTGCAAACAGCCCTGCAAAGCCTACGCTCACAGTGCCAGGAAACTGCTCGCTCACCGTAGCAACATCGGGCAAATGCGTTGAACGCTTATCTGAGAGATTGGCGATGACTTTCAAACGACCTTCTTTAATGTGCGGCAGTGTGGCGGCGATTGTGTCAACACCCAATTGAATATGGCCACCAATCAAGTCGTTTACGGCCATCGGGCTGCCTTTGTAAGGCACCGCCACAATATCCATGCCCGTGCTCAGTTTTACCAGTTCGCCTGCCATATTGAGGGCGGTGGCGCTGACGCTCCAGGAGAGTTTGCCTGGGGCTTGCTTGGCTGCCGCAATAAGCTCAGCTAAGTTGTTGTAGGGCGCATTGCGATTGGCAACAATCAACCAGTCTTGCGTAAACACTGGCCCGATGGCAACAAAGTCTTTTTCCATGCTGTAGGGCAAGTTAGGAAAGAGTGCTTGGTTGATCACCGTGCTGCTCGTCGCACCAAAGGTCAGCGTGTAACCGTCAGGCGCAGCATCTTTACCCGCCAGCATGCCTGGTATCGCATTGCCGCCGCCTCGGTTCTCGACAAAAACCGGTTGACCCCAACGCTGCGCCAGTCGTTCGGCAAGCAGACGCCCGATGATGTCAGTCGCTTGACCCGCCGGAAACGGAATAATAATTCGTACGGCTTTGTTTGGATACGCGGTGCTGCGGTCTTGCGCAACAACGCTAGTGGGCATAGCGAGGGCAGCTACCACTAAGCCCAATACTAACTGCGAGTTAAAAAATTTCATGTTGTCCCCTCAATGATTGCAAGTCAAAGTGTTTAAATTACTCTGGCTTGATATTGCTGTCTTTTACGATTTTAGTGAATTGAGCAATCTCTGTTTTCACTAGAGCATCAAGTTGTGTAGGGGTGCCAGTTCTGACGATGCCCGCCTGTGAGGTAATGCGGTCACGCACATCAGGCGCTTTCACAGCCTCCATCGTTGCCTTATAGAGGATGTCTACAATCGCATCGGGTGTTTGACGCGGCACAAACATTGCAATCCAGGTATCCATGTCATAGCCCGGGAAACCACTTTCAGCAATGGTGGGTACGTTTGGCAATAACGGGCTGCGCTCTTTAGAGGTCACAGCGATTGGGTGTAGTTTGCCGGCTTTGACATTAGCCAACAGGCCACTGAGGGTCGACAAAATATAAGGCACGTGATTGCCCACAACATCAGCAATGGCTGGGCCTGCGCCACGATAAGGGACATGGGTCAGTTGGGCTTTTGCTAAAAACTCTAAGTAGGCTGCAGCAAAATGCCCAGGCGAGCCAACACCACCGCTTGCATAGGTTTTGTTTCGGGCATCGGTACCTTTAGCTTGCGCTAAAAATTCTTGCAAAGTTTTAGCTGGAGCGCTTGGATTAGAAGCGAAGAGTTGGGTGAGCGACCCAATTAACGCTACGCCTCGCAAGTCTCTTTCAGTGTCGAACGGTAAGCTTGCGTAAAGCGCCTGGTTAATGGCGTGGTTGTTTAACGTGAAGCTAATGGTGTAGCCATCAGGCGCCGATTTCGCAACGTAATCCGTAGACAAGGTTCCGCCAGCCCCTGCTTTATTCTCAACCACAACCGTTTGTTTAAGAATCTCTGACAGTTTGGTGTTCAACGCTCTGGCGATTGCATCGGTACCACCGCCTGGGGCGAAGCCCACGATCAATTTGATGGGTCCTTTGCTCGGAAAGTCTTGAGCCGATACAGTACCCGCTGTGAGTCCGATTAATGTTGCTGCAGCAGTTGTTGCGATGATTTTTTTACGCATGATGCTTGTCTCCTGGTAAGTGTTTGATATGTCTAATGAGTGATATTTGATCGCCTGCTAAACACGCTGAACCAAATGCATCAAAATCCCACCTGTCGATTTTGGATGCGGAAAGCCGATCAACGCACGACGCGAACCCGGCCGGCCGACTTGATCGATCATCTGAAAGCCCGCCTTTGACATTTTTTGCAAGGTGTCATTGATATCGCTGGCCTTGATGGCGATGTGATGCAGGCCACGGCCGCGCGACTGAACAAAACGCGTGATCGCGCCTTGGTCTTGTTTAGTAGACCCTGACTGGCCATGTTCGATATGTGCACCTTGGCTTGGATCAAAGTTTGCTAAAAACTCTAGTTCAAGATCGCCAATCGTAATAAAAGTGACGCGTAAGCCGCCGATCGGCTTCGGCGGTTGCGTGTGATAGACCACACCATATTTATCCGAGGTAAAGCTTTCAACCGAGATGTTGACTTCCATGTCGGTTTGCCGACTTTCAACCTCAAAGCCAAGCTTGTTTGCAAAGATACGTTCGTCTTCAGCGACATCCGTACTTGCGATACCAAGATGATCAATGCGTTCAATCGCGCCACTCATATGGGTGGGCAGTGCCAGAGGTTCGGTCAGGCGCACACGCACTCCACACGTTTGCGTGAGGTCGATGGCGAAACTGCGACGCCCGTCTAGGCCGATTACTGGGGTGGGCTTCAAGGCAAATTTTGCGAGCGCAGCCTCGGGATCTTGCAGACCAAAGGCAATGTGATGCACGCCTGGCTTCAGGTCACCGTCAATCAGCGAATGACCAAGGGGCACAACGGCTAGCGCGCTTTGACCGATACTAAACAAAGACACCTTGCCCTCGGGTGTATTGAAATCGGTGCGTGGGAGTTCGAAGTATTTTTCATAGATCGAACAGGTTGTTTCAGGGTCGTTTGAGGCGACGGCAACATAGGTAATGTTTGAGGCAAGCATGCTGCAATCCTTAGTGTGTGCTTTGAATGATTTTTTCTGCAATCAGGGTGTTGATCTCAGCGACTGATAGCCCGTATTCTTGAAGTACCTCTCGCGAATCCGCGCCGAGTTCGGGTGGTGCAGTGCGTACTGTTTTGCCGCCAAAGCCTTCCATTTTTAAAGGATTGCCCACGAGTTTGAGTTTGCCGAGCTTGGGGTGATCAACTTCTTCGACCAAGCCCGTTTCAACAATATGCGGGTCTTTAAAGACTTGATCCAGCGTCAAAATCGGGCCTGCCGGGATACTTAACTTGACGAGTTCGAGCGTCCATTCCATTTTTTTACGTGTTGCAAATATTTTGTTCAGGCGTTCTTTGACTTGCTCGCGATGCTTGCAACGACTCGCGTTATCTTTAAAGTCGGGATGCGTAATCCAGTCTTCAATGCCTATTAATTGACAAAGCTTGACCCACATATCCTCGGTGGCCGCCGCCATATTGAACGGGCCATCGCTGGCTTCAAACATGCCGTAGGGGCAGATGACCGGGTGATCGTTGCCTGCAACGCCGGGGGTATCACCCAAGCTCAATTGACGTTGCCCCTGCACGGTGAGTAAGCCGATCAAGCCAGCAAGCAAAGACGTTTCAACCAGTTGACCGCGGCCGGTTGCCTGGCGTTGAATGATGGCAGCCTGGATCCCCATCGTTGCCCACATACCACCCACCACATCGCCGATTGGGATCCCCACGCGCGTGGGGCCCGTTGCGGCCTGACCCGTCAAGCTCATCAGCCCTGACATGCCTTGTGCGATTTGATCCATACCGGGCCAGCTGCCATAAGGGCCGGTGTTGCCAAAGCCTGTAATCGAGGCATAGATTAAGCGTGGATTCATGGCGGACAGTGCGGCATAGTCCATCTTCATGTCGGCCATCACGCCGGGTTTGAAGTTCTCGATAATGATGTCAGCCTGTTTGGCCATGGTGCGAATCAGCTCAAGCCCCTTGGGCTGCCGAAAATCAACCGCCAAGCTGCGTTTGTTGCGATGAATGCTTAAGTAATAAACACTGATGCCCTCTTGAAACGGGCCCCAACCTCGCACCATCTCGCCGTTTGGCGTGGGTTCTATTTTGATGACGTCGGCACCTAGGTCGGCCAAAATCATTGCGCTGAAAGGGCCTGCCAAGGCGCGTGTTAGGTCAAGAACTTTCAACCCGGCAAGTGGTAAAGCGTTGGTGTTTGGTGTGGTGTTCATTATTTTTGTGTAAACCTTGTACGATTAGACTCTAATAGACACGCTTGTCACCAAATATCTTCTCACGATTCAGACTCTTCTTTCAACTCAACACCGCTTTTGCCCAACACCTTCGCCTGCCTGATCAACCAAGCAAGCTTTTGCGCGGCCTCGGTATAACTCAAACCTTCAAGGCGTATGTTTGAAAGGCAGTTACGCTCAACATCTGTTCGGCCTACCTTGGGGTGCCATGTCAGATACGCACTCATGCTGTCAGGGGCGGATAGGCCAGGTCGCTCGCCGATCAATACAACCACCAGCTCAGCGCCCAGAATTTCACCAATCTCATCTCCAAGCGCCACGCGAGCTTGGGTCGCAACCACCACGGCCGCCTCTTGCACCTGCGGCAGTTCTAAGCGCAAGGTCTCGAGAAATGCTAGGGCATGGTTTTGAATTGCTTGCGCTGAAAGCCCATCGGCAATCACAAAGGCCAGGCTGGGTAATGGTTGCTTGGTGTCGTGACTTAAGTTCGTCAAGGTTTGTGCGCTGGCAACTGAGAGTCGACGCCCGAGGTCGGGGCGCAGCAAAAACGTGTGCCGGTCGACGGCTTGACTTGCCACTGTGATTGGTTCGAAGCCCTGACTGACAAGTGCCTTGAACAAAGGCTCAATATCAAGCGCGGTATGAACTGCATCGCGGGCACGTGCATGCGCCATGCGAAACTCGAGGATATCTTTGGTGGGCAAACTTACGCCCGTACGACCCAGTGCGATTCGTGCACCGGTCAGTTCTTTTAACTTTAACCAAGCGGGCGTAGCTTCAGAAATTAACGCTTTGTTGGGCGATAGCACTGGGGCTTGGTCGGAAGACACAACTAAGGCTTTGTCGGAGGATGCCACTGAGGCTTTCTCGAGCGACACCACAGAGCGCTTAAGCACGGCATTCTCCTTAAACGATCAGTAGGGGTTGCGAATCAACGGGGCTGATGACTCGCCCGTTGCCATCAACCAACTGCATCTTTTCAAGCCAAGCTTCAAATTCTGGCGCTGGCTTTTTTCCTAGTACGCGTCTGATATACAACGCATCATGAAACGACGTGCTTTGATAGCCCAGCATGATGTCGTCTGAGCCCGGTACACCCATGATGTAGTTGATGCCCGCCACGCCCAGTAGGGTCAGCAGGGTATCCATATCATCTTGATCGGCTTCGGCATGATTGGTGTAGCAAATATCACAACCCATAGGTAAGCCGAGTAACTTGCCGCAAAAATGATCTTCAAGCCCAGCGCGAATAATCTGCTTGCCGTCAAACAGATATTCGGGGCCAATAAAGCCGACAACACTGTTTAACAGTAAAGGTTTAAAGCGGCGTGCCAAGCCGTAGGATCTGGCTTCGATCGTTTGTTGATCGACACCGTGTGAGGCATTTGCCGAAAGCGCGCTACCTTGGCCGGTTTCGAAATACATCACATTGTTGCCGACAGTGCCGCGCTGCAACGAGAGTGCCGCTTCGTGCGCTTCTTGTAAGAGTGCTGCGTTGACGCCAAAGCCGCGATTGACACCCTCGGTGCCGCCGATGGATTGAAACACCAAATCGACAGGCAAGCCGGCCTCGATCGCCCGCAAGGTCGTCGTGACATGTGTGAGCACACAAGTCTGAGTTGGGATATCAAATTTTTCGCGCACCTTATCCAGCAAGGATAAGATCTGGCTGATTTCACGAAAGTTATCTGAGGCGGGGTTTACGCCGATGACCGCATCACCCGCGCCATACAGCAAGCCGTCAATGATGGCAGCACCAACGCCGCGGGCGTCGTCGGTAGGGTGGTTAGGTTGAAGCCTGACGGATAGTCTACCGGCGAGGCCCAGTGTGTTTCTGAAGCGCGTGACAACCTGGCATTTAGCGGCAACCAAAATCAGATCTTGGTTACGCATGATTTTTGAAACGGCAGCAACCATCTCGGGCGTTAACCCTGGTGCGACCGCGTTGAGTTCGTTGGCGCCGACGGCATCAGACAGTAGCCAGTTACGAAAATCGCCCACGGTAAAGCTTGAGATTGGTGCAAACGTGTCGGCTCGATGGTCGTCCAGAATCACCCGCGTGACTTCGTCGTCTTCGTAGGCAATGAGCTGTTCTTCAAGAAATCTTTTTAACGGTAGATCAGCCAGCACGAGGGCAGCAGCGACCCGTTCTTCATTAGACAGGGCCGCCACGCCTGACAGGCAATCGCCAGAGCGCAGCGGGCTGGCCTTAGCCATCACCGTTTTGAGGTCTGAGAATTGATACGTTTGCAGACCGAGAGAAACCTTATAGCCCATGATGCCCCTACGTTCAGTTGCTTTACCCTTTGGCGACGCCTAGTGTCAGCTTCGACTATAGGATAGCTTAGAGATATTACAACTGAATGTCGCGCATCACAGCAAAATTTCTATCGCTATGTTTTTACCCAAGTGGTTGAGTTTGTGTAGACCCGTGTGTGGTCTTCACATTTCCAGGTGTAGCGCGTACGAGTTCGATTCAGTAGAGAAAACCTTTTCTTAACGTAATCGCTAAAACCGTTTAGCTGCAACTCGTTTACGGCGTCTTCTAAGCTGACGAAGTCCATGTAGTCAAAGACTTCGTGCGTTTTATTGACAAACCAGATCCTCGCACCAATGGCCTTAGGGTTAGGCGTGAGTAGCGCAAAGATTGTTTTTTGGGCGGCATCTAACTTAAACCAGATGCGATCTGCTTTGATCGTGATCCGGTCACCGACAGCGCCGATTGTGGGCACTGGGTCAACCTGTCGTCTTAAGAAAGCTGGGATGCCGTAATGATCCATCCCGGATATGTCAAGGGCTTCCACTTGTGGTGAACGTACGCCTCGACTGCGCATGACGGTGGGCGATGAGAATATGTCTGAGATCGACTCATCGCACGACAAACTCACTGAGTTTCTCATGTAATGCACTTGATCCAGGCCAGCGCCACCCCAGCCCGCCGGCAGCATTTGCTTGACCTTGTGCAGCTCAGGCATATTAGGTGCTTTGTCTTCTGCGCTGCGCTCATGCAGCATTAAAAAGTTGGAGTGCTCTGTGACCAATTGGTAATCAAGCGCAAGCTTAGTCGCCTCGGCTGCACCCGCCAAATGTTGCATTTTCCCAGCGGCTGCCAAGCGTGACAAGGCCGTCGAAGTTGCGGGTGTTTCGTTGATTTCTACACGGCCAAGCTCTTGCACAGTGTCTTGGCCAACTAACTGACCCAACAGCGTGATCCGACCAGTTGGCTTTGTATGAAACCAAGCCGACGCGTGCAGGGTGTCACCATCAAACGCCGTGCTGTCTATTGTAGTCAAGAGCTTAGGGGTAAAGCCTTCGGGCCACTGAACTGAGACCTTGGTCACAGCCGGCGAACGCAAGCGATTGAACATACGCACGATTGCAGGTTCAACGGTTTCGCCTTCAGCTACAAAATCACAGGCCCCATTGGTTTCAACCGCAAGGCGACGTAACAGGTTGTCGCTTGGGCTACTTCCAATGCCCACGGTAAACACGCGATGCTTTGAAGCTTTAGCTTGTCCGATGACGGCGTCAATACCGTAGATCTGACCATCGGTAATTAGCAAGACATCGCAAGGGCTGCTATGCGCCAACTCAAAGGTACTTTCGATGGCCTCTAGCATGTCAGTACCACCCATGTCGGCATTTAGTTCGGCGATCCATTTTTCTGCACCTAAGCGTGATTGCTCAGAGGCTGTCCAAAGAGAAAGCGAGCGGTGTTCAACCGATGAGCCAAACTTAGAGAGCGAGAACTTGTCGCCGGTGTTGAATTTTTTAACAATGGCCATCAAGGCGCGTCGTGCAGCTTGGATGCTGCCGCCCGCCATCGAGCCAGAACAGTCAACCAAAATCTTGATCGCGGTATTTTGTGCTTTGGCGTTGGGAATGCTTGGGCTAAAGCTGGCGGTGGCGACAAAGGTTTTTGCATCGACGTAGTCGGGCGCTAGGGTGGCAACTGAACATTGGGCGAGTTGATCAAGTACAAGAATGAAGTCACGATCTAAATAGCTTTGTTGGACGAGGGCCACGGTCAACATGTGATCGGCTGCGTGGTTGGCCATACTAATAGGGTGACTTGGTGAAGCAATGCGCGCGTTGACCAGATCGCCATGCAAATTTAGCGTCAAGCTAAACCCATACTCTGCCAACAGGTCTGTTTCTGGGACTTGATAGGGTGCTAAGCCACCCTCGCGAACCGCATCGCCATAACGTGGGGCGATGACGGTTGGAATGGCCAAGCGTAGGCCGCCCTGTTCAAACTGCAACAACTGGCCATAGTGCATGTCGATCACACAGTCTTCACCAGGCGCCAAGTTACCCAGATGCAAAACATAATTACCATCGTTGCCACGCTCGAGCATGATGGCAGCATCGCCCTTTGAAAGGGTCTCTTCATATTGTTCTTCAGCTTCGGCTTTGGCAACCACAGTACCGGTTAGTTTGACTTGGCCAAGCTGAACTTCAACACCTAACAATGTTGCGCCCCAGGGCAGCGGAAAGCTGTACACGACTTCAGCGTGAGTCTCCGTAGGGTTGCTAAACGTTTGGCGCACGTGTGCTTCAAACATTGCACCACGCAGTTCGCCCGTGATGGAGACGTCTTTTAGGATCAGTGGATCGCCTTGGCCATTACGTAGGGTGGCCTGTGGGCCGTCGAATTCGATAATTTCGCTCATTGGTTTGCCTTTGTTGTGCTGTCTTGGTTGATCTGTTCGTAGGCGCTCATCACGGCTCGAACAAAGTGACGCAATTGCTCGGGGGTTAACCCGGCGCGGGTCGGTTCAATCACAAGCTCAACGCCCTGCGCCACATGCAAATGGCTGCAGACTTCGATTGACCCAGGCACGCGCCCTCGCTCAGGTACTGGCGCTGAGCCGCCTTGAAGCAGTTCACGAATACGGTCAAGCGATACCCCGGCTGCTGTCCATTTTTTGACAAGCAAAAGTTGTTCAAGATGCTGTGACGAGTACTTTGCTGCCCGCGTTTCACCTTCAGGCCGGCTCACTAGCCCGATTTGGACGTAGTAGCGAACCGTGCGTTTGGTGAGGTCGGTGAGGGTACAGAGCTCGTCAAGCGAGAACGTTTGGGTGTGATTGACAGTGTTCATATGTTCATAATAACACTTAAACTGTATAAATCAACTGTATTAATAAAAATAAGTGGATTTGACTGGACAATAGAGGGGTAGGTGCCTCAGGGGGTGAGACAGGCGAGGGAGGAGTCGTTAAGATAAGATTTTTTAGTAAAATAACTAACAAAGTATTCAAAAATTGATATTTATATAATTTAAAAGTTTATATTTTGAATGTTATAGTAAAAATGTTGACAAATAAATTGAAAATTAAGTAAGATATGATTAATTTAAAGTTATATATATAGACTTTTATAATTTATAAAAATTCATTTATAGGTATTTAAATTTATATGTCTGATATCCCATTGCCAGCCGCACGCAGCTTAGACCGTTTAGGTTTGGCCCTATCACTCGCTCGGCGCCGGCGTAATTTGTCGCAACAAGATCTTGCAGAGCGCATCGGCACGTCAATCAATACGGTTCGCCGTCTAGAGTCGGGGCACCCTGGCAGTGCACTTCAACATCTAGTCCGAGCCCTACAAGTCTTTGGTGAGCTCGATAAGCTTGATCAGCTTCTCGACACCGCAAACGACTCGATCGGTTTAATTATGATGGATGAAAAACTGCCGCAACGCATTCGCAAGTCAAAAACTACCGCTGAAACGGGTGCGTTCTAGTGGCAACGAAAACAACCTTTAAACCGGTTACGCGTCGCACGAGTCTTGAGGTTTGCTTGGGCCGTGTTGAGCCGCCGCTCGGTCGCCTGATTTACGCTAAAAATGGCCCCCGAGAGTTCTCTCAATTTACTTACAGTGAGCAATGGTTAACGAATCCACTGTGCTTTGATATTTCGCCTGATTTGCGGCGCCAGGTAGGGCATCAACTACGAAAACCACCAAGCAAAGATGACTCATGTTTTTTTCTCGCCTTAGCAGACTCTGAGCCCGATGCTTGGGGTCGACGCGTGATCGCGCGCGCGCACGCAAAAGCCCGAGCGACTGACGCCTCACTTGCTGCGTTATCAGAAATTGACTATCTCACTGCGGTAGATGATTACAGTCGTGTTGGTGCCCTTCGACTGCGAAACGAAGCAGGCCAATATCTGCGCGGTGCTGAAGCCGATGGCCATACAACACCCGTATTGCTAGAACTTGAAAAAATACTACTAGCATCGCGAGCGGTTGAGCTCAGTCAAGAGACCGCAGCCGATCTTAAATATCTACAAGGTAAGGGTACGTCGCTTGGTGGCATGCGGCCTAAGTGCACCGTACTCGATACAGACAGTGCACTGTGTCTAGGTAAATTTCCGAGCGTGAGCGATGAACGTTGTGTCACGCGCGGTGAGGTCTTAGCACTTCGTTTGGCAACCCTAGCGGGAATCGATAGCGCCTTAGCGCGAATTGTGCTGGTGCAAGAGCAACCCGTTGCAATCATTCGGCGCTTTGATCGAACACCTGAGCAAGGTCGTATCCCGTATATTTCGGGTGCCACGCTATTGCAAGCTAAGCGTGATGACGAGCACTCATACACCGAGATACTCGATTTGATGCGCTCGCATTGCAAAGACTTTATCGCAGATGCCAAACAGCTGTGGCGTCGCTTGGTCTTTAACCATTTGATTACTAACGTTGATGATCATTTGCAAAACATTGGTTTTTTATATGCCAACAATAATCAATGGCGTCTCGCACCCGCCTTTGATCTGAATCCGTTTCCAGATAAAGAACCTGAGTCAAAAACATGGCTGAGCGAGGACACTGGTCCGATCACGTCGGTAAAGCAACTGCTACAGCAGGCAACTCGCTTCGAGTTGACACCAGCGGCAGCAAACGCAATTCTCAGTGAGGTGGTCGAAGCTGTCAGGCAATGGAAGGCTGTAGCCGTTACGCCAGAAGTTGGGCTGAAGCAAGCTGAGTGTTTAGACTTTAAATCTGCATTCGAACAGCGCGCTCTTGAGGACGCCACAAAACTGATATCAGCAGCAGGTTGAAATCACATCATTAACAGTACAAATCGCTCGTTATACGTTGATACAACAACCAGTTACCAGCGATCACGGACACTACCCGAGCACTGGTGGGTGAGGGTGCAAAGACTCAAAATTACCCCGCCGCAGTATACGCGTCACAGAATTGAGCTTAAGCAACTGGCAGCTTGTTGAGTCAACACAACTTCAACAGCCAGTTGCGCGCGCGTCAAACCCACAAACAGTTGACGCCGCGCTTTGTCGTCAAAGGCTTCAAAGTCAACTTCAGTGAGCACAATACCCGCTACGCTTTGGCCTTTAAAGCGATAGACAGAATCCGTTAGTAGCGCACCTTCAGTCCATAGCGCATCACCAGCGGCTGAATACCTGCCAGTAGGGCGTCGTAGCGTGAATTCACCCAGCTGCGGTGTCCTAATTAAGACCGAACCGGCTAAGCCACGCCAACTAATGATCGCAATATCCTTGAGGGCAATGCCTCGCTTGAGCAGCTGCTTGACTGCGGTCTCGGTTTCACGCAACAGCTCTTGATCATTGTTGTAAGTATAAAAATTAGGTGATTCGCCGCGGTAGAAAGAGCGAGACACCACAGGCTGTTCAGTTAACCCCAGCGCGTTAATGACATGGCAAATCGCGCCAGGAGTTCGAAAGTTATCTTGGCAGGTAACGGTCACTACACCCGTTAGATCAAACTCTTCACGTTTATAGAGTCGCTGTGCATCATCCTCAAGCAGATAGATCTTGCCGTCATCGGTTAGCTGGGGCAATAACGCCGCCACCCATTCGGGTTGAAAGTCTTGCGCCTCATCTAAAATGATGAGTTGATAGCGTTGTTGCAAATTTAGGTTCGCCTCTATCGCCTCGCAATAGTGTTGGCTTAAGCGATCGTAGTTGTTGGGTGCCGCAAAATCAGGCTCGCCTACGGTTTGCCGATAATACTCAACGCACAGTTCATGAAAACTCGCGACCTTAGCTCTGGCTGATGCAATATGCCCAATGTGATCGGCGAGGCTTCGGTTGTAGCAAACGTATAAGCTTTTGAAAGACTTTGTTGAGGCGTCTTCTAATAATTTAAGCGCAAGCTGCGTTTTACCTGAGCCGGCTGTGGCTTGTATTCTGATGACGCCTGAAGGGGCTGTGATGCGTGGCACCCAGGTGGCTAGGCCATCAGCCAAGCGTAGGGTCGCGGTGCGCACCTGCTCGCCCAAGACGCGCATGTCTAGCGTGACGTTAAATTGATTACAAAAGAATTTACGAATACGTTCAATATCGGTGGCTGGTTGGTCATGAGTCAGCATGTCCCTGACAAGTGAGCCTAACTGGTCAAAACGCGTTGCATCAATAATACGTTCAGGCGGTATCGTGATGATGTGTTGATCACCGACAACGTAGTCGGGTAGCACAAGGCAGTTTGTGACATGGGTGTGCAAGCCCGCGTTCGACAGCCGACTGATCACCGCCGCAAACTGAATCCTGGTCTGTCTCCCCACATCACTGGGCCCATCGCGATAGACCTTAGTGATTTGGCCATCGGTGATCGAAACGTCGCCGGCTTTGACCTCAACAAGCAAGACGTTACCGATGGGCGAGAGCACCACAATATCAATCTCACCGTGTTTGTCGTAGTCGTTATGCAGTGAATGCCACGACACGCTATGAAAGATTTCATAGCCGTCGGGCAACGACGCCTCAAGACGATACAAAACATCAAGCTCGCGCTCGATGCCGGTGCTGTACTTGGGCTTAAACAGGTCGGGGACTAAGTTAGCCATGAGGTTTAGTTTGAAAAGAAGGCTTACCTAAGAATAGCCGTTTTAGGCTGCCGTCTTTCGTTCACTTTTTGACGAAATCTTATCGGTTTGAGACCGAGTGTCTCATCCTGTGAGTCACCTATACGGTGATACTAACCTCATATCTGTTATGAGGATTACATCTTAGGAGATTTCAAATGTCAGACGCCCCAAGCACTGAGAGTGCAACCATCGCTTTACCCACCCCAAAAGTTGAAGTTGACGTCAATCTGCAGCAAATTCTGAATCATCTGACTGACGAGGGTTTTCGCCCCAAGCTAGATAACGACGGCTCAATCGGGTTTAAGTGCGAAGGCTGGAAGCTCTATGTCGATCCGTATCAAAGCCAAGGCGGTTTTCGTCTTTACTGCTGTGTTTACTGGGAGCTAGACCCCGCCGATCGAACTAGCGCTTTAAACGTAGCAAACGAAATCAACGCAGACCGCCGCTGCGTTAAGGCTGTGGTGAATGGCAATAACACTGTCTGGCTGACCTACGAAACTCACTGCGCGGATGTCGCTGAGTACACTAGAACCTTGGCCTCGGCAGCTGAGTTTATCGTGAGTGCCTGTCGTGACTACCGCGCAGCCTTTCGCCGCGAGTCGCAGCCTGTGACGCTTAATTAACAATAAACACCCAAAGGTTCGCCCATATTTGTCAAAAAGTTAACTATCATTGGTTCAACACTTGCACTCAGTTGCATGATTGGCGGATAAAAATAATGGATCGCACCGAACGCTTCTATAAGATTCAAGCCATGCTGATGGCCAAACCTTCGGTCACAATGAAGCAGATGCAAGAAGCGCTCGAGGTGTCTCGCGCCACCTTAAATCGTGATTTGGCCTATATGCGCGATCGGCTTCATATCCCCTTTGCCTGGGATGCCACGCTACGCGGCTATGCCATGACGCGTCAACCAACAGACGGTAAAACCTTTGAGTTGCCCGGCGTTTGGTTCAACCAACAAGAGATCCATTCGCTACTGACAATGATCGAGTTAATTTCAAAGCTCGAACCCGGCGGCTTGCTGTTACCGCATGTGGCGCCGTTTAAAGCCCGCCTTGAAGGCTTGTTAGACGAAGGTATCGGCAGCTCTAAAGAAGCCATGAATCGGATTCGCATCTTGCCGATGGCACAACGCCAAGTCTCTGGCGACTACTTTCAAGTGATTGCCCACGCCTTAGTTCAACGTAAACGGCTCGACATCAAACACTTTGCGCGTCAAACGGGGCAGACAACCGAGCGGCAAGTGTCGCCCCAGCGCTTGGTCTATTACCGCGACAATTGGTATATGGATGGTTACTGCCATCTGCGTGAAGGTTTGCGCAGCTTTGCCTTGGATGCGCTGAACGGCGTTCAACTGGTCGATAAAGCCGCAAAGAATGTGGCCGAGGCAGAGTTGCGCGAAATGTTCGAAACCAGCTACGGCATCTTTTCAGGTAAAAATCGCCAAGTCGCCAAACTAAAGTTCACCCCGTTCAGAGCCCAGTGGGTTGCACGCGAAGTCTGGCATCCCGAGCAAGTTGGTGAAGTGCACGCTGATGGTAGCTACACACTTGAAGTGCCCTATGGTGAAGATTGGGAGCTGATTCAAGACATCCTACGCCAAGGGCCTGATGTCGAAGTGTTAGCGCCGGCAGCTCTTAAGAAGAAAGTCAAAGAGACGGTGCAGAAAATTTTGAAGCTGTATTAATCAATGAATCTAGCCTACTTTAAAGAGCGCTTTAACAATACTGAGTCGGCTTATCTGCTTGCAAGACGAGCAAATAGCCCAGACTTAAATCCGTATGCTTTGCAAGCGATTGAACAAATCATCACTGAGCGAGGCGAGTGGCTGCCCGCTCTGGTCTTTCACAATCATGCCGAGTCGCAGTCATTGAAAAATTCTAAAGTGTATAAGCTTTGGTGCTTCATACACGCGATGCCTAAAGCGTTTGCGATAAAGGCTGTGGATGCTTTGCGTAATAAACGTTTTTTTGCAGTGTTACCGATCGGTGCCTTGGTGATGGCTATCGCGCTTAGCGATTTTGCTACTCCGCTTAAAACATTTTTTGAGAATACGAGCTCACCTCGGTGGTATGTGCACGGCCTGATGTTCCATGGTGACTTTGATAATTTGCAGAAAGAATTAGGAACCTACAACATCAAAGTCATGTCTCGTGGTTGTGTTGTTGGTGGTGACGAATACAAAAAGGATATCGAGAACAATCAACGAGTCTACGCATCTGCCCCAGAAGATTTGAAGCGACTGCTAGGCAAGCCAAGGACACTCGATTAAAAATGAGTAAAAAACTCTTATTGGCTACGTAGTCATTTATTCTATTTTTGCCTATCCACTTTCGGCCGCGACAGTGGTGTGGGAGCACCGCTCATTAAGGGCTTTGAAGCTGAAGACCCTCAGCAGGACACTGCCTAATGAGCGGCGTTATGTCTGACAGTGAACCTGTCAGACAAGTCTCATAGCTGTCAGGGTTCAAGATCACCACCATGCGCTTTTCATCTTGTGGCTTGTGTAGTAACTTAAACACTGCGTGATCATTTGCATTGACTGTGAGCATGGTGTAGCTCTCGACCCAACCAGTAGGCGAGCGCCACGCAGACCAGATACCCGCAATGCCCATTGGTTCGCCATTAGCTCGCGACACTTCAGCTGCCACGGCCTTGCCCGAGCGCCAATCAGGCTCAAATACCGACAGCGCTGGAATAATGCAGCGCTGGCCCTTTTTCCAGGCATCGCGAAACGTCGGCTTTTCAGCAATGGTTTCACCGCGTGCGTTAAAAGTACCCTTGACCTTGCCATCCTTAGACCAATGAGGGATCAAGCCCCACTGACCAGTGAGTGCCTCACGCGCGGGTACCGCCTCGTCGCCCACATCGGCGTGCGGGTGAGGGCGGATGAATAGCCCTTCGTAGCCCGGCCACATGTCAGGCTTGCCGAGCTGCTCTAACTGGCCAAGCCCAAAGGTTCGGCGCAATTGGCTGATCTGGGTGACGGGTTTGTAGTGGCTGCACATGGTTGACATCCCCCCAAAGACACTAAACCGTTTTTTGCAAACCTTACTACTCTTTGAGAACCGAGAACAAGCTGCTGTAGCCGTCTTTCCAAGCTTTGAAAGAGCGATTTAACTTGATCGGAAGTTCGTCTTTCAGGCCTTCGCTTTTGAAAAATGCCTCGTCTGCGCTGATAACCGCCCACTGTGAGCGGAGGATATTTTTTTCATTATCCCTTTCGACCGAGACAATGCGGGCGTCTTTCTTTAGTTGATCGGCTGCCATTTTAATGACGGGGGCCAGATCGAAATACCAGTTAGTGATGTGCACAGCAAGAATGCCGTCTGGCTTGAGATGCCTGAAGTACTCTTTAAAGGCTTCGAGCGTTAACAGATGCACGGGGATTGAATCACCAGAAAAAGCGTCGATGATCAGCACGTCAAATTTGTTAGCGGGCTCACGCTCTAACTGAATACGCGCGTCGCCCAAAATCATTTGTGTCTTGGCTTTGGTATCTTTGAGATAAGTGAAGTTCTTTTCGGCAAGCTCAACGACTTGCGGATTAATTTCATAAAATATATAAGTGTCTTGATCACGTCCATACGTTGCCAAGGTGCCTGCGCCTAGTCCAACAATCCCCACTTTGATGGCGTCTGAATGTTTCGCTTTGTACAGGATGGCTTTTCCTGCGCCTGCTGCCTCAATATAATAGGCAGTTGGTTTTTTTGATAAGACTGGGTCAAGCGACTGTTCGCCGTGATTGACAATGCCATGCGCCATGTAGCGAAGGTTTTGCTCAGCTCTGGTAAAAACGTTGATCGTTCCGTAAAAATTTCTGACCTTGATATCGGCGCCTGCAAGCTCTTGCATATGATCATTGAACCTGATGTAACCTAAGGCTGCGATCGTAACCACCGAAAGTGCGGTAATGGTCAAACGGTACGGATGGTGAGGCAACAACTGATGGCGCAGAACGCCAAACGTGACAACGCCTGCCAACACGACACCAACTGAAAATTCATAGTTTCCATTGAAGGCGTAGGGGGCGATGACGCCAACAAACAGGCCTCCCACTAAACCACCGACCGCCAGCATCAAATAATAAATGGTCAAGTGCTTCGGATGAGGTTGTTGTTTGGCGAGCTCTCCGTGACAAACGACACACACAATAAAAAAGGCAGTTAGATTGATTGCAATAAAGACGATCAGAGGCATGAGTGAGTGTGAAAGTGTCGGTAGCAGCGCTAAAACGAACAACGAGACCACAAATAGCGGGATAAAAAACTTTCGTTGATACCAATGGGGGCGCTCAAAGCAGATAATGAATGACAGCAGATAAAGCGCAAGCGGAATCACCCAAAGCATGGGGATGGGTGCGACGTTTTCGGTTAGGTAGCTTGTGTCGGCAACCATTAAGATCGAGGGGCAGGCAGCAAGCAAGAGCCACGAAAGGTAATGACTACCTTTGAGTTTGGCCGCTGATTCGGCAACAAACGCTTGAGTATCAGGTGTTGCCAACGTCGCAGCCTTGCGGTTTCGCCAGGCAAGTAATGAGCAACTGACTCCAAAGATCAGATACAAACTTGACCATAAATACGATTGAACCGTTGAGTTAAAGAAAGGTTCAACAGCAATCGGATACGCGAGCAGTGCCAGTAGCGAGCCAAGATTTGAAAGGGCAAACAGACGATAGGGGACGGTGCCAGATTTTTCGCGGGCAAACCAAGCCTGTAGTAACGGCCCCGTTGTTGACAGAACAAAATAGGGTAGCCCGATTGAGACCAGTAGCAAGCCAATAATCTGTAAGGTTGGATTTTCGCTGCCCGTAGGTTGCCAACTTTGGCCAGGTTGAATGGGTAAGAAAATTAAGCTGACAATGATCAACGCAATATGCAAATAGCTTTGACGCACTGAAGAAAGATACTGCACGACCCAATGCGAGTAGATGTAGCCCAGCAGTAACACCATTTGAAAAAACAACATGCAGGCGGTCCAGACTGAGGCCGAGCCGCCAAACCACGGCAGAATCATTTTTGCGATAAGCGGTTGCACCTGAAAAAGTAAAAAGGCGCTTAAAAAAATTGTCAGGGCGTACTGCAGAATGGTTTTGAGATGAATGTTCATTTTAAAAACCTCACTGAACTGGCTCAAACCAATTAAAGACGCTGAGTCCGCCGTCTACCACCAACTCTGTGCCAGTGACATAGCCAGAAAACCGATCAATTAACAGGGTCAAACCCATTGCTGCAACGTCTTGGGCAGTGCCAAGTTTTTGCATTGGAATTTTTAAGGCCAAATCACCTGCGGGTTTAAAACCACCCGCGGCAATTGCACCAGGCGTTAAGGCGTTGATTCTGATGCCGTGGCGTGCCCAGGTTTTTGCCAGTTCTTTGACCAGCATGAGCATCGCAGCCTTACTGGTGGCGTAGTGGGGTAAGTTGCGAGGGGTATGGGCGTGCAGTGAGGTTAAATAAACCATGCGTCCCGCGATTTTTTCTTCAATCATGTGCTGGCCAACTAGCCGGGCAAGTTCAAAACCGAATTTCACATTGACGTGATACATCGCGTCCCAAGTGTCGCTGCTGACGGTACGCCAGGTGTCGGTCTCGCGCCTGGGGGGCGAGGCCGAGTGCACCACCATGTGCAAGGCACCGAACGCTGTTTGTGCTTGGTCAAAGACCAGTTGTGCAGCCCCAGAAAGCGCCAGATCGATGACGGCCCCTTTGGCCTTGTAGCCTAGGGCTTGGAGTTCAGACACGCTGTCGCTGAGTTTTTGCGGATCAATATCTACCAAAAACACGTTTGCACCTTCGGACGCCACCTCAACGGCTAACGCTTTTCCTATGCCATTACCCGCACCTGTCACGATTGCGGTTTCGCCTACGAGATAAGGGCTTTGTCGTTTCATCATTGAGTCCGGTGGGTCGGGCAAGTAAGAGGGTTGAACATGGCTTGCATCTTAAGCTAACTTGGCAGCGTTGAGGTTTCGTGCAGCGCACCATTTGTTTGAAGGAGACGGGTCTGGCCAAGCGCGGTGGCGCGGCGGCCTCGTGCAGTATCGTTTGCGCAAATAGTGGGTACAGTATGCTGATTGTTGCAAAGAGAGAACCATGTCCGCCCAGCCGCCGCCACTCGCCAGTGAGCTTGTTCAAAAGTTAAAGTTTCCGGTTTGGCCGTTAATCGCAACGCTTGCCACGCAAAGCATTGCCACGATGGCGGCGTATTCGTTTCCGGTTGTGGCGCCGGTCATTGCAAAAGACCTACAGGTGCCCGGTACGCTTGTCGGATTTTTTATTTCAACGGTTTACGGTGTCGGGATTATTTCAGCGTTACTTTCGCCACGCTTTATTCGACGTTTCGGGGCAGTCAGAGTCAGTCAGCTTGTTTTAGTGGCAACCCTTGCAATGCTGCTGTCGTGCTCTCTAGGGAGTGTGATTTCAGTCGTGCTCGGAGCCGCGCTTCTAGGTTTGGCCTATGGCGCAACTGCGCCAGCAAGCGCGCATCTGCTAGTGCCGCATACCCCTGCGCGTGTCATGAATTTAGTATTGTCGATTCGACAGATCGGTGTGCCCTTAGGGGGTGTGTTGGCGGGTCTTGTGATGGTTCCACTGACGGTAAGGTTTGGTTGGCAAACCGCGCTGCTGTTCCAGACTCTGCCGGTATTCGTAGCCTTGCTGTTGCTTGAAGGCGTGCGCCGGCGTTGGGATACGGATCGTGATCCGACTCGCGCGATCTTTAGCAAAGGGCTTTTGGCGCCAGTGCAAATCTTACGCGAGCGTCCCGCGCTCAGACGGCTTGCGCTTGCGAGTTTTATTTATAGCGGGGTGCAACTCTGTTTCATCGCTTTTTTGACCGTGCACTTGACCAGTAAAGCGGGCTTCGATTTGGTTCAGGCAGGATGGGCTTTGGCGCTGTATCAATTGGCTGCGGTGCTAAGTCGACCGCTTTGGGGTTGGTTGGCCGATAAGTGGGTGACCGCACAATGGCTTTTAGCGTGGCAGGGTTTCGTTATGGGTGTGACCGCCTTACTAGCTGGCCAGTTTGCTTTGAATTGGGCACCAACGTTAGTGCTTTTGTTATGTGCGCTTGCGGGTGCCACTGCCAGTGGCTTTACCGGCTTGGCTTACGCCGAGTGGGCGCGTTTAGGCGGAGCTCAACGAACCGAGGCAACAGGCTTAGGCTCAGGCCTGATGTTCGCAGGTGTGTTGTTGATGCCTTCGTTGTTCTCGGTCGTCGTTACGTATTTTGATGACTTTGGCGTGGCCTATGGCTGTGTCGGTGGCGCAGCTGCGCTCTCAGGGTTTCTGCTTTTGCATCAAAAAAATATTCAAAGCAAAGCCTGACTCGCAAATATTTGAAAAAAAGTCGCCCAAAGAAGTATGGGCTTGTTTACGCCTCAACGTAGTGAGGCGAGTGTGCGCTCGATGACGGTGCGCTGGGCATGGCTGCCGCCCAAAGTGACTGCGTGTTCGACGCTTTGCGCAAGCTCTTGTTGGGCCTTGGTGAAATCACTTGCTAACCAGGCTGCTAAGCCGTCGACCCAGCGCAAAGCGCTCGGGGCACTACCGTGACCCGCTGCAGCCAATTTTTGTAAGCGCGCTCGACAAGCCACCAACGCTTCTGTCTGCCCAGTGCCGACTGCAAGCATCGCCAAATGTATCTCGACAAAAGGGTTTCCTCCATTTGCAAACTTTTCGTTTGCAAACTTTTGAGCAGCAACCCAGGATAAATCTTTGAGTCCTCTAAGTTGCAAGCGCCATAGCAAAGAAGCAGCATCTGTCATCCCCACGATGGGTGGTGCGTGAATTAGATGGGGCTCGATAACGCTGAGCAAACGCTTAAGAGCTTCTTCAGTTTGACCCAGTTCAATTTCGCACAGTGCTGTGTGCCAGTGAATGTGCCCAAACAGCATTGCTGTATCTGGATAGCTTGCTAACCATGTCGTTGCAAAACTGTGGGCAAGTTCTGGTTCGTCGCGTTCAAATCTTGCGTGCATCATGACGTGGGCCGCGTTACCGTTCGCTGGGCGCAGCGCCAGGCTGCGAGCGACAAAGGGTAGGCCTGCTTCGGGTTGTTTTGCTTCGATCAGGACCCAGCCTTGATGCGTCAGCAACCAAGGGCAGTCGGCAGGATAGGCCAGTGCTATTTTTTGTACAAAGTCAAAGCGCTGCTGATCGTGATCGGCATAACCGCTAAAGGCGATGAGCCCAAAGGCGCCAAGCGCAAGCGACATCACTAACGCGTCGCCAGGCCATTGCGAGGCATGCGTACGCACGCACTTTAGCGCCGAGGCCGAACGACCCTCGAGCATGAGCTCAATAATCCCCAAATGCGATTGTTCTCGGGCTGTAGTTGCGTGTGTAAACAGCTGGGCCTGTTTTGAGGCCTCTCGCGCCTTTGCGCCTCGCCCCGCAGACTGCAAGAGCAACGCGCGAGTGCTGTGCGCAAGGGCAAAGTTCGGTGCGTGTTGCAAGGCGTGCTCAAGCGCGACTAAGGCTCCGGGCCAAGCGTGCAACTGATAATCAACAGCTTGATCGTAAGCCTCGAGTGCAGCCTGAGACGAACAGGTGACGGTTTGACCAAAAGCGTCTTTCAAGCTACCACTCCTTTGAAGCTACAACTCTTTAATCATTTTTCAAAGATTGCTTCCGGAAGCAACGCGCTGACGCAGACGTTTGGCAAGTCGACTGCGTTACTGATGCGCAAGTCGACAGCGAGCGAACAGATCACATAGGCCTGTTCGCGACTAAAGCCTCTTTCACCAAGTAACTCAATCATGTCGAGTAGGGCGTTACGCGCGGCCAGTGTGAGGTCTTCACACTCTTGTGTGCCGTCGTCGCGAATAGGCAGGCCTGTAGTCGCCACAAAGTTATGCGGGGCGGCCCACTGAGGTGATGCGAAATAACCCGGATGAGAAAAGCGAGGAAACCTTGTTTTTCGCTTGGCCGCTTCGCCGGCAAGCAGACGAAAGCGCACCACTGCGCTCGCACCCATTTCGATCGCGGTGATACAGCACTCAGAGTCGCCCTGCGCATAATGCGCATCGCCTAAGGAAAACAGCGCGCCGTCGACCCCAACGGGTAATTGCAGTCGTGCGCCTCGCGTCAACTGGCGAATATCGGCATTGCCACCGTTTTCACGCGGTGGCATCGTGCGCAAGCCTTGACTGGCAATCGGTTCAAAAGCGGGGACTGCATCTTGGGCATCAGGTAACAGAGCGATGCCGCCACGCTTGACGAGGTCGGTCTCGCGCGCGTTCCAAAGTAGCATTTGTGCATGAGAGGGGGCGACGCCAGCCGTGCCCATGAAGACCCCTTCGGGTATCTTGACACCTGGTATCTGGGGCGAGCGTGCAAAGCCGCGGTCGACCTCCCAGTGCGCCAGAAAGCGCGCATCAAAGATCTCGCGCAAGAAGCCCGCACCCGGTCGGATCACTGTCCAACCGTGGCGTTCGGGGGTGAGTTCAACAAACTCGACTTCTAAGACATCACCCGGTTTGGCGCCTTGCACAAAGATGGGTCCGGTCAGGGGATGCCCAGCTTTTTTGTCGTGCTTGGCCAAATCCTCGAAGGTCATGCCAGGCTTGACCTGACCGTCTGAGGCGTCGCGAGTTTCTAGCAGAACGTCTTGGCCCGGCGCGACTTCAAGGATGGGCGTGATGTCAGGATGCCAGCGATTGTGACCCGTATCTGGGTCGTCGCGCAGGCGCCGAGTGCGATCAATGAGTACGGATTGCATGAGACCCTTGTCCATAATTTACCCCGAGACCAAAACAGAGCGTGAGCGCAGAGACAGCAAGCAGTATTTTTTTCATCAGAGACTCCATAAAAAATAGTCTTCAAACGCATGACGCAAAAAGCAGGCGTACGCTTGTTTCAAAGCAAGCTGTCAATATCTTACACATACTGCGCAACCGCACGCAACGCTTTGATCCCTTTTTGTTTGTGCTCTTGCTTGCTTGCGCGCCCCAGCCTGAGTTAAATATTCTTATACTTTTTACCCGAATAATGGCCATTTAGCTCTAATATGGCTAAGCTTTACCCTTAACAATAACTAGAGTCATAGACTCTGAGACAATAACTTATGACAACGATATCTGCTCTCGCCTCTCTAGCCTTTGCCTCGGTGTTAAGCCTGGCAGGGCTGAACACCCTTGCCCAAGAATGGCCGACTAAGCCCGTTCGTTTGGTTGTGCCGATGCCCCCGGCTGGCACGACTGACAATATGGGACGCTTAGTTGCACAAAAAATGTCCGAATTAATTGGGCAAGTCGTCGTCGTCGAAAATAAGGTTGGTGCCAACGGTAACATCGGCTCGGATTTCGTATCTAAAGCCGCGCCCGATGGTTACACGCTGCTGGTATCAGGGGTCGGTAGCCAGGGGATCAACGCCACCTTATATCGCTCAATGCCCTACGATATTGTGACGGGGCTCACCCATATCGGCATGATCGCGAAGGGTCCCAACGCGTTGGTTGTGAACCCTGCTTTTGCCGTTAATAATTTACAAGAGCTCATCGCTTTAGTGAAGGCTAGCCCAGATAAGTACAACTATGCGTCGACAGGCAATGGTGCCTCTAATCACCTTTCAATGGAGATGCTTAAATCCGCCGCTGACTTAAACATCACCCACATTCCTTATAAGGGCGGCGCGCCGGCCATGCTCGATCTCATGTCGGGTCAGGTGCCGATGATGTTTGTCAATTTTGACTCAGCAGTGCCGCACGTGAAGTCGGGCAAGATGCGTGCGATTGCCGTCACCAGTCTGACGCGACGCAGCGCGCTGCCAGACGTGCCCACGGTTGCTGAGTCAGGGTTTCCGGGCTTCGAGGCTGAATCCTGGACAGCGATTAGTGGTCCACCAAACATGCCCGCAAATTTAGTCGCGCGTATTAACGAGGTCTTGCTTCGCATCTCTAAAATGCCAGACGTACTTGAAAAATTTGAAGCGCTTGGCTTAGAAGCGTCACCCCTAAAGCCTGAAGCGATGAAATTGTTCATCGTCCAAGAGGTCGAAAAATGGGGTAAAGCTGTGCGCGCCTCGGGCGCTAAAGTTGATTGAAGTAGGCAGCGACGAACATTGCACCTCCAACCCTTTTTTAATATCGCTCGCGCGATCGAGCAAAATCTGAGTGGTGAGACCGATGAACCATATTTTGAATGCCAAACAGCTTAAACAATATGCTGAAGAAGGCTTTGTGATCGTGCAAGATGTTGTCCCAGAGGCAACGATTTTGCGAATGAAAGAAGTCTTGGCGGACTTGGTTGAGAAGTCACGAGCGCTTGCTACGCACGATGACGTCTATGATCTTGAGCCGGGTCACCAGGCCTCTGAACCCAGAGTTCGCCGTATCAAAAAACCACATGTGATTGATCCCGTCTTCAAGGATCTGATGACCACGCCGAAGTTTATGGGTATCTTGCAAGATTTATTAGGTGAAAATGTGCGTTTGCACGGCTCTAAATTAAATCTGAAGGCGCCGCATTTTGGTTCGCCGGTTGAATGGCATCAAGACTGGGCGTTTTATCCGCATTCAAATGATGACGTGCTTGCTGCCGGCGTCATGCTCGATGACACCACAGTCGAAAATGGTGCCATGTACGTGATTCCAGGCACCCACAAAGGCCCAACGCACGATCACCATGACGCCGAGGGCTACTTTTGTGGTGCGATGGATCCTGAGACTTGCGGTGTCGATTTTTCGCAGGCGGTGGCCTGTGAAGGCCCGGCAGGCTCTGTTTCGTTTCATCATGTTCGTGCGGTGCATGGTTCGGCTCAAAATATTTCACAGCGCTCGCGTGGCTTGCTGCTCTATGAGTTCACGGCGGCCGATGCGTACCCACTGATGGCTGCAGGTAAGGCCGACTGGCAAGCGTTCTCAAATCGTCTGATTTGTGGCAAGGATACGAACGTGCCGCGTTGTGTGTCGACTCCGATTCGCATGCCTTTGCCGCCTGCTAAGAATCAAGGTTCGATTTATGAGAATCAAACTTCAGGTAAGCGTTACTTTGGTTTTGTTGAGCAGGGCGGTAAAAAAACTCTTTTGGTGTGAACAAACCAAGGGGTCTGTTCAGGCGTGATTGATTGATTCAAGAGGCAGTGAAATGGATGTGCGTGCAGCAGTCGCTTACGAGGCAGGAAAGCCCCTAGTACTCGAGACAGTGCAACTTCAAGGCCCCAAGTATGGCGAGGTCTTGATAGAAATTAAAGCCACAGGCCTTTGTCATACTGATGAGTTCACGCGCTCGGGCGCCGACCCAGAAGGGCTCTTCCCGGCAATTCTAGGGCACGAGGGCGCAGGAATCGTAGTCGAGGTCGGACCCGGAGTCGCCACCTTGAAGAAGGGCGATCACGTGATTCCCTTGTACACGCCTGAGTGTCGCCAGTGTAAATCGTGCTTGTCTCGTAAAACGAATTTGTGTACGGCGATTCGTGGCACGCAAGGCAAGGGTTTGATGCCTGACGGGACAAGCCGTTTTTCGCTCGGCGGAAAACCTATTCATCACTATATGGGCTGTTCGACCTTTGCCAATTTCACAGTCTTGCCTGAAATTGCGTTGGCTAAAATTCGCGAAGATGCGCCTTTTGATAAGGTCTGTTACATCGGTTGTGGTGTCACGACCGGCATCGGGGCGGTCATTAATACCGCCAAGGTCGAGCCCGGCGCCAATGTGGTGGTATTTGGCTTAGGCGGCATTGGTTTAAACGTTGTGCAAGGGGCGCGCCTGGCGGGTGCCAACATGATTATTGGTGTGGATCTAAATCCCGCACGAGAAACCTTAGCTAAGAAATTTGGCCTGACGCATTTTGTGAACCCAAGCGAGATAGGCAGCGACTTAGTCGCACACCTGGTCGAACTGACGGGGGGTGGTGCTGACTATAGTTTTGAGTGCATCGGCAACGTTGAAGTGATGCGTCAGGCTCTTGAGTGCTGTCATCGAGGTTGGGGTGTATCGGTCATTATTGGCGTGGCAGGCTCAGGTCAAGAAATAAAGACACGTCCCTTTCAGTTGGTGACGGGTAGAACCTGGAAGGGAACCGCCTTTGGCGGTGCGCGCGGTCGCACTGACGTGCCTAAGATCGTCGATTGGTACATGGACGGCAAAATCAATATCGACGATTTAATTACACACACCATGCCGCTAGAGAAAATAAATCATGGCTTTGATTTGATGCATTCTGGCGAATCGATTCGTAGCGTGGTTGTCTACTAGGCAGAGTCACATGGCACAAAAACTTCTGATTTATCAATCACTGTGGGCAATGGAACGCAGACGCCCAGATGGACAAGAATGGAGTCTGCAAGAAAAACTGAGCATGATTCGCGATGCCGGTTTTGATGGGGCTGGCGTGCGCTTTGCGGACCGTGACTACGCAGCAGAGGTCACACAATTTTTGCGCGACAACGCGATGACCTGGCAGGCGCAAGCTTACCCCCAAACTATTGATGATCTAAAACCGATTCTCGACCACGTGCTCGAGTTTGGAGCGGACCATTTAAATGTGCAGCCAGATGTACGGCCGTATACAGTTCAAGAGTGCATCCCTTTGATAGAGGGTTGGCGAGAGCTGGCCAAGCAAGCGGGCGTCCGTATGCACATCGAGACGCATCGAAATCGCATGACGACTGAGATGTTTTTTACCTTGCATCTATTGGATGCGATCCCTGACTTGCGTTTAACTGGCGATTTGTCGCATTACGTTGTCGGGCGAGAGTTCTGGTATCCGATCTCGCCAGAAGACGATGCGTTCATGCAACGCATTATTGATCAATGTTGGGGGTTTCATGGCCGAGTCGCGAGTCGTGAGCAGATTCAGTTGCAACTGTTATTTCCACAGCATCAGCATTGGGTGGCTGTCTTTATGGACTGGTGGCGTCGCGGTTTCGTGCAGTGGCGTAAAAAGGCGGGTCCCGATGAGACTTTTACCTTTTTATGCGAGCTAGGGCCACCCGAGTACGCGATGACGGGCGCGGATGGCTATGAATTATCAGATCGTTGGGAAGAATCTTTAGTGATGAAAAAACAGGTGCGAGCGCTTTGGGAATCTGTGCTGAAAAGCTGATGTGCCGACGAGGTCGTACACGCCTGCAGGCTCGGGTAAAGTCCAATAATCATTCTTAAATGACACTGACGCTCTACATGTCATGAAATTAGCGTCAAAATTTGCTAGCATCGGGTTGTTGGACTGTAACTCCACCCTTTTAAGGACTGAGCGTGCGCACAATTGATATCAATGCGGTTAGGGCATTTATCGACGCACAAGGGCCCGCCACCAAAATTTATCTAGGCTGTGACTCAGAGCGCTTTGCAATTGGCAAAGACTGGTACGCCGATTACACGCTAGCAGTCGTGATTCATATCAACGGCAATAACGGCTGCAAATTATTCGGTGAAGTGCAGCGTGAACGCGACTGGGACCAAAAGCAAGACCGGCCACGCATGCGCTTGATGAATGAGGTTTATAAAATTGCTGATTTATTTCACAAGCTCAAAGACGTGCTCGAAGGTCGTGAACTAGAAGTACATCTTGATATCAATCCCGATGAAATGTACGGCAGTTCGTGTGTCGTCAATGAGGCCATTGGTTACATACGTGGCATGTGTAACGTTGTGCCGATGGTCAAGCCATATGCCTTTGCCGCCACAAACGCCGCCGATCGGCTTAAATTTGTACTGGCACAAGCCGCTTAACAAGTCGCTTGCGGGCATCCGCCGTTTGAGCGCTTACATTTTTAAGCGTTGAGCCGTTTTTGGACACAAAATGATGAATTGTGAGATCAAGGGCGGCATGCCTGAAGCGCAAGACTGATCTGAGCCGAGTGCAAGTGGAAACTTAACGTTTACAGCTGGCTCTTGGTTGTAGCGAAAACTGAGAGTTTGGGCGCCGCAATGAGCAGTTGTCTGGATCTCTACATTTTTTTGTTTTGCATAGTATTCGGCGACGCACTGATTGACGGTGAGCTTGCCACCATACTTGGTTGTCGTACCCCCTGGGTCGCGTTCGCAATACTCGTTGATGTCAGCCTTGGTGATGATGCCTTTCATGAACGCTTTATTCGTGTTTACGCCATTGATTTCAACAATCGTGCCGTTGTTAGCCTTGCACGATGCAAGCGGAAAATCTCCAAAGGCGTTTGCTGAGGTAGCGCCGCTCAAAGCGACCAGCGTCAAAAATAAAGGCCGTAAATACATTGTGCGCGATTCTTTAAAAAAATGGGCTTGCATAGCTGACGAGATAGCGTTAGATTAGCCTGAAATGCTCCCAATCGCTAGCGACGTTTGGGTTGTCTCTGTTCAGATTTTTGGAGTCTTTTGAATGCCTAAAGTCTTATCCTCTGGGCAGGTGAAGCAATACGAGAGCGAGGGTGCGGTGTGGCCTGTTCGGGTGATGTCGTCCGAAGTGGCAACTGGCTATCGGGCATCTCTTGAGCAGCACGAACAACGAACCGGTGAACCCTTGCAGGGTAACTGGCGGCATAAAACGCATTTGCTTTTTACGTGGGCTGACGCGATGGTGCGGCAGCCGACAATCTTAGATGCTGTTCAAGACTGCATCGGTCCTAACATCGTCTGCTGGAGCAGCACTTTTTTCATTAAAGAGGCAAACAGCCCGGGTTTTGTCTCTTGGCATCAAGACTCAACCTATTGGGGCTTGGATCCTGACGACGTCATTACGGCCTGGATTGCGTTAACAGACGTCGACGAAAATAATGGCTACATGCAAGTGATTCCAGGCTCGCACAAGATCAATCAGTTACCTCATCTAGATACGTTTCATAAAGATAATTTGTTGTCGCGCGGTCAAGAAATTTCTGTTGAAGTTGATAAAACAAAGGCGCGTGGCATTGCTTTAGCTAGGGGTGAGATTTCGCTGCACCACATTAAAGTGGTGCATGGGTCGGATGCAAACCGTAGCGCGGATCGACGTATCGGTTTTGCGGTTCGCTATATTCCAACGCATGTGCGCCAGACAAAGCTGCGTGACTCGGCGCAATTGGTGCGTGGCGTGGACGAACACGGCAACTTCGACTGGGAGCCGCGACCACAGGCCGATCTCGACCCGCAGGCTCTGGCCACGCACGCTAGCGCAGTTGAGCGGCAGCTCAAGACGCTTTACGACGGCGCTAAGCAAACAAGTTTTCGAGCGTAACCAAGCGGCTGATCGACGTTGACCTAATCTAGGTGTCGAAGCTTAGAGGCGAGTATGAAGATCAGGCCCATTAAGAGCGCTGCGCTCGCGGTGTACGCGCCTAGTGCAAAGACAGGGCCCCAACTCTGTGCCGCCGCACCCGCTAACAGATTGCCAAGCGGCAAACTGATCACAACACCTGTTCGTAAGCCCATCACTCGGCCTCGCATCGCGGGCGAGGTATTGCTTAAGATCAAGGTTGCGATCATTGTCCAGCAGACAGCTTGTGCAAGACCCGCAATGAATACTAGTACGAGCGAAAGATAATACGAAGTCGACAGTGAGAATAAAAACAGAGATGCAGGCCAAACTAGGCTGCCTAGCATAAGCAGGCGACCACGTCGCTCTAGTTTTTTTTGCGCAATAATCCAAAGTCCGGTCACGAGGGCGCCGCAGCCAGCCATCGACGTCAAGAACCCATAGCCTGCAGGGCCGACATCTAAAACATAACGTGCATATAAAGGCAAAAAAGAATAACGATAGGGTGCGACCAACAGATTAAGAGCCAAGGCGATTAGCAAAGGAATCAGCACCGCGTGGTGCTGCCAGGCGTAAGAAAAGCCGCTCATTAAGCTTTTAAAGGGTGGTTCGTGGCTGCGTGGCGAAGAATGCTTGGTGCTGTTCAGTTGAAACAGCACAAATAACTCCAAAAAATAAATCGTTGCAATTAACCAATACGCGCCACTCAGCCCCAAAAGAGGAATGAGTAGGCCGCCTAAGGCAGGCCCGACAATCACCGTGATTTCGATGGCCACGGAGTTCATCGCAATCGCATTGGTCAAGTCTTCTGGGTCGACTAAATCGGGTACGAGGGCTTGGCGGGTGGGATTATCAAGTGCCCAGGTGAGACTGCTAAGCAACGATAATGCAATGAGATAGCCTATTGTGAGCAGACCGGTCGTTAACAAAAAGAGCATCACGACAGAAATCAGCCCACTCACCATCGAGGCTAAAATCAATAGTTTTCTTCTATCAATGCGGTCTGCAGCGACACCCATCAAGGGCGCCAATACGTAGCCTGCCATTTTGCAGGCAGTCACAATGCCTACCATCAAGGCCGAATCGGTTAATTCAAGCGTGAGCCACCCAACCACGACGATATCTGCCCACCGCCCGGTTGAAGACAATAGCGTGGCCACCCAAAGCCTGCGAAAGCCTTTGTGTCTCAGAGCACTTTGCGTCAGAATTTGGCTAAGTGAGCCTTTTGTTTTTATCATTTTTTTAAGCTAGGCCAGTCGTTCGGCCAATTTACGCGAGCCCAGTTCAACTGCGCCCATCACCTGCAGGCAGAGTGTAGCGCGGTTAGACTGTACGGTAATATTTGGGCGCAGAGTGCTACGAAACATTCAATAACAATTTGGTTAATCATGATTCAAACAAAACGTCCGCATGTCTTGATTGCTGGTGGTGGTATCGGTGGTCTGACCGCGGCTTTGGCGTTGCTTAAGCGCGGCTTTGATGTCGACGTGTATGAGCAAGCCTCTGAGTTACGAGAAGTCGGCGCCGGGGTGCAGCTAAGCGCCAACGGTGTTCGCGTGTTGCACGAATTGGGAGTGCTGCCTGAGTTTCGTGCCTTGGCTTGTGAGGCCGAGGGTAAAGAAATTCGTCTTTGGAATACGGGCCAGACCTGGAAGCTCTTTGAGGTTGGGCTTGAATCAGTCGAACGTTATGGCTTTGGTCATTATTTAACCTACCGTCCGGATTTGTTGGCCGTCTTGGCCGATGGCGTACGCCGTGAAAAGCCAAACGCCATTCATTTAAATGCACGCTGTGTTGGGTTTGAACAGAACACGGCAAACGTGACGCTTCATTTTGAAACGGACGGCAAGCGGCAAAGCGTTCAAGGGGACTGTCTGCTGGGTGCGGATGGCGTGCATTCGCGCATTCGACATGGTTTGTTTGGCGATGATCACCCTGTGTATACCGGCATGTTGTCTTGGCGCGGCGTGGTGCCGATGAATAAATTGCCAGTGCATATGCGTCGAATGGTGGGCACCAACTGGGTCGGGCCGGGAGGGCACGTGGTGCATTACCCGGTGCATCGCGGTGAATATATGAATTTCAATGGAATTATGGAGGTCGCGGGCTGGCAGGTCGAATCCTGGAGCGCGCAAGGCACACACGAAGAATGCCATGCCACGTTTGCGGGTTGGCACGACGACATCCACAGCATGATCAAGCTGTTTTCGGCACCCTATAAGTGGGCCTTGATGGGCCGCGAACCGTTGCCTCAATGGAGTGTCGGTCGTGTCAGCTTACTGGGCGATGCTTGCCACTCAATGCTGCCGATGCTTGCGCAGGGTGCGGTCATGTCCCTAGAGGATGGCTTAGTGTTAGCGCGGGCGCTTGAAGCTGCTGGCGATGATGTTGTTCAGGGACTCAAGCGCTATCAAGAGGCGCGCATCGAACGCACGACTAAGGTGGTGCTTGGCTCGGCAGAAAACGGCAAGCGCTTTCAAAGTCGTACACTAGCAGACGCCGCGGCCGCAGAAGAATATGTGACCCGTGAATGGACACCTGAAAAGGTACGCGCGCGCTACCAATGGTTGTATGAATATGATGTCACTGCCGTACCAGTATAAAAACTAAAGATTTTTGAAAAGGATTGTTGCTATGACGCCTCGTTTTTATTATTCACCACGTTCTTGCGCCTTGGCAAGCCACATCGTTCTTGAGCACATCGGCGCCGACTTTGAAGCGATCAAGCTCGATTTTCAGGCGAATCAACAACGCTCGCCTGAATATCTCGCGATTAATGCAAAAGGTCGTGTGCCAGCCTTGGTGACTGAACGCGGCGTGATTACCGAGACGCCCGCGATACTTTTGTACCTGGCACAGATGTATCCCCAAAGCGGCTTGGCTCCTCTGAATGATCCGTTTGAGCTCGCCCATCTACAGTCGGTGAATAGTTGGTTCTGTTCAACAGTGCATGTGGCGCATGCCCACAGCACACGCGCACCACGGTGGGCGGATGACGTTGCGGCACAGCAATCGATGAAAGCTAAGGCAGCACAAAATATGATTGACTGTTTTAATTTGATCGAGCGCGATTTACTTCGCGGCCCTTGGGTGATGGGTCAGAACTTCAGTGTGGCAGATCCCTATTTATTCGTCCTCTCCATCTGGCTCGCACCGAATGGAGTTGATCTGGCAAAGTTTCCGCGCGTGGCGGAGCACTATCAACGTATGTTGGCGTTGCCTGCGGTTAAAAAGATTGCTCCATTGCACAACCTGTAATATTTTTCGTTTACGCCAAAGGCTCTTTGTATGAAAAAGACTGACCTCTATAAAAATTTGGGCCTAAAGATTGACGGCAAACTCAAGCAAGCTGGTACGCCTGACCGCTTTGCGCAAGGTGTGGTGCTCGATCGCAAAGAGCAAAGAAAGATTGATCAAGAAAAAGGACTCATCCCTTTCGCGGTCAAACTCAATGCGCAGTTGGCCAATGACTTACGCGTGCTAGCTGAAAAACGCGTCATTGGTATGAATGAACTGATTGATGAGTTATTACGTAAAGCGTTGGTGGTCTAGCCCGACGACATTAGCTTTCGGCGGATCATAATCGTTCACGCTAGTTGGTTAAATAATTTTTTAAAACTATAAAGAGACATTGACGATGAACTTATTTAATCTTGAAGGGCAGGTGGCAGTGATTACCGGATCCTCACGTGGCATCGGGCGCGCAATCGCCGAGCGCTTGGCTGAGCACGGTGCCAAAGTGGTGATCTCGTCGCGTAAGGCAGCAGCATGCCAAGAAGTCACAGACGCCATCAATCAGCGTCACGGTGCCAACACTGCGATCTCTGTACCGGCCAATATTTCCTCCAAGACAGAGTTAGAAAACTTGGTGGCTGCTGCGAAGCGCCAATTTGGCAAGGTTGATATCTTGGTTTGTAACGCGGCAAGCAATCCGTATTACGGACCGCAAGCGAACATCGCCGATGATCAGTTTCGCAAGATCTTAGATAACAACATCGTCGCCAATCACTGGTTGATTAGCTATGTCGTCCCCGAGATGATTACCCGACGCGCGGGGTCGATTATTATCGTCTCGTCGATTGGTGGGCTCAAGGGCTCGTCTGTTATTGGTGCATATGGCATTAGTAAAGCTGCCGATATGCAACTCGCGCGCAATCTCGCGGTAGAGTACGGTCCGCATAATATTCGTGTGAACTGTATTGCACCTGGTTTAGTAAAAACCGATTTTGCACGCGCACTGTGGGAAGACGAGGTCAATCTGGCCAAGCGCGTATCAACCACGCCACTGCGTCGGATTGGTGAGCCCGACGAAATCGCCGGTGCAGCGGTTTTTCTGGCCTCGCAGGCGGGGTCGTTTATGACGGGTCAGAGTTTAGTGATTGACGGCGGTGTGACGATTAGTTAAGCGTCTGCTAATCGGCCCGTATGTTATTGGCTTGAACCAGGGCGCGCCATTGCTTGATTTCACCTTGCAAAAATGTTGTGAACTGCTCAGGGGTACTGCCCACGGGTTCGATGCCCATTGCTTCCATACGGGCCTTAACGCCCGGATCTTTGGTTGCTTGAGCAACTGTTTTTGCTAAAAGATCGATCACGCTGGCTGGCGTGCCCTTGGCTACAAAGAAGCCATTCCATTCCTGAACACGAAATCCAGGATAGCCAATTTCTTCGAAGGTAGGCACGGTTGGCAGGGCTTGCATTCGGGTTGCGCCCGTCGTGGCAAGCGCTCGAATCTTGCCTGATTTTAAATGTGGCAAGGCGGTGATCGGGTTTGAAAAATAGCCCGCCAATCTACCTGCCAGCACATCAGCAATAGCCTGAGCGCCACCTTTATAGGGAACATGAACCCACTTTATTCCGGCGTCGCGCTGCAGCATTTCGGCAGCGAGATGAGCTGCCCCACCCGCACCGTAGGATCCGTAATCGAGCTTGTTGGGATTCGCTTTGGCAAATTCAACTAATTCTTTGACGGTGTGAAAAGGACTAGCCGCAGGGGTCACCAAAATCAGGGGCATATTGATGGCTTGCGATACCGGAATCATGTCCGTGACTGGATCAAAGGGTAGGTCGCGCATGACAGCATTCACTGCATACGGGAAGGCGTCGTAGAACACCGTGTAGCCATCGCGTGGTGACTGTAAAACGGCCATCGCACCAACCACGCCACTTGCACCGGGCCGATTTTCAATGACGATCGGCTGGCCTAGAATCACGGACATCGGCTGAGCGAGCATTCGCGAGTTGGTATCGCCTCCACCGCCGGGGGTGTAGGGCACAACGATGCGAATAGCTCTGTCCGGATAAGTGGATTGTGCCTTCGCTGTGCGACCTGATACGGCAATGATAAGCGCACTGACAAAGAGCAATAGGCTGACTTGTGCTGTGCGATGCCAGAACTGGATTGAGGTGTTCATGATGGTCTCGTTTTAATGTCTTTTTGCAATTCGGGTGACGATTTCTGGCAAGAAGGCCAGCGGATCGCCATCTTGATTTGAGCCAATGCCGATCATTCCAATTTTTTTCATATGCTTGAGTCGTTTGATGTCAATAAGGTATTAAGCCAGCTCTTCAACGGAGTATAACTGGGGAGTCTCTGCGCGCTTATTTTCTGGGCAACTGGTTTTCTACCTTCTGTTTTGCTAGTGCGCCGCCTCGTTTGAGTGTAATAATTCATTGGTCAAGGCAGCGCCTTGTTCTTGCATCACGATCCTGATATTGCGCGATCGCTGCGCTGGCGTGCGGGCCTCAAAAGGTTTGTGCTGTCCTTCGAGATAGGCACCAAGGCCACGTGCGCGTTCAACCACGCCTTTGCCAAAATACAGCGCGCGGGCTTCGAAAGCATTAAGCGCCTGATCGATATTGTTGGGCTCTGCCGCTAGGGCCTGAGCCAACGTTTGCGCATCGATTGCCGCCTTTGTGATCCCACCACCCACGTGTGGTCTGGCAATAAAAGCAGCATCACCGATCAAGGCAACGCGCCTAAAGACAAGGCTCTGTGACTCTAAATCATTGATCGCCTGAAAAAAAGGTTGTGGCACTTGATTGACGATTCTGGAGAGCTGAGGCGCCAGCAGCTTGTTTGCAGCAGCTTTGATTCCAAGCGTGAGTTCTTTACGAATGAGCGGTGGCGCAATCGCACTGCCATGACAAACGCCTTGCTCGTCCGTGCATAGATTTTTTAATTCGTTGTCTGAAGCGGGGCGATACCAAACAAAGTTGTACGAGCGTTTGCCTCTAATATTTTCGTTCGTGCGCCCTAAGACCGGATACGCTAAAAATTGCTCTCCCTCTGGAAATCCAAAAGCGTAGTTCTCAAAAATCTGTGCGTGGTCTTGAGCAGAAAAATCGTTTTCATCTACCATCCCACGCCAAGCAACATACCCTGCATAAACAGGCTCGATCGACGGGGCGTAGTGCTGACGGACGGTTGAGCGCAGACCGTCGGCGCCGATCAATAGATCTGCCGTTTCTCGCGAGCCATCGCTAAAAATAGCTGTGACGTGTTTGTCGGCTTGTTCCATTGTGATAAGCTGTTTGCCTGCGTGATACTCGTGCGCAGGAACAAGCTCTTTTAACGCGTGATAAATTGTGGCCCACGCGCTCATGGTGTGTAATTGATTGACTTCGTGCACCACTTCGCCAGAGGAGCCAAAACAAAGGCGTCTTTTAAGCGGGATACATTTTGCTTCGAGATCTTTGATACCCAAGCTTGCCATGATGTCAAAGAGTTGCCGATAGGTACCAATGCCCGCGCCTCGACTGGCCAAGTCGCCTTGGGTACGTTCATAGATTGAAATTTGCCACCCTTGTTGGCGCAATAGATTCGCGGCGAACAAACCTGCTAACGAACCGCCAATAATGAGTGCGCGTTTGCGAGTGGCTGCCATGACTAGCCCCCAGGGTTCTTAAGGTCAATAAACGCTAAGGTCGTGTCCAAGCGTAGGCCTCTTGCCCCGGAATAAAATTTCTGATGGTTTGTTCGGCGTTTCGATTAATCAGCGGCCTGGCATACAAGGGATGCATCAGGCTGCGAATCTCGTGCTCAATGTGATGCAAGACCGTACCGCTTTTAAGATCAACGACATCTGTAAAGCGGTATTGATGAACACTATCTTCTCTGGAAATTAAGTTGTGAGCCTTTAGTCGGTTATAGGGCCCCGAAAAATCTGCGATATAGATTTGCAAGTGGTGATTATCGTAGGGGCGCTTATCGGTACTGTCGGCTTCGCGATAAATGAGTGCCTGACTTGGGCCAACCGAGACGCGAGTGTAGACGCCCTCTTGATCTTTGCCGCTGACAGCCTTTGCGTGCATGATCTCGCGATAGAAATGCGCGATTGGCTCGGCACTACCGTGATCCACTAGCATTTCGATGCAAGGCATACCAAGGCTGATGGGGCCAAACTCAGGGGCAGGCTCATAGCACTTTAAGCGATTGCCCCAGGGGCAGGTCACCAAGACATGATCGCTGTGCTCAACCACCTTAAACTGGGTCTGTTTGAGTAATTCTTGAATCGAAGCAAGTCGCTCAAGCAACGCCGAGCGACTTGGAATGACGATTAAGATATTGCCGCGCAGCACCATCGGCTTACCGGTCGGCAGATGAAACTGGTTACGTCCGAGATTGATCCACATGTTACTGATGCCCGTCATCAGATAAGGGTCGCGGGTAAAACCCATTCCCATCGTGTAAAAAATGGTGGCAAGCGCTTGATCGGGGATTTCGAGATTGACGTGTTCAAGCGCGACGATATTGCCAAGGTCGCCCTCGGTGCGATTAAACGTGTTGGTATTTTGCATGCTGTCTCCGGCTATCTTCGTAGAGGGTTTTTTTATATCGGGTCTTCGTAAGAGCCAAGATATGGTGTAACACAACTGTTATCGACTTCAAAGTCGTTCATGCTGCAGTGCACAGGCGACTCCTCTGGCAAAGAGTTCGCTAATATGGTTAAACAAGAAGACGCGCGGTGGCCCTCAGGCTTGGCCAGCACAACAGCGAGTTTGGAGTGACAGCGAAAGACTAAAGACGCAGGACGCACTTGTCTGCGCTGGCGCGACGCCCGACCGCCACGCAGCTTAGCTGTGGCAAAGTCGCACTGAGTTTATTTGCGATAAATACACAAAGATTTTCAAGCGTAACGGGTCCGAGGTCAGCGATGTCATCTAAAAAATGATGGTCAAGTAAATGACGGACACGCTCGATCTCTTGGCGTAGATAAGCCAGATCAATCAGCATGCCCGTGAGCGGGTCGGGCTGGCCCTGCAGCGTCACTTCAGCCTCATAGGTATGGCCGTGTATACGTCGGCTGCCCTGAGCGTCGATGGTGCGCGCCAGAGAATGTGCGGCTTCAAAATAGAACCTTTGCGACAGTTCAAAGTGCCTAGGATTGGTAGAAAGGTGCTTCAACGAATATCCAAAAATTTATGGGTTTGTACCGAGAGCCGCCAATCTGGGTTTTGCTGGCAGTAGTCGATTGCTTTGCGCGTGTTTTGCTTTTGAAACAGGCCATCCATGGGTTGCAGTAAATAGTGGTCAAAGTTAGTCGTAGTAAGTGCGTCTGGCATCAAGGTCGGTTGTGGGTAAACGAGTTTGAGTTCGTTACCCGTTTTTTGCACCCAATCTGCGCCTGCTTTAGGACTGACACAGATCCAGTCAATACCCTCAGGCACCGCGAGCGTGCCGTTGGTCTCAAGGGCAATTTCAAAGTCTTGATGATGTAGTGCCTGGATCAAAGCCGCATCGACCTGCAACAGTGGCTCGCCACCCGTCAGCACAACATAACGCTGTTGCTTGTGCTCGGGCCAAAGTGCCGCGATTTGTTCTGCAAGTTGCTCGGGCGTGACAAACTTGCCGCCCAGTGTGCCGTCGGTACCAACAAAGTCTGTGTCGCAAAACTGGCAAACAGCCGTTGAGCGATCTTCTTCGCGTCCCGACCAAAGATTGCACCCCGCAAATCGGCAAAATACCGCAGGCCTGCCTGCTCTGAGGCCTTCGCCCTGCAAGGTATAAAAAATTTCTTTAACGCTGTATGTCATGACTAATCAATCAAATCCGTATCGCCTTTAAACTCAAGGCCGCAAAACATTGCTCCGTGAAACTGCACCGAAACAGGGTCTTCGCTCGTGTTGAGGGCTAAGACGGCTTCTAGATGATCCTCGGCGTTGTCTTGTGGTTGATAGCCCAGATGCTTGACGTTTGTGTTGTCCCAGCGATTACGAAGATTATTTGAAATACCGTATACGACCTCGAAATGAAATCCCGGGTGCTCAATGAGACATGCAGTCAGATGAACCATATCGCGATGGCTGATCCACGTATTGAGCTGCCGAAAATCTTCGGGCTTGTTGGCGGCGCGAAACGAACCAATACGCAGACACGCGACCTGCATTTGATGTTTGTCGGCATAAAACCGTCCTACTGCCTCGCCAAAGACCTTTGAGATGCCGTAGCGACTATCTGGGCGGGGTGCCACGGTGTTGTCGATCATACGCTCGCGTCGATGAAAACCGACCGCGTGATTTGAGCTTGCGAAAATCATGCGTTTGACGCCTTGACGCTGCGCTGAATCAAAGGTGTTGTAACAGCCTTCGATATTGGCAGGAAGGATTTTTTCCCAGGTGTCTTCGACCGGGACGCCTGCTAAGTGCACCACGCAGTCGATGCCAGACATCGCTTGATCTAAGACAGCCAGATCGCGGATATCGCCCTGAATGACTTCTTCGCCCGCGGTGGCGGGCGCTTGGACACCAAGATCGAGGCAACGAATCAAGCGGTAGCGACCTTTAAGCCCCGCTCGCAAGACCTTGCCGATTTGACCTGCCGCGCCGGTGATGAGTATGTTCTTCATGGTTTTGCTCTTTGTTGCAAAGTCATTTACAAAATCTAACTTACAGCACCGGATTGTAAAGCGGAATTGCGCCGTTATTCGGTGGCCTTGTTCCACCAGCCCCCGCCCAAGGCCTGAAACAGGGCGGCGGTGTTGCCCAAACGGCTCGCTTGCGTCTGAGCCGAGTTTAAAAGGGCTTGTCGATAGGTTTGCTGACTAGTGATCAAGGCCAGACGATCGAGATAGCCGTTGGCGTGCTGCCTGGCGCTCAAATCGTAGGTTTTTTTGGCGGCCACGGTCAAATCGCCGACGATTTTGCTGGCATCGGCATCCGCCTGGATGGCGTGTAGCGTGTCTGCGACGTTTTGAAACGCGGTAATGACCGTTAGCCGATATTGTGCCGCTGCTTGTTTTTGTGCCTCGGTGGCGGCGTACTCACGGCGCATCAGGGTGCCGCCATCGAGGATTGGTTGCGCAAGGTTTAGGGCCAAGTCAAAAAAACCACCGCTACCTGCCCAAAACATTTGATTAAAGTTGCTGGCCGTACCGCCTAAGCCGCCACTTAAAGACATCTGTGGAAACCGTGCTGCACGCGCGACGCCTATTTGCGCGTTGGCCGCACGTAGCAACTGTTCGGCGGCGCGAATGTCAGGGCGCTGCTCGACGAGTTGCGAGGGAAGGGTCAACGGAAGCTCTTCGGGCAACTTGAAGGAATCAAGAGTAAAAGCGGGTACGTCTTGATCTTGGGTGCGGCCCGCTAACACTTTGAGAAGGTCGCAATTTTGTTCGAACTGCTTTTGTAGCGGCGGTAACAGTTGCTTGACCTGCCCTAAAGCGCTTTCTTGTAACGAAAGGTCTAGCGCAGAGGCGAAGCCCGATTTTTGTTGGCGTTTAACTAAAGCGACGGCCGTTTCATTAGCCGTGAGCATGTCTTTGGTGATCTCAAGCTGTTTACGTAGCATGCCATCTTGAACGGCCGCTGCGACGACATTGGTTGCTAGCGTGATGTACGCGGCTTGCAATTGAAACTTCTGCGCCTCAGTCTGTGCTTGCAAAGATTCAACAGCACGTCGATTCAGTCCAAAGATATCGGGCGTGAAGCCCACGGTCAGCTGAGCCGTGTGGAAGTTAAAAACGGTTGAACCGTTGTAAGGTGCGGTGCCACCTTGATTGGCTGGTGTGCCCTGGTAGGCGCCAATATAGGTTCCATCACCCTGAACGCCTGGCGAGTTGCCGCCCAGATTGCCGGCAAGTTTTGTACGTGTGGGCAGATAGTTTGCTTGCACCGTCGGAAAAAAATACCCTTGCTGCGCGTAGACGTTTTGCTGAGCGACGTTTAAGGCTCGCTGAGCAATCTCTATTGTGGGGCTCGCAACAAACGCTTGCTCGATCAGTGTATTGAGTGCAGGCGAACGAAACAGTGTCCACCAATCTTTGCTGATATCTTGCCCAACAGCCAGACGTTGTGAGGTATCGCTCGCGCCGGTAAGAGTCTGCCCCGCGGCAGTTTGCCCAGAGCTCGTTGTGTATGCGTTTGAATTAGGTAGCTCAGGGCGTTGATAATCGGGCCCGACCGTGCAGCCCGCTAAGGCAAAGCAAGCGAGGGTGATGGCGAACTGCTTGGTAAACCCCGTGGTCAATCCTGTGGTCAATATCTTGGCGCGCAGCATGTTAAGCATGATTTGTCGTCCCCTGCGCTTCATCGAACAACTCAGTGGCTTCATCCACAGTGTTGCTGAAATGACCAAAGAGTTTAAGCGCGGCAGGCAAAATTAACAGCATAAAAATGGTGCCAGTCGTGATGCCACCAACAATGACGCAGGCAAACGGACGATTCGTCTCGCTGCCAATCCCCTGAGAAAGTGCCGCCGGCAACAAACCAAGTCCGGCCATCAAGGCAGTCATGAGAATTGGCCGCAAACGAGAAACAGCACCTTCTAAGATCGCCTCAGCAGTCGATTGTCCTTGTTTGTTTCGCATCAGGACTTCTTCGGCCATGATGACGCTGTTTTGAACTGAAATCCCCGCGACGGCAATAAAGCCGACGGCAGCCGAGACCGATAAGTTCAGCCCGGCCAGACCTAACGCGGCAAGGCCGCCAATCAAGGTGAACGGCAGCATCCCAATGACCAGGCTTGCCATCCGTAGCGAACGAAAGGCCCAAAACAGTAAAGAAAAGATTAACAGGATGGTGAGTGGAATAATGACGGTCAAACGTTTTGTTGCACGCTGAGAATTTTCAAATTGACCACCCCAAGTCAACTCGTAGCCCGGCGGTAGTTTGACTTTATCCTGTACCTTAGCCTGCGCCTCAGCGACAAAAGTGCCTTGATCGCGTCCGAGCAAATTCATTTTGACGATGACGATGCGGGTGGCCGCTTCACGCAAGATTCGCGAAGCGCCTTCCCTGACCTCGACCGAGGCAACATCGCCCAAGGCCACTGTGCCCGAGCCATTGCCCACTTGTGTGCCAGGGACTTCAAGTTGCAAGGCAGCGATTGCATCAATACTATTACGATGTTCTGGGTCGACCTTGACGACGACATCAAAGCGTTTGTCGCCATCATAAAAACTTGTCACAGAGGCGCCAGACATTGCCTGGGTGACCAAAGTGCTGACGTCATTGATGCTGATGCCATAGCGCGCGAGTTTGGCGCGGTCGGGAACCACAACGACCTCAGACTGACCACTGAGCTTGGTGGCTTCGACATCCGTCGCGCCTCTGATATGCTCGATGACCGTTACTACCTCTGCGGCTTTTTCTTCAAGAATATCTAGGTTTGGTCCACTGATTTTTGCAACGATTTCACCTCGAAATCCCGAGAGCGATTCTTCGACGTTATCTTGGATGACTTGCGAAAAATTAGTCGTAATCCCCGGTATCGAAGAGAGTGCTTTTGCCATACTGCTCACGAGCGCCTCTTTGTTCGCAAACCGCCACTGTTCGCGGGGTTTGAGATCCACCAGACTTTCGAGGTTGTTGGGGCCCTTTGGATCAGAACCATCATCGGGTCGGCCCACGTGCGAGATCAGGCGTGACACTTCAGGATAGGCAAGTAGTTTCGCGCGCACCAGGCGTTCGACCTCTTTGGTATTTTCAAGCGATGACGAGGTAGGCAGTGTGATGCTCAACCAAATATTGCCTTCGTCAAGCTTAGGCATAAACTCGCTGCCCATGCGGGTCGCCAAAGCAAAAGCGACGACCACAGGGATCACTGAGAGCAAGAGCGCCTTTTTTGCATGGCCCATGACCCAAAGCACTATCGCCCTGTATTGCTGTTGCAGACGATCGAGCCAGGGTTTGTGCTTTTCAATTAAAGGCTTTTTATGTACGACGTAGGCGAGTAACGTGGGCAGCAGTGTGAAGGTCAACAAAACGGCGCCGATCAGTGCAAAGGTGAGCGTGAGTGCGACCGGGGTAAAGATTTTTCCTTCAACGCGTTGAAAGGTAAAAATTGGTACAAAGGCCAGGATGATGATGGCTTTAGAAAACAACACTGGTCGCGACATCTCAGAGAGCGTTCGATGTACCGCATGCATACGCTCAGAAATCGCAGCTTTTGAGCTTGGGTCTCCTGTGGTGGAGCTTAGCGTCAAACGAACCATCAGCGCCTCAACAATCACCACTGCGCTATCGATGATGATGCCAAAGTCGACTGCGCCTAACGAGATGAGATTAGCCGAGACACCCAAAGCATTCATCAAAATGAAAGCGAAGAGCAAGGATAAGGGGATCACGGTGGCGACAACAAACGCGGCGAGCCAACTTGATAAAAAAATAACCAGTACAGCGAAGACTAGTAAGGCGCCCAAGATTAAGTTATGCACAACGGTGTTGACGGTGAGCGTGACAAGCTCGGTGCGATCGTAGATCGGTATAATTTTTACACCGGCGGGAAGTTTGTGCTGCAGGTCGATAATCTTTTCTTTGAGGGCTGCGTTAATCTTTGAAGGATTTCCGCCCTTTGTCATCGACACAATTCCTTCAACGATGCTGTCTTTTTGATCAAACGCGACAATACCAAAGCGCGGACGTTCGGTTTCTTTGATGGTCGCGACGTCTCCTACGGTAATGGGCTGGCCTTGGCGAGCGGTAATGACCACTCGGCGAATATCGTCTAAAGAAGAAAATAATCCCGCAGAGCGAACGACAAACGAGGCGTCGCCATGTTTGATCAAGCCACCACCGGCGCTGCTATTGCCGTTGCTCACGGCCTGACTGAGTTGGTTTAAGGTAATTTGGTATTTGCGTAAAATGAGCGGGTCGATTTCGATATGAAACTCTTTGATCGCGCCACCAAAGCTCACGACATCTGCAACGCCTGGTGTCATGCGCAACGCGGGACGAATCGTCCAGTCTTGCAGGGTACGTATTTCAGTGTCGCTTAAGCCAGGCGCGTCAATCGTGTAACGATAGACTTCGCCGACTGCAGTTGAAAGCGGTGCAAGCTGTGGTTGAACGCTCGCTGGTAGAGTGACCGTTGATAGTTTTTCGGTGACCTGCTGACGCGCAAAGTAATTATTGGTGCCTTCACTAAACGTTAAGGTGACAATTGAGAGCCCCGTCATGCTGACAGAGCGTACGTTGATTAAGTTGGGTACGCCCGCCATCTCGCGTTCGATGGGCAAAGAGATCGTTCGTTCGATATCTTCGGGGGCCTGACCAGACATCTGCGAAATCACTCTGACCTGAACGTCTTGCACGTCGGGAAACGCCTCGATCGGCAGGTTATTGATCGCATAGCCGCCAAAACCGATCAAGACCGCGACTAGCAACAACACGAACATACGCTGCGTGAGGGCAAAAACAATCAAACGATTGATCATTGTTTTTCGCCAAGGCTCGCTAAAAACTCTGCCTCAAGAAGTAGGGCGCCTTTGGTTACCACGCGCTCGCCACCGAGCAGGCCTTCGCCGATGTAGCTAACGTCAACCCCGCGTTTAAGTGGTTTAACTTTTTGCAGGGTAAAGTCACCCGTCGTTTTTTCGACAAAAACATAAGTGTAAAGACCGCGAATCAGTAATGCGCGGTTAGGGACTTGCACTCCTTGACCATTTGTTTGCAAGACGGCTGCGTGCACGAACATTTCAGGAAGTAGCTTGCCGTCTGGGTTGTCGACGCGCGCCAAAACATTCGCACGGCGTGTATTCGGATTGATCGTCTGCCCAAGCTGTATGATTTTTGCGTTAAATATCTCTTCGGGATAGGCATCGCTCTGAATCGACACCTCGCTTCCCAACTTGACTTTGCTTAAAAGCGCTTCGGGCAAGTCGATGCTGACCCAAAGGCGTTTAGGATCGGTAACGATGAATAGTGGCGCAGAAAGATTGGGATTGATTTCAAGAGAGGGGCTTGCTGTACGTTCGGTGACGACCCCGGCAACGGGGCTTGCGAGAATCACTTGTTGGCCAGAGCTTTTGAAGCCATGAGGATTTAAGTTTTTTATGCGCTGCTCTGCACGCGCTGTTTCTGCTTGTGCCTGTGCAAATTCGGCTTGTACGGCTTCCCAGTCGCGTGTCGATATCGCCTCCCCGGGAACCAAATCTTTAGCGCGTTTGACCGAGAGCTGTTTGCGCTTTTCGTCAGCGCGCGCTTTGTTCAGGTCTGCAAAGGCTGTGCCAAAGTCGGGTGAATCAATCACCGCCAAGACCTGTCCAATTTTGACCGCATCCCCAGGTGCGGCTTTGAGCTCGGTAATGCGACCGGTAAAGCTGACGCCAATACGCGCGGTCACTTCCTCATCGTAGGCCACGCGTGCGCTTAACTGCTCTGCGATTGGGATTGGCACGAGGGGCAAGCTTTGGGTTTGAATCATGGACAGCTGCGCTGCACCCGTAACAAACCGAATATTGCCCGAGAGTTCGGCGTGAGCCTGCTGTGTGGCGGCAGCTGGGGCGGGTGAATGCGCTATTTTGCCTGGTAGCAAGAGTGACCAAGCTGCCAGTGCCACGACACCAAACGCGACTAAGCTTAACGCGATTTGTTTCTTTGTCTTGCTGTTTGTGAAGCGTGTCAAAACGGTTACCCCTATGAACTGCACGAATTCTAACGAGCACAGGAGGGTTGCGGCATTACGGTTTTGTAATGTTGTGCTGTGCAGTTTGTCCCCTTCAATGTTGTCTACCAAAGCCTCATCTAAAAAAGCGGCCTGAGGCTGCGTCTCAGTCTGAGGTGCCATGTGGTCAATGTTTTGATGGTGACAAAGCCTCAAATGCAGCGATAATTACGTGACATGAATAAAAAGTAGAACTTAAAAATACAGGAGCGAGACATCATGCAACGAAGCGCGAGGTGGTTAGGATTTTTGATCTCTGTCACGGTGACCAGTGTGTTGAGCGCCTCAGCTCAGGCGCAGGTGGTTGGCGCTAAACCGATTACGGTGATCGTGCCCTATGCCACGGGCGGGGCGACCGACGTCGTGGCGCGCATGGTGGCGCAGCAACTTGGTACGCGCCTGGGCACGCCAGTTATTGTCGAAAACCGTCAGGGCGGCGGGGGGGTGGTGGGCTGGAACGCGGCCGCCCGCGCGGCTCCAGACGGCAATACTTTGCTCGCCATGGAGATGTCGTACTCAATTTCGGCCGGCTTGACCCCAAACCTGCCCTACAACCCAAAGACTGCTTTTATCCCGATCAACACGGCCGTGTCCGTGGGACACGTGTTGGTGATTAACCCGGCGGTGCCGGCAAAAAATATCAAAGAGTTGATTGCGCTGGCCAAGGCCGAGCCAGGTAAGCTAAATTTTGGCTCGGGAGGCACGGGCACCAACACACATTTGGGCGGTGAGCTATTAAAGGCTAAGCTCGGGATCTCGATGACGCACGTGCCCTATCGGGGTGCGGGGGCCGTGCTGGCAGATCTGATGGCGGGTCAGGTGCAGGTTTTGGTCAGTGCCGTCTCAACCACCTTGCCGCTTGTGCAAGCTGGAAAGCTACGCGCGCTCATGATGCTGTCAGATAAGCGTTCAGACGTCCTGCCAGACGTACCTACGGCCGCGGAAGAAGGGTTTCCGGGACTTGAAATGAATTATTGGGTTGGGTTTGCAGCACCCCAAGGCACACCTCAGGCTGTCGTCGACAAGCTCAATCAAGAAATCAACGCAGGCTTGTTAACGCCCGAGTCACAAAAGCGCTTGAAAGAGATGGCGTTTGTTCCGGTCGCCAACACCCCTGCGCAGGCAGCCCAACTGCTTGAGTCAGAAATCAATCGTTGGTCAACCCTGATTAAGCAGCAAGGTATTCAGGCCGAATAAGCCCAGTTATAAATTTTTTGCAAAGAGCCGCCCATTAGTTGGGTGCGCTCGCTGTCGCTCAGTCGATCTGTCAGGGTGAAGGCTTCAACACCTTGCTTATAGTTGAGTAGCTCGACCGCGCGTGTCCAGTCTGTTCCCCACATGCAGCGCTCAAAGCCATACGCATCAAAAATGCGAGCCAGCGGATCCCAGATGTCTTTGTAGGGAAATTTTTCGTGCGAAAGCGTACAGGCGCCGCTGATTTTAATGACGACGTTATCGTGCTTGGCTAACGCTAGTACCGTGGGTAGCTCTCCAAACGGCTGAGCGGGCACCGGCGGCTCAAAAGGTTGTTGCAGGCCTAAGTGATCAATCACGAGCTTGGTATTGGGATTACGGGCCGCAAGCTCTTTAGCCTGGGCTAAACGCCCCCAGCACAGAAGATTGACAGGAAGCGAGTGGCGCGCAGCGGCAGCTAAGACACGCTTGATGCCGGGGTCGGCTGGATCCTCTGAGACACCACGATTCAGCATGATGCGAATCGCAATGGTACCTTTTGTGGCGGCCCAGTCAGCGATCGTATCGGCGACCGCGGGGTCTGTGGGATCCACTGGTTTGATCACGCGAAAGCGTTTAGGGTATTTGTTAAAGACCTCTAGCGCGTAGCTTGGATCGAATTGATACATCGTAAACACTGACACCAAGATCGCGGCGTCAACGCCCACTGCATCCATCGCGGCGATCATCTCTTCGCCGGTCGCGGTGGCGGGGCCGTGCAGGGTGGCGGCCCAAGGACGACCCGCATGGTTATGTTCGTAGGCGTGGACCTGAGCGTCAATTTTAATCATGTTGGTGATCGTGTGTAATGAGTCCAAGTTCAAGCGCTTTAATTTGTAGTGCGACATAGAGCGAATAAATGCGGCCCTGCGCCAACGCGCCGCCCATAAACCACAAACCTTCTTGCGGTGTGCGCGTCCACATGTTGGCTAGTTCGCCGTTCGTGGCAATGCCCCAGACTTGCCCGACACGGTCTGCGACTTCGTCACCCATCAGGCGGCGTACGACTTCTTGTTGAGAATAGTAGCCAGTTGCCAAGACAAGTAAATCAGCTTTGTGAAGCGTGCCGTCTTTCATCAAGGCACCTTCAGGGACAAATTTTTCGATATCGTCGAATTGGAGCAAACCGATTTCGTTGTCGATGATCAGTTGCGAGCAGCCCGCATCAAGATAATAGCCACCTCCGCGACGGCGATATTTCATTTGGTGGCCGGTCTCATCTTCACCTAAGTCGTATTTGAAACCGCGCGCTTTGAGTGCGGCGATCAAATCTTTGTCGTATTCGACCATGCGTTTAACGGTTGCCTGATAGGCGCGAATCAAAAGTGGATAGGTGGTGGCTGTTGCAAGCAGATCGCAATCTTCAAGCGATGGGCCCTCTTCATACAGCGCATAGTTTAGTTTGGCGCTTGGATCGATGCTCACCACCGTGGTTGAACCGCGTTGGATGATCGTGGTGTCGACCTGATTGCTATACAAATCTTGAGCAATGTCGTGTCCGCTGTTGCCGGTGCCTAGTACCAAGGCTTTTTTGCCGCGCCAGGGCGCGCCATTTTTAAAACCATGCGAGTGAAACTTGTCGCCCGCAAAATCCTCAAGGCCTGGCAGCTTGGGCACGCGAGCGATGCCGCTCGTGCCATTTGAAAAAATAACGTGTCGCGGGTGCAACACGCGCTCGGTTCCGTCGGCGCGCTTAAGCGTGACTGTCCAGCGTTTGGTCGCGTCATCGTAGCGGCCTTTCGTAAACTCTGTGCCGGCCCAGCAATTTAACTGCATTGCCTCGGCATACATCTCGAGCCAGTTGCCCAACATATCTTTAGGAATATATTTAGGCCAGGTCGGCGGAAAGGGCATGTAGGGTAAATGGTTGACGTGAATTTGGTTATGCAAGGCCAGGGAGTGGTAGCGTACGCGCCAGTTGTCACCAACGCGTGGGTATTTATCTACCACTAGGGTATCGATCTCTTGCTGCTTTAAACGCGCAGCGACCGCCAAGCCGTTCTGACCAGCTCCGACAATCAACACAACTGGATCGCGATCTTCAAAAGCGCGTTCGCGTGTGCGTTGATCTAGCCAGTTGGCACCTCCAAAGTTTCTTGAATAGGCATCTCCGCTTGGTCTGTTGCCACCGATTTTTTCTTCGTGGCCTTTGAGTTCATCAAGCGTTGTCAACAGAACCCAAGCTTGGTCGGGTTGATGCGCTAACAATCGAATAACGCCGTGACCTCGTCCGAGCGCCGTCTCAAACTTAAAGATCGCCTCGATCACTTCGATACCTACGCGCCGAACTTTACGAGGGGCAGCGCGTTCGGACGCCAGGCAAAAACTTTTAGCTTGAATCTTTTTTTGAGCCTTTGTTAAAAACTCGGCGATCGCCTGCGCGCCTGTTGAAGGCCGCAGTGTCCATGAAAAAGCCAGAATATCGCGATAGTGACATTCGGGTGCGAACAGACTTGCTAACGCGGTGGTGTCGCCTGCGCATAACAGCGCTTCAAACCGTTTGAGCCATTCAGCGCTTAAACTTTTAAGGTCGACTTGTGAAGTGACTGCGGAAGCCAAGTGAGTGGTGTCGTTCATGTTGATTGTCTCTTTGTTTTGGGCGACTAGAAACTTCGCTTTATTTGCTTTTTGGTTTAATCTAACCTTAACAGATTTAATGTCCCATAGCCTAGAAAAAGATAGAAAATGACTCCACTCAGCCCTTCGGTTCTTCCTGCAGGCGTTCGCTCAAGATTCATTCAAGACGTCAACGGCATTACCTTTCATGCGCTTGAGGCAGGCTTTGAAACCCCTGGTCGGCAACTGGTTTTACTTTTGCATGGGTTTCCTGAGTTGGCGTATAGCTGGCGCAAGGTGATGGCGCCGTTAGCCGCGGCGGGATACCACGTGATCGCCCCTGACGTGCGTGGCTATGGCCGTAGCGGAGGAACTGAGATTCAGCACGCCGACGATATGCGTGCTTTCGGTTCGTTAAACAAAATCAACGATATGCTCGCCTTAGTGTCTGCCTTGGGCTATCACAGCGTCGCTGGCGTGTTCGGTCATGATCAAGGTTCGCCACTCGCTGGGTGGTGTGCGTTGACGCGCCCCGACGTGTTTAAGTCAGTGATCCTGATGAGTTCGCCCTTTAGGGGCGCGCCTGAGGCGCTGCCGTTTAATACGGTAAACGTGGCGGTGCCAGCTAAGCCCGTTGTCCGGATTCACGAAGATTTAGCCTTGCTCAAGCCGCCACGCAAATACTACATGCGCTACTACACCTTGCCCGAGGCCAATGAAAACATATGGCACGCCAAGCAAGGGTTACATGCGTTTTTGCGTGCCTATTACCACATGAAAAGCGCCGACTGGGTCACGAATAAACCTTTTCCGCTATCGGCCTTAATTGCCAGCGAATGGGAAAAACTGCCTCGCTATTATGTGATGGATTTAGACAAAGGGATGGCTGAGTCAGTTGCCCCCGAGATGCCCACTGAGCAAGAGATTGCGGCATGCAAATGGTTAACCGAGCCTGAACTAAAAGTTTATAGCGAAGAGTACGGCCGCACCGGGTTTCAAGGCGGGCTACAAGGCTACCGAATTGGCGCGCTTGATCAAGAGCTTAAAATTTTTGCAGGTCGCACGATTGATGTTCCGTCATTGTTTATTGGAGGCAAGAGCGACTGGGGCGTCTATCAAACCCCCGGAGGCCTCGAGTACATAGAGCAAACACTCACGACGCAATATAAAGGTACGGTCTTGGTTGAGGGCGCGGGCCATTGGGTGCAACAAGAACAGCCTGAAAAAGTTAGCAAGATCTTTATTGATTTTTTAAGCCGTGCGTTGGCGCACTAAGGCAATGCCAACGAGTAGCGCCGGGATCGAACAAACAATAAAGCCCAAGCTATAGCTGTTGCTCAAGCCAAGAAGTATTGAGAAGATGATTGGTGCAACCAGTGCACCCATTTGACCAAAGGCCAAGACACCACCCGTGACGGCACCGCGCATGCCTTCTGGCGCAGCATTTGCAGCCTCAGACAGAAAGACGCCATGCCAAGAAAGTGCGGTGGCGCTGATGATCGCTGCAATGGTGCCGATGACCACTGTGGGCCAACCGGGGCCACACAAACTGAGTAGTCCCATGCTTGCCGCCATGCCAAACGCCAAGGCGGCCATGACGAGCCGCGGCTGAATGTAGCCGCTTCCCAAGAGTCCCCAGACGATACGTCCAGGCACTGCGATGGCGACGGCGATAGAAAAAACAAAACCCGCCGCTACAAGCGTGTAGCCCAGAGTCGTGAGGTAAACAACAAAGTAGACTGTAAAAATTGTTTGCGCAGCGTTAAACGCAAAGGAAGTAAAGGACAGATTGCGCAGACCCTTCGTGCCAACCACAGATTTCAGTGTGTTTGCGAAGTCAGAGACGTGAAACGAGCGCGTCGCGATGCGGTCGTCATCGAATAGCTTACGTAAGGGTTGAAGCATCAGCGTAAAAACGATGCAGGCAAGCGCTGCGAACAGCATGGTGTAGTGCCAGTTAAACGCCTCGGTGAGTTGCGGCCCAAGCAGTCCCGCCAGCAAAAGTCCCGCCGGAACTGCAGTTTGCTTAAGCGAAAAGACCAAAGGCATATAGCGAGGTGGGGATACTCGTCCCAGCAAATGCGAGCTTGAGGGAGTCGATACCGCCGCACCACCGCCACCGATTAACGCTGAAAGAACAAGCATTGCCGGCGTACCAAGCGTTGCTAGCGCCATCCCCAGGGCCAGCATGACCAAAGCAACTTGACTCATGCGCAGGGCACCATAGCGAATGATGAAGCTGCCGCAGCCAAGTTGAGTCGCAAGAGAGGCGACGGCAGCGATCGAGAAATAGACACCGATCCAGGCAGAATCCAATTGCAGATCCGCAATCATGGCCGGAGCCAGCACCGCGGGCAAAGCCCGCCCAAGGGCGATAAAGGTCTGCTGAAAAAACATTGCCGCGAGGGCAAGTAAAAGAAGTTTCACGAGGCGCGATAGGTTAAGACTGCCGGTAGCATGCGCTATCAAAGATATCAACCAAGTGTAAAGCTAAAACAAGGGAGTCCTTCTTGACTGCTTTGTTGCGCTGCAAAATCTACTTCTTGGTAATATTCAGCGTTCTGCCTCGGCATTCATCTTCGGAGTCATGCATGGCGATTACTTTGTATCCTGTCAAAGCAGATTTCATGGCTGAAATCGGTGATGTCGATTTAAGTTGCCCGCTTTCTGAAGAAGATCGCGTGGCGATTAAAGCGGCTTTCTTTAAGTACAGCGTGCTGGTGTTTCCGGGACAAGAACTGACGTCGGCGCAGCACATTGCTTTTGCTGAAGTGTTTGGTCCGATGGAACAAAATATCAATACCTATGCGGACGAAGTCAAAAAATATCGCATTGATACCCGAATCGCTGATGTCTCAAACTTGGGCGATGAAAACGAGATTTTGGCGGTCAACAGCCGAAAGCGGATGTCCGGTCTGGCTAATCGCCTGTGGCACACCGACAGTATTTTTAGAGAGCTTCCGGCGTTGACCTCGCTGTTGTATGGCCGCTCGATCGCCCCAGTGGGGGGGGCGCACCGAGTTTGCTGATATGCGCGCTGCCTATGACGCGTTACCGGCTGCGACGAAAACGAAAATCGATAAGCTGATCGTTGAACATTCGATTTTTCACTCTCGGGCAAAGCTCGGTTTTAACGATTTCACAGAAAAAGAGCGCGCCTCGTTGCCGCCCGCTAAACAAGTGCTAGTGCGTACGCTTCC
>CAMCZQ010000003.1 GCA_945887835.1 Bordetella parapertussis | reverse complement strand
CCGATATTGTCACCTATGACATTGTTGTGACGGGTGAGCTGAAAGACGAAATCTTAACGCGCGTGCCTGGCCAAACATTACCTTATCAGGGAGACTTGTACTGGGATCGCCAAGAACAGCATCACGGGTCGATGATGTACCGCACCGCCTTCGGTCAAAAGATTGGGTATAAAAAGAAAGATGTAGATGGCGTTCATCCCCAAGAGGACTGGAATCTTTGGGATAAGATGCTGGAACAAGGTGCCACGGTGGCGAGCCTCAAAGAGGGTCTTTTGTTCTACAGAAGACACCGAGAGAATTTTCTGAAATATTCACATTAGACTCTAAGCGGACTTGCGTAAGGACTGCTGAAAAAAAATGAATATCAATGCGGATTACAGCCAAAGAGTCACTCTAAACCATCACGACCTCCCGTGGATTCCAAGCCCCGAAGTAGGGGTCGACAGGAAAATGCTTGAGCGTCAAGGCGGTGAGGTGGCAAAAGCAACCTCAATCGTTCGCTACCAACCTGGCTCGAAGTTCAACGTTCATACCCATGATTTCGGTGAAGAGATTTTTGTATTGGATGGGATCTTTAGCGACGAGACCGGTGATTATCCTGCAGGCACTTATCTTATGAGCCCGCCGGGGTCTTCTCATGCACCGTTTAGTGAGTCTGGCTGTACGCTCTTTGTCAAGCTACGACACCTTGGCGCAGAGCAAGTCGAGCGCGAAGTCATCGATACCAAAACGTCGCCTTGGTTTCAAGGGATGGTGCCAGGTTTGAAGGTCATGCCTTTAATGAGGCAGGGCAGTGGTTCGACCTTAGTGCGCTGGGCACCGCAAACCTATTTCAACCCGCACAGGCACTTTGGCGGCGAAGAAATCTTTGTGGTCGAGGGGGTCTTTGAGGACGAGCACGGTCGCTATCCAGCGGGGTCGTGGCTCAGAAGCCCGCATCTGAGCGCGCACCAACCCTTTAGCAAAGAGGGTTGTACGATCTTTGTGAAGACTGGGCATCTGCTGGTCTAGACCTGCGCGAGCAAACGGTGTGCTCGGCTTTTTAGGCGCACAACGTGATTCCACCACCAATGTGATTAAGATCATTATCGCGACAGATACCGAGATCGTCACTCGGGCGGATGCGATGTCACCATGACGATTGCTGGAAGCGACACCGTGACGGAAGTAGCGATTAAAGTGCTTTAATGTGCACACAATTCATTCAATAAACAAATAGACAAATTCTAGGAGCGCAGCAATGCCTGATTACACCAATCGTTTTAAGCAATCATTAAAAGCTGGCAAAGCGAACATTGGTTTGTGGATTTCGATCCCAGACGCCTTCACCACTGAGATTTGTGCGACAGCAGAATTTGACTGGATGTTGCTGGATGGCGAACACACGCCAACTGATCCCTTGACCATCATGTCGCAATTGCAAGCCTGTGCGGCATACAACACGCAGGCGGTGGCGCGACCACCGATTGGCGAAACGCACTTGATTAAGCAGTTGTTAGACCTGGGCGTGCAAAGTTTGCTGATCCCGATGGTTGACACAGCAGAGCAGGCCGCTGAATTAGTCAAAGCGGTGCGCTATCCACCCCACGGTGTTCGCGGCGTAGGCTACGGCTCGGCACGTGTATCGCGTTGGGATTCGCGTAAAGATTATGTGAAGGGCGCCAACGACGAGATCTGTTTGCTGGTGCAAGTTGAAACGCAAACAGGGTTGGATAATCTTGAAGCGATCTGCGCTGTTGATGGCGTAGATGGCGTATTTTTAGGCCCTTCAGATTTGTCGGCAGCACTGGGCCACTTGGGTAACCCAGGTCACTCTGACGTCGTCAGCACAATCGAAAAATCAATCGCTGTGATTTTGAAGCATAAAAAAGCAGCGGGGATTTTGACGCCTGATCGTGCTTTGGCGAAGCGTTATCTTGAGCTTGGCTGCACGTTTGTGGCTGTCGGTGCCGATGCGCGGGTGTTGGCGCTTGGGGTGCGTGAACTACGTTCGGCGTTTAAATAAAGCGGCAAACGTTACACCCGCGCGGCGGCTTCATCCATCAGTTGTTGATTTAAGCCGCGCAGCAAGACCAGCATCAGTTCGCAACGTGGCACGCTGATGTTGTGCTGGCGTGCAAACTCAACAACTTGCCCCAAGATGGCATCATGCTCGAGTGAGCGCCCGGCCAGCACGTCTTGCAGCATCGAAGCCGTGGTTGAACCGGGGCGTTTTTTAGGTGCGACCAGTTCTTCAAGGTCGACCTTGCCTCGCAAATCGGTACCGCATGCTAAGGCCACCTCTAACACTTCAAGCATCACTTTGCAGCGTTCAGCACGCACTTCTGGGCTTGCCGACATTTTGACGGTTGGTAAGCGGGTCAGGGCGGCGACAGGATTCAAGCCGCAATTGATCAGCAACTTGTGCCAAATATCGTATCTAAGATCAGTCGCTGCAACGCCGTTGATGTTGGCGGCTTGAAACGCCTGAACCAAACGATCAACACGAGAAGAGGGTGCGTTATCGGGCTCACCGAACATCCAACGGTCACCCATCGCGGTTTTGATCACGCCAGGCTCAAGCACCTCGTTGGGCGAGTAAATCACACAACCCAGCGAGCGATCCTTCAGGCGCGACCAAAGTTCGCCATCTGGGTCCACACATTCAAGGTGCTCTTGGACGTTATTGGTACCTTTGTTCCACCACCAGGGGATTCCGTTGACGGCAAACACCGCCACGCCGTCTTTGGCTAGCAGGCGTTCAATGGCAGCAGCGGCACCGGGCAAGGCCTGTGCCTTTAAGGTCACTAGCACCACATCTTGGGCCGGCAGCGAAGCAGGGTCGTCCGTAGCGGCCGTTGGGCGGCCGGTGTAGATTTCTTCACCCCGAAACACCTTCAAGCCGTTTTGCTGAATCGCCCGCAGGTGTGCGCCGCGCGCCACCAGTGACACCTCGTCGTGGCCAGCCGTAATCAACCGCGCCGCCAAATGACCACCCACAGCACCCGCACCGTAAACACATATTTTCATGACTTAGCTCAAGTAACAAAAGTAATAAACGTAACCAAGCCTCGCATTATCCGGTTGGCGGTGTAGCACGCAAGTCGTTCAAAACATTACTTTACATAATATACATTATGCGTATTGTACGGATGGATAAAAAGGGCATTTTCCCTTGCTTTCGCAATTAAAATGCCCTCTGCTCCTTTCGTCTAGTTGCCAGTGAACTTTGGCTTACGCTTTTCCGAGAACGCTAAGATCGCCTCTTTGTAATCTTGCGTCGTTTGCACCAGCGCTTGATTGGCCGCTGCCATGTCCAACGACGTATGCAATGGCACGTGCTGCGAATCACGAATCAAGCGTTTGCTGGCGCGTGACGACTGCACTGGATGCGACGCAATCCGTTGTGCGAGCTTTCTTGCCTCGTCCATCAAGTCAGCATCATCTACAACCTTAGAAACCAAGCCTATCTTAGCTGCCTCTTCGCCGTCAATAAAATCACCGGTAAAGGTCATTTCATAGGCTTTAGACAACCCCACGGCGCGTGGCAAAAACCAAGCCCCACCGTCACCTGATAACAATCCCACGCGCAAAAAACTCTCGCCAAACTTGGCGCTGCGTGCCGCAAGGCGGATATCACACATCGTAGCCAAGTCGAGCCCAGCACCAATCGCTGCACCGTTGACGGCTGCAATTGAGGGCGCTTCGAGGCTATACAAAGCCAACGGAATGCGCTGAATGCCCTCGTGGTAGTAGCGGCGAACTTCAGTTGGTGTCTTGGGCTTGTCTTCGGTTGCGCGGTCTTTCATCTTCTTAACGTTGCCACCTGACGAAAATCCCTCGCCTGCACCAGTCAAAATCACGCAACCGACCGATAAATCGGCATTGATTCTTGCCACATGCGCAACGATTGCATCGATGATTGCGTCCGACAAGGCGTTGCGCGTATCGGGTTCGTTCAGTGTTAGCGTCACAACCCCGCCGTTCTGCTCATAGGTCACTGCATCAGTCATCTTGAAATCCTATTTTGAAAGTACTTCATTTTTTACGGCAGCTCGCCAGCGCTCTGTTTCGGTGGCGATATGGTTCTTGACATCGTCTGGGCTACCCATCTTGGTTGCTGTCGCAAAACTGGCCAAGCGGTCTTGCATCAGTTGCGTCTTTAAAGCCGTATTGACGTTTGCATTGAGCTTTGCGACGATGTCTGCGGGGATTCCAGCGGGACCTAATAAAAAGAACGAAATATCAGGTGTCATCGTTGGAAAACCCGCCTCGATTGCGGTGGGCACGTCGGGCAAGGCATTCAGGCGTTTTTCACCAGTCACGGCCAGCGCTGTGACTTTGCCCCCCTTGACCAGGGGTAAAGCAGAGGCCGAGGTGGTAATCCAAAGCTGAATACGGCCGGCCAAGACATCGACTTGAGCATCCGAGGTGGCTTTGTAAGGCACCATGACCATATCGACACCTGCACCAGATTTAAAGAGCGAGCCTAAAAAGGCCGACATACTGCCGGCTGGCCCGTTGTAATTCATCTCACCTGGTTTAGCTTTGGCTAACGCCGCCAACTCTTTCAGAGTTTTTGCTGGCACGCTAGGCGGCACGGACAGCACGTAAGGCAAGCCTGCCACAAAGGCGATCGGTGTGAAATCTTTAGACATGTTGGTTCGAATCGTGTTCGAGACCTGATAAATAATGCTGCTCGTGCTGGTCAGGATCATTGTGTAGCCGTCAGGCTTCGCTTGGGCTGTGTAGTCCATCGCAATGTTGCCGGTAGCACCCACCTTGTTCTCGATCACAAAGGTCACGCCTAATTGCTCATTCAGTCTTTGCCCGATTTCACGGGAAATCATATCGTTGCCACTGCCTGGGCCATAGGGCACGATGATCGTGACTGGCTTGGTAGGATAGTTCGTTTGGGCGTGCGCGCTTAAGCCCACTAAGCCCGTAATAAACGAGAGAGTAACTACAATCAAAGCACGTAGAGTCATTGTCATAAAGCCTCCTGATTATTGTTTTTACGCATTGTGGTCAAATTTTCTAATTGTTAAACAATACCGATTCTTGTGCTGAGGCGCAATGCCTCGTAGGTGCCCTCCTCACTTTGGTTTTAACCCCGCCTCTTTGGCAATCTTGGCAAAACGCGCGATTTCTTCAAGTTGGTAGCGTCGCATTTGTTCAGCCTTAAATGGCATTAACTCAACGAGCATTTGATCGGCGTACTCTTTGGCCACGGGTGTTGCCAAAACGGTCTGCAGCACCTCTTCTAATTTATTAGTAATGCTCTCAGGCGTATCGCTTCGAACGTAAAACGATGTCCAGGTGTAATTTGTAAACTCTGGAAAACCACTTTCAGCGACCGTAGGAACCTCTGGAAAATCTGGGTGGCGCTGATCTGACGACAACGCCAGGGCTCTGAACTTGCCTGCCTTTAACAGCGGCACAGCACCGTTAAAACTGACGATACCAAAATCTAACTGATTGCCAAGCAAGCTCACCATGATCTCGCCTGCTCCCTTGTACAAAATGTTTTCAAATTTCACGCCTGCCACATTGGCCAACCAGGCAAGCGACAACTCATACCCTAGCGCATACGTACCGCCATTCAGTGGTACGGGTGAGGTCTTTGCGATGGCAAGAAGTTCGGCCAACGATTTATATTTTGAATCTTTTGCGACCACAATCGCATTGACGCCACGCGTTAAGCCGCCAATCGGTTTGAAGTCTTTGACTGCATCATACGTGAGCTCTTTGAGCATGATTGGGTTCACCGCCATCAGTGAGTTACTACCCATCAAAATCGTATATCCGTCTGCTGGCGCAGCCTTCACTGTGTTCATCGCCAACATACCCGCAGCGCCGGTTCTATTTTCAACCAAAAAACTTTGCCCCAGCTGCTTTGCCAACAAATCGCCAAAAAAGCGCGAGGCATGGTCAGCACCGCTGCCGGCTGAAAACGGGACAATTACCTTCACTGAACGAGCCGGATAATCACTTTTTTGCGCGTGACTGAGGCTGGGCATCACACCCATGCCCAAGCATAAGCCTAGCCATACGCTGCCTAGGAAAAACTTCATATCACGCCCTCTTTATACAAAGCGTCGAGCTCAGCCTCCGAGAGCCCGAGCCAGTCTGAATAAATCTCTTTGTTGTGCTGACCAAGATCGGGGCTCGCGATGGTTTTCACACGATCAGCGCCGTGTATCACCAAGGGGGTGTGTGGCAACACCACACGACCTAAATCCTTGTCGTCAAACCATTCAAGCATGCCACGCTCGTGCATGTGTTTGTCATTCATCACTTCAAGCAAATCGCGTACAGGTGCCGCCGGAAACCCGTGTTTTTTGCTAAGCGCAAAGAGTTCTGCGCGCGGCAGGCTTTCTGTCCAACGCGTAATTTCATCGTCGGTGGCAGAAATATTTTCAACCCGTAATTTGTTGCTTTCAAACCGCGGATCTGTGCCGAGATCTTCGCGCCCCATTGCCGCAAGTAAATGTCGCCAATGCGGCTCGGTCACGCACACGATCGCGATATAACCATCTTTAGCCGGATACACGTTGTAGGGCGCAAGCGCCAAACCGCCATGCCGATTGCCAACGCGTGGCGGCACGACACCCACGGATTTGAGCGTAATCCCCATATTAGAAGCAAGCGTCGGATAGGCGGTCTCTTGCATCGACACTTCGACTAAACGCCCTGCGCCTGTTTGCGAACGTTCATACAGCGCGGTCATGATGCCGGCATATAAGTGCACGCCACTTAAAAAATCAACAATCGAGGCGCCTGCACGCAACGGCGGACCGTCTGGCGTGCCGGTCACGCTCATGATGCCTGAGGCGGCTTGTATCGTCACATCCATCGCCAGATTATCGCGATCGGGGCCAGACAAGCCATAGCCCGTGCCCGAGCCATAAATCAAACGCGAATTGAGTTCGTGTAAGACCGACCACCCCACCCCCAGGCGATCCATCACGCCTGGCGCAAAGTTTTCAACAACGATATCCGCACGCTTGACCATCTCTTTGAATAGGTCGCGACCTTTAGCCGTTTTTAAATTCAGCGTGATCCCGCGCTTGTTGGTGTTTAACATCGCCATGGGCAACGAGGCACCGCCACTGACCTTCGCGCGTATGCGCGACGGCTCGCCACTGAGGGGCTCAATTTTGATGACCTCAGCCCCTGCTTTTGCCATCAAAAACGTTGCATACGGACCTTGATAGATTTGTGTCAAATCAATCACCGTAATGCCGGCGAGTGGCGTGTTGGTGCGTGGGGTCGCGGGTGTTGCCTTAACCATGGTCAGTGTGTCTCCGGGTGCACGCCCCCACTATTTTTAAAGAGCGCGCAGGGGGGTGTATTTTGATCTAAAGTCTAGCGCTTATCTTCGGACCAAAACGCTTATTAGCGCATATCTTTTAATATTTTTTTAGCAATCGACATACGATGGACTTCGGCTGGGCCTTCGTATACGCGCATGACCCGTACACGTTGAGCCATCAACTGCAGGGGTAGCTCTTTGGTTACGCCCATGGCACCAAAGGTTTGCATCGCATGGTCAAGAATCTCGGCAGCCATCTCGGTGGCATACACCTTAATCATCGAGGCCTCAGTGCGCACATCAATGCCTTGATCTTGCTTACGCGCAGCATCTTGCACCATCAAACGACAGGCATGCATCTTCATCGCGGCATCGGCAATCCACCACTGGATCGCCTGACGGTCTGCCAGCAGCGCGCCAAAGGTTGTGCGTTGCTTGGCATGACTCACCATCATGTCTAAGGCACGGCGGCACATACCAATACACCACGTACCAATCTGCAACCGACGAACGACCAGACGCAGCTGCATGGGCGCAAAGCCAGCCCCAATCTCGCCCAAGACGTTTTCAGCCGGGATCCTGCAGTCTTCAAACACAAGCTCGTACGTGCGATGACCGCCAAGCATCGGGATCTCGCGCAAAATCTCGAAACCGGGTGTGTTTTTTTCAACGATGAAGGCGGTAATACCTTCGTGGCGTTTACCTGCGCCGACCCGTGCCATCACGATCACAAAATCAGCAGACGGTACCTTGCTGACCCAGATCTTGCGGCCATTGATTACCCATTGATCTCCGTCTTTTTCGGCACGTGTAATCATGCCTGATGGATCACCGCCGGCATTGGGCTCAGAAATCGCAATCGCCGATTTAGCCGTACCCGCCGCGTAGGGCTCGAGGTACTTCTTTTTTTGCTCGGGCGTGCCGACAGCTAGCAGCATATGCATGTTGGGTGAGTCTGGCGGAAACACAAAAGGCGTCACGGTGCGACCGAGTTCTTCGTTCAGAGCCATCCAAGTGGTTGCCGTCAGGTTCGCGCCGCCGAGCTCTTCGGGGCCATCGAGCGCCCATAAACCTAAGGCTTTACATTTTTCTAGCAAGGGCGCTTCTTCAGCGGGCAACAACTTCAGCGCCTCGCCTTTGATTTCTCGCGCCAACACGGCAGCCTCTAGGGGCATCAATTCCTGGTCAACAAATTTTGCGACCAAGTCGATAATCATACGTGCATCGTCAACTTGTTCCGCTGTGTTTTGTTCCGTACTCACCCGACTCTCCTTGGATTAATTGTCTTTATCCTTCATCTTAGCTGATTGGTGCGCCTCAGATGTTTGAGCCCTCGCCTTGAACGCATTTCGCGCAGCAACCGCTCATATTGGCTCAGTCCGTTGGCTGACCGTCAGATTTTTTGAATCAAGCACAGCCTGGCCATCAATTGTGCTAAAAATGGACAGACGAGGTCGATTCTTCGATTAAAATTTGCGGCGATTGTCTAATTTCGATGGTAAAACGCTTTTGCTGCTTAAACCCCTTACGAGAATGCCCCATGAACCACTCTGAAGATCTTGGCAAATTGCTTTTGCGCCTCACAATCGGCTTGTTGCTCTCGATGCATGGTTTGTTTAAGCTGGCCAGCGGCATCGACTCGATCACCGCGCTAGTCGTTGCTCAAGGCTGGCCAGCTTGGATGGTCTTTGGCGTGTTTATTGGCGAAATCATCGCACCTGGCCTTCTGATTATTGGCGTACTGACGCGTGTCGGCGCGCTCGTGATCGTAGTTAACATGGCTTTGGCAATTTACTTGACGCACGCAGCCAAGATTTTAAAAATCGGTAGCACGGGCGGTTGGGCGCTTGAACTAGAGGGCCTATTTTTACTGGGTGCGCTGACGGTCGCACTGTTGGGTGCGGGTCGCTTTAGTTTAGGCGGCCGCCACGGCCGGCTCAACTAGTCGCGGGGTTCAAAGCCAAACCTGGCTCTTGCCTTTAATTGCGCCAGTTCAAGCTCCAGTTGTTCTTTAGCCTGGCGACTGCAGTCGGGGCGTTCAGTCGCGAGTAGCGTTTGGCAGTCGTTAAGGGCTTCTTGGTGGGCTGCGAGGGTTTCTTTTCGAGCGGTGTCGAAACGTTGTTCAAGTGTGACGTCTTCTTGCGTCCAGCGCTCGGGCTCGGCTTCAGGCCAGATAATGACGGGGGGCGGTGGCAAGGGCAACACCGTTTGTGCCTGCGCGGCAAACCCACTGAACACAAACAAAACAACAGCCAACCCTGGCCGCCCTATGGTTTTAAGACTGTACGGATAAGACATTTTGCCCACTCATTAAACAGATAACTTGGTACTCTTACTACTGTACGCTTTTTCGTCTTGCCCTTAAAGGATTTTTCAAAATGCTCAAAAACAAACTGCAACTTGGGTTCGCACTGTTGCTGTTCGCGCTTGGTACTACAACAGCGTGGGCAGAGCTCAAGCAGGGTGTGCGTGCGCCTGCCTTTACGGCACAGGCGGCACTTGCTGGAAAGACCTTCAATTTTGTGTTAGGAGAGGCGTTAAAAAAAGGGCCCGTTGTAGTTTATTTTTATCCCAAAGCCTTTACCTCGGGCTGCACCCTTGAAGCGCAATTATTTGCCGAGGCGACTGACAAGTTTGCGGCCCTAAGTGCGTCGGTCATCGGGGTGTCAGGCGATGACATTGAGGTCTTGAAAAAATTCTCTGAAGGCCCTTGTGGCGGAAAATTTGCCGTGGCGGCTGATGTGGATCGCAGCATCATCAAAGCATACGATGCGGGCATGATGCTCCTGCCTGACATGGCAAGTCGTATCTCGTATGTTGTCACGCCTGATTCAAAAATATTGTTTGTTCATAGTGCAATGCGTCCTGATCAACACGTCACGAATACGCTCGCAGCCCTGCAAGCCTGGCAAGCCAAACGGTAAGACGCATATGACTACTGTTTGTTGGTTTCGCACTGACTTGCGCGTGCAAGATCAGCCCGCGTTGGCGGCAGCCGCAGCGCACGGGCCCGTTATTGCTTTATTTATCGCCTCGCCCGATCAGTGGCGGTTACATCACGACGCTGCAATTAAGATAGATTTTTGGTTACGCGCAGTCAAAAGTTTGCGCACCGAACTCGAGGCACTCAACATTCCTCTAAAACTGTTGGTGATCAATCGTTGGGATGACGTCCCGCAGGCGCTTCTCGCGTTTTGCCAAAAATACCAAATCGATCAAGTTCATTGCAATCGCGAGCAGGGTGTATACGAGCGCAGGCGCGACCGCGCGGCTTTTAGACTGCTTTCAGACTTTGGGATTGCGCTCAAAGGGCATCAGGGCGGTACGCTGCTCGTACCTGGCAGCGTTAAAACGGGGGCTGATGCTTATTACCGTGTGTTTACGCCCTTTTCAAAGGCTTGCAAAGAGAAGCTTCGAACTGCCCCCTATCGGCTGACCCCCGCACCTAAAAAACAGCTGGAAAAAGGTCTGCCCCCTTCAGACGAGTTCCCCGCAGAGCTCAATACTCTAATGAGCGTGACGCCAGTGGGTTTACAACAGGCTTGGCCCGCAACGACGGATGCTGCACACGCCCGGCTTGACGATTTTGCCCAGCAACGCATGGCGCAGTATCAGCCCGATCGAGATTTCCCGGCAATACCGGGGACTAGTGTTTTATCTGCCTATCTTGCTGCGGGCTTGCTTTCGGCGGGCCAGTGCCTGCATGTCGCCTTGCATATGAACCAAGGCGAATCTGATTCGGGTAAGCGCGGCATTGTGGTTTGGATTAACGAATTGCTGTGGCGCGAGTTTTATCAACATTTGATGCACGGCTACCCAGCTTTGTCGATGCACCAACCCATGCGTCCCGAAACGAACGCCGTCGTGTGGCGCGACGCACCTGCTGATTTTAAGGCCTGGTCTGAAGGTCGCACAGGCGTGCCGATCATTGATGCTGCCATGCGCCAGCTGCTGGCAACGGGCTGGATGCACAATCGCTTACGTATGGTTGTGGCGATGTATCTCACAAAAAATCTGCTACTCGACTGGCGTTTAGGTGAGACATTTTTCATGCAACACCTGATTGATGGCGAGCTTGCCGCTAACAATGGCGGGTGGCAATGGAGCGCCTCAACCGGCGCAGATTCTGCCCCTTATTTCAGGGTCTTTAATCCCCTGAGTCAATCAGAAAAGTTTGATCCCCAAGGGCTTTTTATTAAACACTGGCTACCCGAGTTAGCCAGCCTCAGCGCGAAAGAGATCCACGATCCAAGCCCAGTTGCGCGTCGGGCGGCCCAGTACCCTGAGCAACTCGTCGATCTAAAAACCAGTCGCGTACGCGCCATCGAGGCGTTCAAGGGACTGCGCTAAGATGCGAGGGTTCTACCCGTTGCATTCTCCTTTTTTTGTCATTATTAAGAGTTAAACCCATGAGTCTCGTTAATTTTTCTGTCAAAACCATCCGCGGCGAGTTGCAGCCTTTGAGCGTCTATCAAGGCAAAGTCTTGTTGGTCGTAAACGTGGCGTCTAAATGTGGGTTTACAGGCCAATACACGGGTTTGCAAGCTTTGCACCAAGAGTTTGCGAGTCGCGGTTTAGTTGTGATGGGGTTTCCGTGCGATCAGTTTGGGCATCAAGAGCCCGGGAACGAGGCCACCATTTTAAATTTTTGCGAAACGCAATACAAAGTCACTTTTCCGCTGTTCGCTAAAATCGAAGTGAATGGCGCCGGAGCCGATCCGTTTTATCAGTGGTTAAAAACAAGCAAGCCCGGCTTGCTTGGCACCGAAGGCGTCAAGTGGAACTTCACTAAGTTTTTAGTGAGTCGAGCTGGCAACGTTCTCAAGCGGTATGCGCCCACCGACACCCCCGAGTCACTGCGCACCGAACTTGAAGACGCTCTGGCACAGTAAGCCATAGGCGAGCGCTGCCGACCCAACCACAAAAGGGCTGACTGATGTTTGATCTGCGTGCAACATTCTGTATCTTCGCGTTTTTTTTGCTAGCAGGTTGCGCAAACGAACCAAGCGTACCCAAAGATATTACGCTGGCAAACGCAAGTCCGGTTGCCACGCAGACCGCAGCGCCAACGCGTGGCGCGTCAGGGCAAACGAACGCGACGCAACCGACCGAGACGCAAGCTCTAAATGCGGGGTCGAACGTTGTGACTGGGTCTGGCGCAACAGTCAATGTGATCTCGCAATATTCGTCTGACACCAGCCCAACAACCGCCCGCCCAGCGTCAGACAAAAGCACTGAACCGGTGGCAACCGCAAGTCCGGTGCGTCCCGCTCGGCTGGCCACGGCCGTCATGATCGAGCCTCAGGCACCCGAGGTTCAGGCAGCGGCTTTGGCCAAGGCTAACGATCCAGGCGTCACGGCAAATAGCAACAAAAAAATCGCCTCGCGGGTACTGACGCTTAAACGGGTTAAACCAGATTGCAAAGGTTCAGAGTGCCCAGGCCTGAATTTTAAACAGTTGACGTTCACGGGGTATGACCGTTTTAATTCGTTTCTTGAGCAGACCCTGCTTTCTTTGGCACTGCTCGAAACGAATCGCACCCAAAGTGTGCGCACGTTGGCCGAGCTTGAAATGTATTTTTTTAAAACGGCCCAACCGCGCCATGAAATTGCATTAGCTGCAAGCATTAAATTTCAGTCTGAAGAGGTGATCGTCATTCAGCTTGACAGCTATATTTTTACGGGTGGTGCACATGGGATGTCAACCACGCAATATCTGAACTGGTTGCCTAAAACTGATAAATTATTAACGCTGGAAACGATGTTAGTACCAGGCCAAGCGCAAGCTTTTGAAGGTGCGCTTAAAAAACAGCACGCGCTTTGGCTAAAAAAGAACGAACTGGCAAAGAAAGATCCCGAGGGTTACAACAAGTTATGGCCGTTTGAGCCCAGTGACAACGTCGCACTGCTTGAGAACGGCTTGGCCGTGACCTATGACCCCTACCTTTTGGCACCGTACTCTTTTGGCAAACCCACGATTTATATCCCGTTTCGCGAGTTAAAAGGGATTTTGCGCCCCGAATTATTGCCAAAAACTTAGCGCGCAGACGCCCTGCAGCGCTTGTTATTTTTGTTTGGCCTTGCGATTTGCAACGATTTTTTCAAGAGCTTTGGCCAAATCCTCTTTACCGCGCGCACGTGCGACATCAATCGCGTCTTGCGCTTTAAGGTTAGACAGACTAGGGTCGGCGCCTGCATTAATCAGCACTTGCACGGTTTCTACGCTGTCAGCGCGCACGGCCAAGATCAGTGCCGTATCGCCTTCGGGCGACAGCTCATTCGGTAATGCGCCCTTACCCAGCAAAAATTTGGCGACTTCGGCACGCGCCTTAACCGCCGCGTAATGCAGCGGTGTCCAGCCTTCTTTGTTGACGCTTGCACCAAGGGCGACCATTTTTTGAACGCGCGGTAAGTCACCGAGCAGCGCCGCATACATCAACGGCGTTTCATCGTACTGATTGGCTAGGTTGACATTTATTTTGGGGCTAGACAGCAACAGATCAAAGACTTGCCAGGCACCATCTCGCGCCGCTTGCAGTAAACCTGTTTGTTGATTGGGGCTTTTGCTGTTTGGATCAAACCCCTTCGCAAGCAACTCTTTGACCTCAGCGGCCTTGTCGTTTGTGACATAAATCCAATAGTCTTTTGCGTTCGCTGCATGAGCCGGCTGAAGTGGCTGTAGAGCGACAAAAAATACGAAGAGTGCAAAGGTGAGGCTGCCAAAGTGTAAGGACAAGTTGCGATTATGCATGAGCGTGATATCGTTGATGAGTCTAAGTTGAAGTAATTTTTATGAACTGGATATATTTTTAATTATATTTTGGTAAATTTATAAGAAAATGTAAAATATTAAATTATTTACTTTAAATAAATCACTTTATATAATTGGATTTAAATAAATTAGATAATATATTGATTTTAAACGGCATAAATTAATTTTTAATAAAAACAGCTTAAAATATAAAATACTTGAATTTAATTATGTATCTTGTTGAATAAATTGAAGAAATTTCTTGTCGAGGCCTCTTCAATCGTTTTTAACGTACACTTTCTAATTTCTGCAATTTTTTCAGCGACATGAATAACTTTAGACGGATCGTTTAATTTTCCGCGAAACGGCACTGGCGCCAAATAAGGGGAGTCGGTTTCGATCAACAGCCGGTCAAGTGGCACGCGTCTGGCGACCTCTTGTAACGCCAGAGCTGTCTTAAACGTCACGATCCCAGAAAACGAGATATAAAAATTCATGTCCATGGCGGCTTGGGCAACTTCCCAAGACTCGGTAAAACAATGCAACACCCCCCCGACTTGTTCTGCGCCCTCTTCGCGCATCAGGCGCAAGGTATCTTCGGCTGCCGACCTCGTGTGAATAATGAGTGGTAATTGGCACTCACGCGCAGCACGCATATGGCATCTAAATCGTTCGCGTTGCCAAGCAAGATCGCCCGACAGGCGAAAATAATCTAAACCGGTCTCACCAATCGCTACAACCCGTGGGTGTGCGCTACGCGAAACCAACTCTTGCACCGTCGGCTCGACTGTATCTTCGTAATCCGGATGCACACCGACGGACGCCCACAAGGCATCGTATTGCTCGACCAACGCAATCAGCGCTGGCCAGTCAGGCAGATTGACGCTGACGCAGAGCGCGTGCGAAACCTGATTGGTTTGCATGCGCTGCAAAATCTCAGGCATCTGCTGAATTAACTTCGGAAAATCAACGTGACAATGTGAATCGACAAACATAAAAACCTTAACGTCGTGCGGAAGAATTGACTGGGGCTGCAGCCGTGGTCTGGCAAACAGAGGTTATGCGTAATAACACCGCATGCGCAAATAACTTACCGTTTAATGCGTGTCCAGCCACCCACCGCTGTTGATTTAACCACTCGGCCAGATCGCTGACTCGCTCGGGCGCAAGGCGCGCGCTGAGCGCCGCCAAGGTCGGTTTCAAGACCGGGAAATATCTTGGCGTCTGACCATGCACGCTCAGCGTCAAATCAATTAAAAGACGCTGAAACAGATCCAGCCACACGTTAGGCAACTCTTTTGCCAGTGTGTCGGCCAACTGACCGCTGTTAGTGACCTGCCCCTTTGCCAGCATTTGTACGAAGCTAGACAGCCACTCAGGGCAAGGGTGAGACTGGCCCTCAGCCATTTTTTTTGCCCAAACAGGTGCTCCGCCAGCCGAGGCAAGCCAGTCGGCACCGTTGCTGACATGTTGGCTTGCCAGCCAAGCCTGGGCGCTGGCCGGTGAGGGAGTGGCAAGCGGCAAGCGCCGACAACGCGAAAGTAGCGTTGGCAAGAGCCTGTCGGGCGCGTCTGCCACCAACAAGAAGATCGTCGAGGGCGGCGGCTCTTCAAGAACCTTTAGCAGAGTGTTACCCGAGATAGGGGTCAATCTTTCGGCGGGATAAAGCAACACCACACGGTACCCATCGCGATACGTCGAGCGATTAAACCAAGGTGTCAGATTACGAATTTGTTCGACGCGGATGTCTTTTGAGGGTGCGCGTTTGCTTGAGCCCGTGCCCTCGGCAGGAGCCGGTACGGCGTCACCCTCGTGCGCCTCGTCGTCCTCTTGCTCAGCCCCCTCTTCAAGTGCGAGCGCCTCGGGGCGAATCCGTTTGAGATCAGGATGATTGCCTTTTTCGAGCCACCCGCAAGCCAGACACTGACCGCACGCCAAACCTTGTACAGGCGCCTCGCACAGCAGCGCTGCAGCAGCGGCAACGACAAACTCGCGCTTACCGATCCCAGCAAGGCCGTGCACCAGCCAGGCGTGAGCAAAACGTTCGCGCTGCCCGAGCCACTGTTGCGCGACCTCGACTTGCCACGGAAAAAATTGCGGCACACTCATCGCATCTGCCAAGGCTGCACAAGCGCAGCAAGTTCAGCGCCAAGCTGAGCGCGAATCGCAGCAATGCTTTGGGTAGCGTCGACTCGCACGATCCGCTCAGGCTGTTGCTTGGCGCGTGCGAGATAGACAGCGCGGGTGCGCTCAAAAAACGCATCGGCCTCTTGCTCGAAGCGATCTTGCTCGCGTGTGCGGTCAAGACGCTCGCGGGCGACCGCAAGTGGTACATCAAACAGCCACGTGCAATCGGGCTGTTGCGTCGGGTGCACCCACTGCTCAAGCACGGCAATGCGCTCAACTCCAAGCTCGCGTCCGCCACCTTGATAAGCGAAGGTCGCATCCGTGAAGCGGTCGCAAACTACCCACACGCCCGCGCAAAGCGCAGGTTCAATCACCGTTTGCAGATGCTCAGCTCTTGCGGCAAACAGCAACAAGGTTTCGCATTCGAGACTCATAGGTTGGTGCAGTAACAAAGCGCGTAATTGTTCGCCTAGCGGCGTCCCACCGGGTTCGCGGGTGCACACCACGGGCACACCAAGCGCTGTTAACTGGTCAACTAGCCACTGAACGTGCGTGCTTTTGCCTGCCCCATCGACCCCTTCCAGAGTCAAGAAAAGCCCGCGTTGAGGTGTCGTCATTGCGTTGGGCTCAAGATCATGGCTTTCGATTCAAAAGATAGGTCGACACATTTTTGTTGTGCTCGGGCAGCGTTGCAGCAAAGGCGCTGCTGCCGTCGCCCTTTGCCACAAAGTACAGATAAGAATGTTTTTCGGGATTGAGTGCTGCGCTCAGCGCTGCCCGTCCGCTGCTGGCAATTGGACTAGGGGGCAGACCCGAACGCGTATACGTGTTGTAAGGCGAGTCAGCCAACAAGTCTTGCTTGCGTAGCTTGCCAGTATAGGTTTCGCCCAAACCATAGATCACGGTGGGGTCGGTTTGCAACAGCATATTGGCACGTAGTCGGTTACTAAACACACCGGCAACCCGTTTGCGATCGGGCGCATAACCGGTCTCTTTCTCAATAATCGAGGCCAGTATCAAGGCTTCATAGGGATTTTTAAGCATGGAGTTCGGCGCGCGGTTGGCCCAGGCCTGCTCAAGGATTTGCTTCTGAGTGCGGGCCGCGCGTTCGAGCAGTTCGAAGTCAGAGGTGCCGATCGAAAACACATAGGTATCCGGAAAAAACAAGCCCTCGGGAGAACTAGTCGCCCCAAGGTTTTTTAACCGTTTTAACAAATCGGCATCACTTAGCTGCGCGAGTGTTTGCTTAATATCCGGGTGCTGTGCCAAAGCGGCACGAAACTGACGCAGCGTCCAGCCTTCGACGAAGGTGATTTGGCGAGCGGTGACGTCGCCCAAGGCCATTCTGCGAAGAACGGCCCAAGGGCTGTCGCCTTGAGTGATTTGGTAGCCGCCCGCCTTTATTTTGGTGTCGAGTTCCCCGATACGCGCCAGCGCCACAAAGCCTGTGCTGTTTAAAGGGATGCCGGCTTGATTGATTATCGTGGCAATGCTGGACGGGGTTGCCCCAGGTGGCACCAAAATATCGACCCGCTCAGTCGGCAGCACTAGCGGGCCCTGTACCCAGGAGTAGGCGGCCGCAACGAACCCTCCCACGATTAAGATCAGGGGCAAAACCAGATAAAGAAGAAGTTTATTCAGCGCGTTCATGACAGTGACAGTTTAATATGTAACTCGATCCTGCCAAAACGAAAGATTGAGACGTATGCACCCGATATTGAGCCATGCACATGCCACGGGGGTTCACAGCCTCTGCCATACACTGACGCTCTATCCCCTCGACGAGCTCTCGGTCTTTGAGGCACGCGGCGCAGAGGCCCGTGCCTTTTTGCAAGGACAAATCACCAACGATATCGCAAGCGCTGGCCCCGAACAGGCACGGCTCGCGGGTTATTGCACGGCTCAGGGGCGCTTGCTGGCCACTATGGTGGTTGTCTGGGCGCCAGACTCAGTTTTCGGCACAGTGCCCGAGGCAGCGGCTGCAACAGGTTCAGCGACCTCTACGGCACCTGGCGGTTTGCCTGCTGACACAGGCGCATTACTAGGTCTGCTGCGGCGCGACCTGATGGCTCCGGTCCTCAAGCGACTTAGCATGTTCGTGCTACGCGCCAAAGCAAAATTGAACCCCACCACCCTTGAAGTTGTCGGAGTGTCGCTCGCGACCTCGCAGCTCAAAGCGCTCAGCCAGCAACTTGGTCACGACTTGCCCACTGCGGCTTGGCAGGCAATCACGGCCCCAACCGGCCTGTGGCTTTGCGCACCCTCGGCGGCTTCTGACGCGGTGACACGTTGGTGGTGGCTGGCCGCAGACACCCAACGCGCGGCGTGCGAAACCCTCAAGCTAGGCTTTACGCTTAAAACCCCTGAACACTGGCAGGCGCTTGATATGACAGCAGGTTTACCTTGGGTGGAGGCGGCCACGCAAGACCTGCTGATACCTCAAACGCTAAACCTTGACTTAATTGAGGGGGTCAGCTTTACCAAGGGGTGCTATCCCGGCCAAGAAATCGTTGCGCGCAGTCATTATCGCGGCACCGTCAAGCGGCGCATGCACTTTGGTCAAGTCATGCAGGCTAAAGGGTTAATGATTCAAGCAGGCAGTGATATTTTTGACGCCCTGGGTTCAGAGCAAGCCTGCGGGCGTGTCATCAACAGCACTTTCGTTGCAGGCGCCAGCGCAGCCGACCCCTCAGTGGCTCACTTGTTGTTTGAAACAACTTTCGAGGCTCTTGCGCACAACGCCTTGCATGTGGGTGGCCGCGAGGGCGCGCCGATTCTACTTGGCGAGTTGCCCTACGCAACCAAGCCAGCCTGAACGGTGAGCTCTATGAAAGAGTTTAAGTTGCACCGAGGTGATGCAACGGATGTTGTTCAGGTGCAAACGGCAGCGTAAAAAACTTTTCAACCCAGGCCTCGGTTGCCTCGCTAAGGTGCGCTGGATTCCATTTAGGCTGTTTGTCTTTATCAATCAGCAGCGCGCGAATGCCTTCTGCAAAGTCGCCGTGCGACGCACACATCAGACCGGCAACCCACTCAGCCTGAAAAGCCTGCGCTAAAGACAGATGTTTAACGCGCTTGAGCAAGGTAAACGTCAAACGCGCCGAGCCCGGCGAGCCAGCCGCCAACGTCTTTGCCGCGCGCTGCAGCCAAGGGTCGGGATGTTGAGCCAGTGCCAGCAAAGCCGTCACAATCTTGTTGAGGTCGGTACCCGCACAACAAGTTTGTAGCAAAGCAAGATGTTGTTGCAGCGGACCAGGCGCCACCGTGGGCACGCTTGACAACGCGGCCAACACCTCGTCAAGCAAGGCGTCGTTTTCTAGTCTCGGCTGCTGCGCAGAGTTGCCCCAGGCCTGCCTGCTCAAGCTCTCGAGCAGCACTGGCCACGCGTCGCGCGTCAGGTGATAGTCGGCCAAACCCGCAAAAAGCGCGTCCGAGGCGCCAAGCTGCGCACCGGTCAGGCCCAGAAACAAACCCGTCTTACCTGGTAGCCTGTTTAACATCCAGGTGCCCCCAACATCGGGAAACAGACCAATCGAAATTTCGGGCATGGCAAGGCGCGAGGTTTCGGTGACAACGCGATGACTTGCGCCAATCATCAGGCCCATACCGCCGCCCATCACAATGCCATTGCCCCACACGAGCAGCGGCTTCGAGAACGTATGTAAACGGTAATCCAGCGCATACTCTTCGGCGAAGAAGGTGCCGGCATGCGAGTTATTCAGCGCCGCCTGGCCTTGGTTTTGCACCATACTGTGATGCAAGGCGTGTAAATCACCGCCTGCACAAAAGGCTTTGTCTCCTGCGCCTTTTAAGATCACCACCGCAAGCTCGGGGTCGTTGGCCCAGAGCTCTATTTTGGCGGCGAGCAAACGCGTCATCTCGAGCGAGAGGCCGTTCAAAGTTTTGGGGGTGTTGAGGGTGACCAGACCTAAGCGCATCCCATTGGCGCAAGCAATGTCTTCAAAGAGCACAACGGCTTCTGTATTTGTCAATGTGCTCATCTGACGTCTGCGCCTTTTTCTAGTAATTGACGAGCAATCAACACCCGCATAATTTCGTTGGTCCCTTCAAGAATTTGATGCACACGTGTGTCGCGCACCAAACGCTCAAGAGGGTAATCCTTTAGATAGCCATAGCCACCGTGCAACTGCTGCGCATCTAAACAAACTTGAAAACCCAGGTCGGTTGCAAAGCGTTTTGCCATCGCGCAATAGGTCGAGGCATCGGGCGAATCCGCATCGAGTTTGCAGGCGGCCAAGCGCACCATTTGTCGGGCTGCAACGGTGTGTGTCGCCATATCTGCATACTTAAATTGCAAGGCTTGAAAACTTGCCAGCGGCTGCTTGAATTGTTTGCGCTCAAGCATGTAGGTGTAGGCGGCCTCAAGCGCGCCCTGCGCGGCACCGACCGAACACGTTGCGATATTAATGCGCCCGCCATCGAGGCCGCGCATCGCGATTTTAAAACCCTCGCCTTCTTTACCTAATAAGTTTTCGACGGGTACACGAACATTTTCAAACTTAATCGCACGCGTGCTCTGGCTGTTCCAGCCCATTTTGTTTTCTTTGCGACCAAAGCTAATGCCTTCAAGGTCAGCAGGCACGAGAAAGGACGAGACACCAGAAGGCCCACTGCCTCCGGTGCGCGCCATCACGATTAACACATCGGTATCGCCACCACCCGAGATAAAAGCTTTGGCACCGTTCAGAACGTAGTGCGTGCCCTGTAAAACAGCAGTGCTAGTTAAAGAGGCCGCATCAGAGCCCGAGCCCGGTTCGGTCAGACAATACGACGCGAGCTTTTCGCCCGAAGCTAAAGCTCGACCCCACTGCTCTTGCGCCGAGGGTGTCGCCCACTCGCCCACCATCCAAGTCGCCATGTTGTGTATGGTCAAAAAAGCGGTGGTCGAGGGGTCAATCGCAGCCATCTCTTCAAACACCAAGGTCGCATCTAGCCGGGGCAACCCAAGGCCACCAATTTCGGTTGACGCGTACATCGCACCAAACCCCATGCGACCCGCTAGCTTAATCGTCTCAAGCGGAAAAATCGCCTCTTGATCCCAGCGTGCAGCATGCGGTGCAAGTTCGCCCAAGGCAAACTCTTTAGCGGCCTGCGCAAAGGCAAGCTGATCGTCGTTGAGTTCCATATCCATAACGTTCTCCTGGGGTCGGTCGGCGAAGTCAAACCGTTAAGTCATTGATGGGCACTTTCTTTTTAATATTGCGAACTTTTTCTCGGTGAATTGCCCGGCGTCTTCGGGCCGCCTTGGGTTCAACGGTTAAGGGGCGATACAGCTCAATACGATCGCCCTCTTGCAATACCCGCGACAAGGCACAACGTTGCCCAAAAATACCTACCAGCGCGGCTTCTTGCACCAGGGGCTGCCCAAGGATTTCAAGCGCAAGCCCCACACAGGTGCCAGGCGGCACGACCAACGCTTGCTGCAAGACTTGCTGGTCGGTTGACCAACAGACGGTAATATTCAGAAGTGTTTGAGGCGGTTTAGGCGTCGCCATAGATGCTCTGGGCACGTTGCGAGAATGAGTCGATAAAGCTTGTGGCAATGCGATTAAAAATTGGCCCAACCAGCGCCTCAAGCGCGCGGTTTGAAAACGCGTACTTGAGCGTGAACGACACTTTACAGGCATCATGCGCCAAAGGTCTGAAGACCCACTCGCCGATTAATGCAGAAAAAGGGCCTTTCACAAGTTCAAGCTCTATTTTGCGGGGATAATCGTGTCGGTTACGCGTGGTAAACGTTTGGCGCAGACCGGCTAGGGCAATCGTGATCGAAGCCTGCATGCCGTGTTCATCGCGCTCGGTCACCGAAGAGCCTCCACACCAAGGCATAAAGTCAGGATACTTTTGGACATCGGCCACCAGTTCAAACATTTGACTGGCACTAAAGGGCACTAGGACAGAACGCTCGACGCAATGCATTGTTAATCATGAATGGTTGATAGAATAGAGGCATTTTACTGGTATCACACCAGAAGTCTTAGGCCCCATGAGCATTATTGAAAACCGCAAAGCTTTTCACGACTACCTGATCGAAGAACGCTTCGAGGCCGGTCTCGTGCTGCAAGGCTGGGAGGTCAAAGCAATCCGCGAAGGCCGCGCACAGCTTAAAGAAAGCTACGTCGTGGTACTCGAGGCCGAGATTTGGCTGATTGGCATGCATATTAGCCCTTTATTATCAGCCTCAACGCATATTTTGCCCGATGCGACCCGAACCCGTAAACTGCTGCTCAAAGCCGAAGAAATCAGCAAGCTCATCGGCAAAGTTGAGCAACGCGGCTTTGCTTTGGTCCCCATCAATTTGCATTACAAAAATGGTCGAATCAAGCTCGACTTTGGCTTGGGTAAAGGTAAAAAGCTGCACGACAAGCGTGACGCCTCACAAGAAAAAGACTGGGCACGCGAAAAAGAGCGCCTCATGAAGCACGACAGCCGCACCCGAGATTAAGCGGTTAAGCGGCTGAGCGCTTAAGCAACGAAGGCCGCAGCGCACAAGCCGCGCACCTTGGCCTTTTGCGGTGGCACGACGCGCCGTATTGACGCGCCGACGGCCCCCTTTTAGATCGACTTGGCGGCCAGGCGCTGCCAGGTGTCTACGACGGTGTCAGGATTTAAAGACATCGACAAAATACCTTCGTCTTTTAACCACTGCGCAAAGTCGGCGTGATCGCTTGGCCCCTGACCGCAAATACCGACATATTTACCGGCCTTTAAGCACGCCCCAATGGCACGTTGCAACATGAATTTAACGGCGGCATCGCGTTCGTCAAAATCAGCTGCCAAGAGCTCCATGCCCGAGTCTCGGTCAAGGCCAAGAGTCAGTTGAGTCATGTCGTTTGAACCGATCGAGAAACCATCAAAGTGTTCCAGAAACTCTTCAGCCAAAATCGCGTTTGACGGGACTTCACACATCATGATGACGCGCAAACCGTTCTCGCCCCGAGCAAGGCCTTCGCGCGCAAGCAAACCCACCACTCGCTCCGCTTGTTTGACTGTTCGCACAAACGGCACCATGATTTCGACGTTAGTGAGCCCCATTCGTTCGCGCACCCGTTTCAAGGCTTCACATTCCATTTTGAAGCACTCGGCAAAATCTTCGGCGATATAGCGCGAAGCACCTCGAAACCCCAACATTGGATTTTCTTCTTCGGGTTCGTAACGCGCGCCACCGACTAACTTACGGTATTCGTTTGATTTGAAATCAGACAAACGCACGATCACAGACTTAGGATAAAAGGCGGCCGCGATTGTGGCAATGCCGTCTGCGAGTTTTTCGACAAAGAAGGCGCGCGGACTTGCATGCCCGCGCGCAGCCGATTCAACGGCAACCTTTAACTCGCTGTCGATATTCGGGTAATCAAGCACGGCTTTAGGATGAATACCGATGTTGTTATTGATAATGAACTCTAGGCGAGCCAGGCCGACCCCGTGATTGGGGATTTGCGAGAAATCAAAGGCCAGCTGTGGATTGCCCACGTTCATCATGATTTTTAAACCGATCTCGGGCATCACACCGCGGCGCACTTCTTCGACCTCGGTTTCGATCAGGCCATCATAAATTCGCCCCTCGTCGCCCTCTGCGCACGAAACTGTCACAATTTGACCGTCGCTTAAAAGATCGGTAGCGTCTCCGCAACCCACGACAGCCGGAATACCAAGCTCACGCGCGATGATCGCTGCATGGCAGGTGCGCCCGCCACGATTGGTCACAATCGCCGCCGCGCGCTTCATGACGGGTTCCCAATTAGGATCGGTCATGTCAGTCACCAGAACATCACCAGCTTGGACTTGATCCATCTGCGAAAGATCAGCCACGACCCGCACCCGACCAGAGCCAATTTTTTGTCCGATCGCACGACCCGTAAGCAAGATCTTACCCGTCGCTTTCAGACGATAGCGCTGCTGAACATCGTGATGGCCTTGCTGCGACTTTACGGTTTCGGGGCGAGCTTGCAAAATATAGATTTTGCCATCGATACCGTCGCGTCCCCATTCAATATCCATGGGTCGCTGATAGTGTTTTTCGATGATGACGGCGTAACGCGCCAATTCAATGATCTCGTCAGCTGTTAACGAAAACCGATTCCGCTCAGAAACCGGAACGTCCACCGTACGAACTGCGCGTCCTTCGGTTCGTTCTGGGTCGAATTCCATTTTCAAGAGCTTTGAACCAATACGACGATTGACGATTGGATAAAAGCCTGCGGCCAAGGTCGGCTTGAACACATAAAACTCATCGGGGTTCACGGCGCCCTGGACTACGGTTTCGCCTAAGCCGTAAGACGAGGTAATAAAGACGACATCTTCAAAGCCAGACTCGGTATCCAGGGTAAACATGACACCCGCGCTACCCTTGTCAGAGCGCACCATGCGTTGAATACCGGCAGACAAGGCCACGTCAGCATGCGCATAGCCTTTGTGTACGCGATAAGAAATCGCCCGGTCGTTATAGAGCGAAGCAAACACGTGACGAATTTTATCGATCACGTCATCAAAGCCGACGACATTCAGAAAGGTTTCTTGCTGACCAGCAAACGAGGCGTCAGGTAAGTCTTCGGCAGTGGCCGAGGAACGCACCGCAAACGAACCTTTGCCATCCGCATCAAGCACCGCAAAGGCGGCTTTGATATCGTCGTTAAGTTGCCTAGGCAAAGGTGCCTCGGTAATCCATTGACGAATCTGTGCACCGGCCAAAGCCAGCTCACGAACATCTTCAGGGTTTAACGTGGTGAGGCGTTCGGCGATACGCTGATCAAGCCCCGTGCCGGATAAAAAATCGCGAAAAGCCTGTGCCGTCGTCGCAAAACCACCCGGCACCCGAACGCCCGCGTCTGCCAGCTGACTGATCATTTCGCCCAATGAAGCGTTTTTACCCCCAACAGAGTCAACATCCGTCATGCGGAGTTGCTCAAAAGAAACGACATACGACATGAAAACCACCTTTGACAATATAAGAAAGCGAGTTTGGTCAGCATGCAAAACAGGCTGACCAAACCGGCCTTAACAGGCAAATGCATCCGATGGTTGGGGTGCTGGCAAAGCGCGCTTAACAAAAAAACTCTGAAGTGCGCGTGCAATGGTGCACCGCATTATACTACTGACGAATACTTTTCTGGATACAGATTCATGCAAAACGACCCCACAGAACGCACCGTTTTTATCATCTCGGATGGCACCGGAATCACTGCTGAAACATTTAGTCATTCGGTACTGTCGCAATTCGATTCTGTCAGTTTCAAGCAAGTTCGCATGCCCTTTGTCGACACGGTTGCGAAAGCCGACGGCGTGGTCAACCGCATCAATCTGTGCGCCCTTGAGCAGGGCACTCAGCCGATTGTGTTCACCACGCTTGTGAGCCCGGACATTCTGGCACGCGTCAAACTAGCCAACGCGTTATTCTTAGATTTGTTTGGTGCCTTCGTTGAACCGCTCGAACAAAATCTGGGTGTCAAGTCAAGCCACTCAATCGGCAAGTCCCATCTTTCGGTCAGTTCAATCGCCTACCGCAACCGAATCGAAGCCATCAACTTTAGTCTGGCGCATGATGACGGCCAATTCGTTCGCGGCCTGGCGCAAGCCGATGTGATTTTGATTGGGGTCTCGCGCTGCGGCAAAACACCAACCAGTCTGTACTTAGCGATGCAATACGGCATCAAGGCTGCAAATTTTCCGTTGATTCCTGAGGACTTTGAGCGCAACGCACTGCCTAGCACCTTAACCCAACATAAACACAAACTATTTGGGCTGACGATTCAACCCGAGCGTTTAACCGAGGTGCGCTTTGAGCGCCGCCCCGATAGCGTGTATTGTTCGCTGGCACAGTGCCGCCACGAAGTTGCCGAGGCCGAACGCCTGATGCGTCGTGATTCGATTCCGATGCTCTCGACCACCACAAAATCAATCGAGGAAATTTCGACGACCGTCATGCAAGAGATCGGTCTGGACAAGCACTCAGCCTACTAACTAAGCGTTTTAGCTCGGATGTTGACGACGTTGCTCGAATAAACAAATCGCCGCAGCAGCGGTCACATTTAACGATTCGGTACCGGTCAGATCGTGCGCAATTTTTACTCGCAACGCAGCGCGTTGACTCAAGGCCTCGTCAACCCCCTGCCCCTCATTGCCAAAGACCCAAGCGCACTGTGCGGGTAGCGTCGTTGCGAACAAATCTTGCGCGTCTAAGAGTGTTGTCACGATTAACGGAATCTCGAGCGTTGCAAGCAGCGCCTCAAGATTGGCTTGCTCGTGAAGGCGTAGCGCAAAGTGCGCACCCTGCCCGCTACGCAAGACTCTGGGCGACCAAAGCGTGGCGGTTCCGGTTGAAGCGAATACACGTTTGATGCCGGCAGCCGCACACGTCCGCAATAACGTTCCGACATTACCCGGATCCTGTATGCGATCCAAAATCACGATCGACTCTTTCAGGCGCTGAGGCAACGTATCAAGCTTTGGCTGAACCACAAAGAGCACGCCTTGATTCGTATTAAAGCCTGACAGTCCCCCAAGCAAGGTGCCCGACAGGGTCAGACAAACCTCGGGTGCGAGACGCTCGCGCAAAGCGACTAACTGAGGCTCGTCAATGCGGTCGATATCAAAGATCGCGTATTGAGGAGGCCGGCCCACCCCTAACCAAGCCTCGCATAAATGGATGCCATCCAAGATGACAGGCTCGCCACGCCGACCCGCGCTAGACTGCCACTTATACAATTGCTTGAACAAAGGGTTCGAACGAGATTCAATGTGTTTCAACAGACTTCCAATAAGCGTCGCACAGGTGCAAAACTGCGACGGTGCGCAGGACAGGGGCCAAACTCTTTTAACCGCGCCATATGCAAAGCTGTGCCGTAACCTTTATGCAGATTAAAGCCATACGACGGATACAAACCATGAAGGCGCAACAACTCGGCATCACGTGCTGTTTTTGCCAAAATCGAGGCTGCCGAGATCGCAGGCACTAACGAATCCCCTTTCACCACGGTTTGTACGCGGCAAGCAAGTCGTGGCGCTTGGTTTCCATCCACCCACGCTAGCTGAGGCGCAACGCTTAAGCCTTGCACCGCGCGTTGCATCGCCAAAAGCGTTGCCTGCAAAATATTGAACTGATCGATCTCTTGCGTCGTCGCAAAGGCCACGCACCAGGCCAGCGCCCGCTGCTGGATCAAGGGCGCTAACGCCTCGCGTCGTTTTTCGCTTAAGACCTTTGAATCGGCCAAGCCCTCGATAGGCTGCGCTGGATCTAGAATGACCGCGGCCGCATACACAGCCCCAGCAAGCGGCCCGCGACCGGCTTCATCTACCCCGGCACAATGTTCAGCGAGCGGATCCACACTCACAAACAGACTGTGTTGCGCGGCGCGCTTCATTGCGTACTCTCGGCGCTTTGGGTTGCTCTGCTGCGTGCGGGCTTGCGCGTCTGTGCAAGTTCCAGAATCACTTCGGTCGCCCGCTTCGCGGTGTCGCAACGTAGCGACTGATGTAACGCCTCGAATTTTGTTTTGATCTCGCGAGCCGCACGCTCGTCGATAAATTTTTCAAAGACGGCGGCACAGAGTTTCTCGGGTGTGGCGTCCTCTTGAATGAGTTCAGGGACCACCGTTTCGTTTAACAGCACGTTCGGTAAGCCTACCCACGGCACATACGGCCTCTGTTGCCCTGACTTCCACGCCATCAGGCGACGCACCCAAGGCGAGACTGCATACGAGATCACCATCGGCCGCTTAAATAAAGCCGTCTCTAAGGTCGCCGTCCCACTGGCAACTAGCGCCACGTCGCAGGCCTCGAGCGCCTCCCAGGCAATCGGACGTGCTGGAGCGCCGCGCACATCTTGCTCTGACTGTGCCGCTGTGGCGAGTACATGCAAGTGCTTGATGGGATAAAGCTGTAGAAGCTGATTGAACTCTTTGAGGCGCGTGGCATTCACCATTGGCACCAACACCTGAAGTTGCGGGTCACGTTTTTGCAATAGCTGAACCGCCTGTAAAAATCTGGGTGCGATCCATTTAATTTCTGACGCGCGACTGCCGGGCAGCACCGCTAAAATACGGGCTTGAGGATCAAGCCCCAAGCGTGCGCGGGCGGCATCCCGATCGGGCTCTTGCGCAATCGCATCGGCCAAAGGGTGTCCAACAAACGTAACCGGAATATTTTCTTTTTGGTAGATCGCCTCTTCAAACGGAAACATCACCAACATGTGCGAAACCGCTTCTTTGATGTGATGGATTCGCTCATAACGCCAAGCCCAGATCGAAGGACTCACCAAGTGTACCGTTGGGATACCAGAGGCCTTTAGTTTGTGTTCAAGACGCAAATTGAAATCGGGCGCATCTACGCCCAAAAAAACCTGTGGTGGCTGCGCCAGCCAGCGATTTTTAACATCTTGGTACGTGCGCACCAAGGTGGGAATTTGTTTAAGTGCATCCAGATAGCCAAACACGGTTAAGGCTTGCATCGGATGCCAAAGTTCAAGGCCTTGCGCGGCGAGTTGCGGTCCACCAATGCCCGAAGCCTGAACCTCGGGGTCGGCCTGCTGCACCCCCGCCAACACCCTTGCTGCGATCAGATCGCCCGAAGGCTCGCCCGCAACAAGTCCAAGCCGCCAGGTCATGGACGGATGATGCCTCGGGTACTTGAATCCAGAAAATCAAGCAACACCTGCAGCGCAGGGGCAACCGCGGGCTCTTGGGCTTGACGCTCGCGCATCTGCGCACGAGCGTCATCAAGCGCTAAGCCACGCCGATAGATTAACTTGTAGGCATCGCGTAAGGCGCTGATGTCTTCGGCTGAGAAGCCCCTGCGCTTTAAGCCTTCGGTGTTCACGCCAACAGGCACGCAGGGATTGCCTGAACTCATCACGTAGGGTGGTACATCCATGTGTAGCGCACTTTGACCGCCCGTCATGCTGTGCGCACCGATACGACCAAACTGGTGAATGGCTGCCAGCCCTCCAACAATCGCCCAGTCGCCGATGTGGACATGACCGCCCATCTGTACGCCATTAGCCAAAATGACGTTGCTACCGATCTGACAGTCGTGCGCCACGTGCACATACGCCATCACCCAATTATCAGACCCTAAACGCGTGACGCCCACGTCTTGTACCGTACCGGTGTTGATCGTGACGTATTCGCGCACCATGTTGCGGTCACCGATTTCAAGTCGAGTCAGCTCGCCAGAATATTTTTTATCTTGTGGCATACCGCCGACAGAACAAAACCGATAAAAATGATTGTTTTGTCCGATTGTTGTGTGGCCATCAATCACGCAATGTGAGCCAATTTTAGTATTGGCGTCAATTTTGACGTGCGGACCGACAATCGAGTAAGGCCCCACGCTAACAGTCGGATGAAGCTGAGCCAGAGGGTCCACTAAAGCAGTCGTATGGATAAGCGCTGACATTTTTATTCCACAGGTCGAATCGCACACATCAACTTCGCCTCTGCAACGACTTGTCCATCGACAAAGGCACGGCCTTGGTACTTGCAGATTTTGCTACCCAAGCGCTCGGCGACGACTTCGATATGTAGTTGATCGCCAGGTAAGACCGGTTTACGAAAGCGCGCGCCATCGATACCGACAAAGTAATACACGCTTTCTTGATCTTTGGGTTTAAGTCCTGTTTCTTCTGCGAACGAAAAAATAGCGGCGGCCTGCGCCATCGCTTCTAGAATTAAGACGCCTGGCATCACTGGGTGGTGCGGAAAATGCCCAACAAAAAAAGGCTCGTTAATCGAGACGTTTTTAAGTGCCTTGATAGATTTTCCGGGTACCATTTCGAAGACACGATCAATCAGCAGCATCGGATAGCGATGCGGCAAGCGTTCAAGAATGCTTTTAATATCGAGTTGCATAGAGCTTCCAGTAATCCTGCAAAGGACTGACACTAAACTAATCAATCAGACCGACGTGCGTATTTAGGGTGTTATTCGCGCTCGAGTTTACGTAGGCGCTTGCGCATCAGCGACAACTGCGAGATCACAGCCGCGTTGCGCTGCCAGTCAGAATGCGGCGCAAACGGAAACACCCCGGTATAACGCCCGGGCTCTGTCACATCGGTTGTAATACCCGTACCACCCGAAACAAACACATCGTCGCAAATGGTTAAGTGCCCTGCAATACCTGCTGCGCCGGCAATCGTACAACGCGCTCCGATAGTCGTTGAACCGGCGACAGCAGTACAAGCTGCGATCGCTGTGTGTGTGCCAATGCGACAATTGTGCGCAATCATAATTTGATTGTCGAGTTTCACGCCGTCTTCAATGATAGTGTTTTCGAGAGCACCCCGATCAATGGTGGTGTTGGCACCGATTTCAACGTCGTTGCCAATCACTAAACCGCCGAGTTGAGGGATTTTTCCCCAGGCGCCTTTTGCAAGGCTTGGGTCAGGGGCAAAGCCAAAGCCGTCAGCCCCCAGCACTGCACCACTGTGAACGATGACACGCGCGCCAATTTGCACACCGTCATAAATCGATACGCGTGGCTGTATCGTACTAGACGCACCAACGCTGACGTCAGCCCCAAGCACGCAGCCCGCACCAATTTGTACCATCGCTTCAAGGCGACAACGCGCACCAATGACGGCTAAGGGCCCGACCGTGACACTCGGTGCCAACACCGCCGTTGGATCAACCACCGCCGATGGGTGCACGCTGATCTCGCGGGCAGGTTGACGTGCCCAGTCAAACCACTGAGCAATACGTGCATACAGCAGATAAGGGTGTTTGCACACGACGCGTGCGTAGGCAGGCTGAATCGGAGCCTGCGATAACAGCTCGTCGATCTCGGGCAACACAAGCACCACGGCAGCTTTGGTGCTGGCGAGTTGCTCAAGGTATTTGGGGTGGACAATAAAAGAGGCTTCGTACTGACCCGCCGTCGGCAAGGCGCCAAGGCCTGCCACCACCGGATCCAAAAATTGCCCGCTACCCGGGACAATTTTTTGCACCAAGCCCCCCGGTATCGCTTTGAGTAACTGAGACAGTAAGGGTGCGCGGTCGGGGGCTAATAAAACTGGCATCGGTCGATTTATTTGCTCAGTGCCTGAATCACCTTGTCGGTGATGTCAACACGTGGGTTCACCGTCACGGCATCTTGGATCACGATGTCGTAGTTTTCAGTTTCTGCAATTTTTTTAATCGCCGCGTTTGCTTTTTCGATGATGGTTGCGAATTCTTCGTTGCGACGGCGGCTTGAGTCTTCTTGAATCTCGCGACGCTTGCGTTGTAAATCGGCATCGATATTCGCTAATTCGCGCTGGCGTTTGTTGCGCTCTGACTCAGACAGCACGGGAGCATCTTTTTCAAGTTTTTGCGCTAGCCCGCGTAAATTGTTCACTTGTTTTTCAAGTTCTTCGGCGCGTTTTTTAAACTCGTTTTCAATCTTTGTTTGCGCAGCCTTCGCCGGAACTGAATCACGCAAAATACGCTCAGTGTTGACAAAGCCGATCTTGGTGCCCTGCCCTTGTGCCAGCGCGGGGGCAGCAATCGTCAGACTCAGCGCCAGACTCGTGGCCGCCGTGACTAAGAATAGACGCGAAGTCAAACGACCGAGGGTTGAGCGAGTAGTGGTAGTCATCAAAGCAGACATTATTAGAGTCTCACAAAAAAAATCTCAGCACGCAATTGTGCAAATAATAAAACTTAGAAGCCTGTACCGATCTGGAACTGGAATACCTGCAGATTGTCGCCCTCTTTGGCGTTAAGTGCCTTAGCTAGTGACACCTGTAGAGGACCGAGTGGCGACACCCACGACAAACCAACACCAGCGGAATAACGGATCTTACTGAAATCAATCGCTGTGTCGTTGCCATATCCGTCGGTGCCAAATACCTGGCCGCCATCCACAAAGGTAAACCAGCGCAAGGTACGATCATTTTGTGTGCCGGGCATTGGCAGAAAAAACTGCACGTTACCCACCACCCGTTTTGAGCCACCAAGGTAGGTACCCGTAATCAAGTCACGTGGGCCTAAAGAGTTTTGTGAAAAACCCCGAACCGTACCAATACCACCGGCATAGACGTTTTTAAAGATTGGGTACTGCAAATCACTGTAGCTTTTGCCGTAGTCGAATAAGGCGTTAAACGCCAAGGTGTAGTCGCGACCAATTGGCACATATAACTGCTGCTGAGCACCCAACATGTAGTACTTAAGATTCACCGTGCCTAAGTCAGCCTTCAAGCGCGTAAAGCTACCACGCGTTGGGGCAATCGCACTGTCGCGCGTATCTTTAGACCAGCCTGTATTCAAAATCACAGCGGTCGTCGTGTCGCCATAGTTATAAACGTATTCGCGGTAAGCCAGTGGCGAGTTATCATACAAGCCGATGGTGTTGCGTTCGATGTTCGCGCCACCATAGATACGGTCAAACTCAGAGATGGGTACGCCAAAGCTTAAGCCAGTACCAAGGGTCGTGACTTGATACATACCAGGGTTGTTTGAATAAGGCGTCATCGTACGGTAATAAACAGAACTCGTACGGCTAATCCCATCGTTTGTAAAGTAGGGGTCAGTGTGCGCCAACACAGCTGACCGGTTGTACAAACTGGTATTCAAGTTAAGCGTTAGGTTAGTGCCACTACCAAAAACGTTATCCTCAGTTATACCTGCAGACAAAATCACGCCGTCCACCTGGCCGTAACCAACACCCAAATTAATCATACCGGTGGGTTTTTCAGTGACAGTTAAGTTGATGTCAACTTGATCGGGCGAATTTGGCACGGGTTCGGTACCAACCTTCACATCTTTAAAGTACCCCAAGCGATCTAGCCGATCACGCGAAAGCTTGATTTTGCCAGAGTCGTACCAGGCAGCCTCAGGCTGTCGAAGCTCACGGCGCACGACTTCGTCACGCGTACGGTGATTACCGGTAATTTGAATTTTGCGCACATATACGCGTCGGCTCGGATCTATATAAAAAGTTAACTCAGCGGTTTGATTTTCGCGATTCAGAACGGGGTTGGGGTTCACGTTCGCAAACGCGTAGCCGAGTCCACCCAAATAATCGCTGATACTTTTTGCTGTGGCGTTAGTTTTTTCGCCAGAGAATGTCTCGCCAGCTTTTACCTGTACTAAGGTGCTGACCTCGTTTTCGAGGCCGAGCAAATTACCCGCCAGATTCACACTGGTCACTTTGTAGGGCTTACCTTCGCTGATAGTCAGAGTGATAAAAATATCTTTTCGATCGCCCGAGATCGTGACCTGTGGCGGCTCGGCTTTGTACTCAAGGTAGCCGCGATCTAAGTAAAACGAGCGCAGCGTTTCAAGATCGCGTTCGAGTTTTTCACGTGAGTATTTATCGCTATCGGTGTACCACGATAACCAGCCAGGCGTTGTCATCTTAAACAAGCCGAGCAGATTGCTTTCGGTAAAGGCTTCGTTGCCGATCACTTTGATTTCGCGGATGCGGGCGACGGCGCCCTCGAACACATCAAAATTGATACCCACCCGGTTGCGGGGCAAAGGCGTGACCGTTGAGGTGATTTCGGCTGCGTATTTGCCTTTGGCAAGATACTGTTGGCGCAATTCAAACTCTGCCTGTTCGAGCATCGACTGATCGAAGACGCGCCCATCGCCAAAACCAATCTGGCGCAAAGAGTCTGTCATGCCTTTGGGCTCGAATTCGCGCATGCCGCTAAAAGATAGCGAGGCGATGGTCGCGCGCTCTTGCACGACGACAACCACCACGCGATTGGCAGTTTCAATGCGTACGTCAGAGAACAGACCGGTTGCATACAGACGGCGCACGGCTTCGGTGGCCAGATCATCGGTGAATTGTTGCCCGACCTTCACGGGCAATTGCCCAAAAATAGTGCCCGGCTCAGTGCGTTGCATGCCTTCGATGCGGATATCGCCAATCACAAAAGGGGTGAAGGCGTTTGCCGCCAACGGGCCCGCTAAACACACTGCGAGTGCAACGCGTGCAAACAGGGTCAACAGCAGTTGCCGGCAACGGGCGCAAAAACAATCCAAGCTGACGGGCATTCTAAACAATCCTTGAAACAGACTAATCATCATTAAATGGGGCACACGCAATTTTAAGGCAGAATCGACCTACGTAAAAATGCGGACAAGGTCGTTAAAAAGAGCAACGGCCATCAAGGCTGCAAGTATCCCCATGCCCGCTCTTTGCCCCCAGTCGACCGAGCGCGCCGAGGGAGGACTTCCACGTACGATTTCAATGAGATAGTACAGCAGATGCCCCCCGTCTAGCATAGGAATTGGCAGTAAATTCAACACGCCGAGGCTCACACTGACCAAAGCAAGAAACGAAACGTAGGCCACCCAACCAATTCTTGCAGTCTGACCCGCATAATCTGCAATCGTCACGGGGCCACTGATATTTTTGACCGACACCTCGCCTGTCAACATTTTTCCCATCATCTTGAGCGAAAACCAGGCGGTATCGAAGGTTTTGGTCATCCCGAGCCACACGCTGTCAAACAAGCCGTAGCTCACTTCAACCATCGGTAGATCTCCGCCGAGCTGAAAACCCGCCCGTCCGACAACTTTGCCGCTTTCTAGGGTGACGGCCGCTGGCGTGAGCGACAAACGCGTAGTCTGCCCTTCGCGCTCGATTTCGAGCGCAAGCGGCTTGTTTGGATGAGCCTGAATCACTCGAATCACCTGACCCACGTCGGGTTGGCGCTCGTCAGCGACGGCGACGATCAAATCGCGCGCCAACAAGCCTGCACTCTGGGCCACGCTACCCTCAACCACCGTGCGAATCTGGGGGGTTGCGCCGCCAACGGTCAAACCCAAGCGAGCGATCGGATCGGCAGCGCTTGGATCCGCAGAAGCCGCAACCTCAAGCACCCGTGTCAAGGCGCTACCGCCGCGTTCTACGGTGATTTCAACCTGCCCGCCATCTGCCGAGCGTTGCAGTAATGCCCAGCGCGCCTGAGGCCAAGAGGCGATCGGCTGCTGATCGATCGCGGTGATCTTATCGCCACCCTGCAAACCAGCAACTGCCGCCACACTGCCTGCGGGCGGTTTTGACAAAATTGACGCCGGCTCTTGGGCACCAAGCAGATTGATTGCGGCATAAAACGCCACTGCCAGAATCAAATTAAAAATGGGGCCTGCCGCAACAATTGCAAACCGCTTACCCACCGGCTGCGACTGAAAACTTTGCGAACGATGTGTTGAGCCTGAGGTCGTGGCCGGGGTGCTGTGCGGTTCTTCGTCAAGCATCTTGACATAGCCCCCTAAGGGAATCGCAGACAGGGCCCACTCCGTGCCATGGCGGTCAACCCGCTTGAACAGAACCCGGCCAAAACCAACCGAAAAACGTAGAATTTTTACCCCGCACCAGCGCGCCACCCAATAGTGTCCGAGCTCATGAAAGGTAATGAGAATGCCGAGTGCAACCAAAAAGGCGATCAAAGTAACGAGCATATTTCTCTTTTGCTAAATCTGCGCTGAGGCGTTAAATCGTGCTTGCCCGACGGGCCGCACTGCGTGCTTGTTCGTCTAAAGCAATAATATCGCCTAACGACTCAAGCTGTCTCGTGCTTTGACCCGCCTGCCAAGAAAGCGTGTCTTCGATCACCTGAGAAATTTGTGTGTAAGCCAAGCGCCTTTCAAGAAACGCCGCCACTGCAACTTCATTGGCCGCGTTTAGCGCCACGCAAGCGCCTTGCCCAGCTTTCAGGGCTTGAAAGGATAAGGCCAAACAGGGCAACTGTTTCAGATCTGGTTGCGAAAAATCTAGCCGACCCGCCAGCGCCAAGTCAAGCATGCCTACGCCCGAGCTGATGCGCTCTGGAAACCCTAAGCCATACGCGATCGGGGTCCGCATATCGGGCTGCCCCAACTGAGCGATCACAGAGCCGTCTTCATATTCGACCATCGAGTGCACCACACTTTGGGGGTGAATCACCACACTAATTTTCTCGGCAGGCATCGCAAACAGGTGATGCGCCTCGATCACTTCAAGACCCTTATTGAGCATCGTGGCCGAGTCGACCGAGATCTTTTTACCCATACTCCAGTTTGGATGCGCACAGGCTTGTTCGGGCGTCACCTTGCTCAAGTCTGCCCAGCGTTGGTTTCGAAAAGGTCCGCCCGAGGCTGTGAGAATTAAGCGTCTGACCCCCGCAGCCGGCCCTTGCGGCGCGCTCGCCCGTTCGTGCTGAGGCAGACATTGAAAAATCGCATTGTGCTCGCTGTCGATGGGCAGGAGTTCAGCGCCAGACGCACGCACGGCCGCCATGAAGATTGAACCGGCCGCCACTAAGGCTTCTTTGTTGGCAAGCAGTACGCGTTTGCCAGCCTGCGCTGCCGCCAGCGCAGGCGGAAGACCCGCAGCGCCTACGATCGCAGCCATGATTGCCTGGCTGGCGGGGTCGCGCGCCACTTCGACCAACGCCTGGGCGCCCACCAAGATGACGGGGCGGTTAGGCGCATCGGCCCAGGCGGCTTTAAATCTTTCAGCGGTTGCCTGACTAGGGACCGCCACCACTGCAGCCTTGACGTCAAAGGCTTGCTTGGCCAGCAGGTCCATTCGGCTGTGCGCGGTCAAGGCGTGGACGGCAAAGCGTGTGGGATGTCGCGCGATGACACCTAGTGTGTTCTGACCAATCGAGCCCGTTGAGCCCAGGATCGTGACGACAAGCGGGGCTACCACGTGCGCGCCTCGAGTAATAAAAAAGCCAACGGCACAACGGCTACCACGGCGTCAATCCGGTCGTACACCCCACCGTGCCCGGGTAACAGTTGGCTTGAGTCTTTCACGCCTGCGCGACGTTTTAGCAGTGACTCGTACAAATCACCTGCAATCGAAAAAAGCGCCAAGACAACTGCTGCCAAGATCAGCCCAGCCCAAGACCATTGCGCGAGCAGCTCGGTGGCAAAGGTTTGCGGCCAGTGCGCCGAGACGACCAGCCACACCACCACACCCACCACGCCCGCCAGCGCGCCTTCAAGCGTTTTGCCAGGGCTGATACTCGGGACCAGTTTGCGCCGACCAAAGGTACGCCCTGCGAAGTAGGCTGCAATATCCGCGACCCAGATCACAATCAAAAGCGAGACCACGAAAACAGCCCCGCGCTGCAAATACCAATACGCCAGCGCTGCCCAGGTTGCATAAAGAACCACGACCGCTGCCAGGCTATTGCGCAAGCGCCCCACCGGCTTGGTGACTTGAGCCTGCAGCAAAGACGGTAAAAGTAGCAGCACCCAAGCCAGTACTGCCGCCACCAATACGCTCTTTAATCCCCAGGAGAGCTTGAGTTCAAGCTTGAGTTCATCCCCCAGCCAAACACTCGTTTGCCAGACCGTTAACCCAAACAGCACCAGCGCACAGACGCCAGACCACAGGCTGCGCGCGCCCAGCGTGAGTCTCAACCACTCGAAACTGGCACAAGCACAGGCCAGCGCGATAAACAGTAAAAAGGGCCAGGGTGAGGTCGCAGAAACTGCCAGAGCCAGAATGCCTAGCAACACAAGTGCAGTGATGAGGCGCTGTTTAAGCATTCCCGTTAACTCTGGCTGATGACATGAACTTGAGCACTGGTGCGTCCAAATCTTCGCTCACGCGTTCGATACCACTCAAACGATGCACTGAGTTCGGCTTCGTCAAAATCAGGCCAGTAGCATTCCGTAAAGTACAACTCTGTGTAAGCCAGTTGCCAGATCAAAAAATTAGAAATGCGCTGCTCGCCGCCGGTGCGAATAAACAGGTCAGGCTCGGGTGCCCAGGCCATCGACAAATAAGGCGCCAGACTGCTTTCATCGAGCGCCGCCGGGTTGGCAGCCAGTTCTGGCCGCGCCCGTAAAAGCGCGCGCGTCGCTTGAAGAATATCCCAACGACCGCCGTAATTCGCGGCAACCGTCAGATGCAATTGATCATTTTTTTCAGTTTTTTGCTGAGCCTGGGCAATCAAATCTTGAAGTTTTGGTTCGAAGGCCGTTAAATCGCCAACCACGTGCAGTCGCACGCCCTGATCTTGCAGGCGGGTCACTTCACGCTCAAGCGCTTGCACAAACAGGCGCATCAAGAGCGAGACTTCATCTGCGGGGCGACGCCAGTTTTCAGAGCTAAACGCAAACAGAGTCAAGTATTTAACCCCGGCTGCCCCACAGGTTTCAACCGCGCGCCGCACAGACTGCACCCCTTTGGCGTGCCCAGCGGTGCGTGGCAATAACCGAGCGTGGGCCCAACGCCCATTACCATCCATGACAATTGCCACGTGCGTCGGAGTCGCAGACGTTACAGGGATTTCGCGGGTTGAGCTGATGGCCATAAAGGGGCGGCCTAAACCGTCAAAATCTCGGCTTCTTTTTGCGCAACCATTTTGTCGATTTCGATCACGCAACGATCCGTTAGCTTTTGCACAAGCTCTTGTGCACGGCGTTCGTCATCTTCAGAAATCTCTTTGTCTTTTATAAGTTTTTTAAAGGAGTCGTTTGAATCACGGCGTAGATTACGTACGGCGATTTTGGCGTCTTCGCCCTCAGATTTCACAACCTTATTCAAATCGCGACGGCGCTCTTCGGTCAAGGCTGGCATCGGTACCCGAATACTATCGCCCATGCCGATTGGATTCAGACCCAAATCAGAGTCTCGAATCGCTTTTTCGACTGGGCCCGACATGTTTTTTTCCCAGACCTGGACGCTTAAGGTACGGGCGTCCATCAGGTTGACGTTCGCAACCTGCGAGATTGGCACTAACGAGCCGTAGTACTCGACCTGAACGTGATCAAGAATACCGGGATGTGCGCGCCCAGTGCGAATTTTAGCGAGGTTGGCTTTAAGTTGCTCGAGCGACTTCGCCATGCGGGCCTGAGCAGAGGCTTGAATATCTGCAATACTCATTGGGGTTCCTTTAAACGTGAACCAAAGTGCCTTCGTCCTCGCCGCTGACTGCCCGCTTAAGCGCGCCAGGTTTGTTGATCGAAAAGACTCTGATTGGTAATTTTTGATCTCGACACAAGGCAAACGCCGTTGCGTCCATCACTTCAAGACGACGGTTGATGACCTCATCAAAACTGATTCGGGTGTAGCGTGTCGCGGCTGGATCTTTATTGGGATCGGCACTGTATATGCCATCGACCTTTGTCGCTTTTAAAACGATTTCGGCGCCGATCTCGGCACCGCGCAACGAGGCTGCGGTATCGGTGGTAAAAAAGGGGTTACCTGTGCCAGCGGCAAACACCACAACCTTGCCCTCTTCGAGATACCTTAACGCTTTAGGCCGGATGTAAGGTTCAACCACCTGTTCGATGTTCAGAGCAGACTGAACGCGGGCGTCAACGCCACGGTGTTTGAGCGCGTCTTGCAAGGCCAACGCATTCATGACAGTGGCCATCATGCCCATGTAGTCAGCGGTCGCGCGGTCCATGCCTTGTGCGCCGGGTGCAACACCTCGAAAGATGTTACCGCCACCAATCACGATGGCTAACTGCACGCCCATCGAAACCACCTCAGCAACCTCTTCGGTCATGCGTGCGATGGTGGCACGATTGATGCCAAAAGCATCATCACCCATCAAGGCTTCGCCAGAAAGTTTAAGAAGAACTCTTTTGTGCATTCGGCTAGCCATAGGTCAGGGTTCCGGAAGGTTAAACACTAGCAAAAGTGTACGTCAAACTAAGCGAAACCGAGGCACAACGCCTCGGTTGATTGACGGCTTTAGGCGTTTCCGGCAGCTGCAGCAGCGACTTCAGCGGCAAAATCCATCGTTTTCTTCTCGATGCCTTCGCCCACGACAAAAAGTGAAAATCCAGCAATCGCTGCATTTTTTTCTTTTAGCATTTGAGCAACAGACTGTTTGTCATTTTTAACAAAAGGTTGCGAAAGAAGCGCCACTTCTTTTAAAAACTTTTGCACCGAACCTTCGACCATTTTTTCGACAATTTCGGCTGGTTTGCCGGATTCGGCAGCCTTTTGACGCGCGACCGAGCGTTCGGCTTCTTTGTCAGCTTCAGGAACACCGGACTCATCTAACGCGCGAGGCTTAGTCGCTGCAATATGCATGGCGACGTCTTTACCGACTTCGTCGGCACCCGAAAACTCAACCAAAACGCCGATTCGGCCGCTGTGCACATAGCTTGAAAGCTTGTTTGCGGTGGTGTAACGCTTGAACCGGCGAATCGAGATGTTTTCACCGATTTTACCGACCAACGCTGAGCGCACAGACTCAACCGTACCGGTGGACAACTTTGAGGCAGCTAAAGCCGCCACATCTGCATAGTCGTTCGCTGCGACTTGCTTGGCAAGAGCTTCGACGAAGGCGACAAAATCGTCATTTTTTGCGACGAAATCTGTTTCGCAGTTGACTTCAAGCACCGCGCCCTGTTTTGCATCAGGCGAAATATACAAGCCAATGAGCCCTTCGGCGGTGATGCGTCCTGCCGCCTTGCTGGCTTTACTGCCTAATTTGACGCGCAAGATTTCTTCGGCACGCACGAGGTCTCCAGCGGCCTCGGTTAGAGCGCGTTTGCATTCCATCATAGGTGCGTCGGTTTTTTCGCGCAATTCTTTAACCATTGCGGCAGTGATTTCAGCCATGTTTGCTCCAAGACTATTTAGTGGCGCCTCAACCAAAAGTCAGGGGCGCACTGTTGCGATGTCCCGTGCACAGACGGGACCACCAGAAAAAATTACGCTTTTTCTTCAGCGACTTCGACGAACTCTTCGCCAGAGGCAAGTTCTTCGACGATACCGTTCAGGCTTTGGGCGCGCCCTTCAAGTACTGCGTCTGCCATGCCCTTTGCGTACAACGCGATCGCTTTGGCCGAGTCGTCGTTGCCAGGAATGATGTAATCGATACCATCAGGCGAGTGATTCGTGTCGACCACGGCAACCACTGGAATCCCTAAGGCAATTGCCTCAAGCACGGCGATTTTGTGATAACCGACATCGATCATAAAAATGGCACTTGGCAGGCCGTTCATGTCTTTAATGCCGCCGATTGACTTATTGAGCTTGTCGAGTTCGCGCTGAAACATCAGGCCCTCTTTTTTGCTCATGCGCTCCGTGCCCCCTTCAGCGATCATGATTTCCATGTCTTTGAGGCGCTTGATCGAGCTTTTGACTGTTTTAAAGTTGGTCAGCATACCGCCAAGCCAACGGCTATCAACAAAAGGCATGCCGGCGCGTGAAGCCTCTTGTGCCACGAGTTCGCGTGCAGCACGCTTGGTGCCGACGAACAGAACGTTGCCGCCTTTTGCAGCCACCGAGCGCACAAACTTGGTGGCTTCGGTGTAATTGGCAACCGTTTTTTCGAGGTTGATAATATGAATTTTGTTGCGATGGCCGAAGATAAAGGGGGCCATCTTTGGATTCCAGTAACGGGTTTGGTGACCGAAGTGCACACCCGCTTCTAACATTTCACGCATTAACGACATGATTTAAGGCTCCGAGGGTTAAGTCTTGTATTACGTCTGCACTGTTTTTGTTCAACAAAAACAGCACCCTGGTGGCGTAACACGCGATTTGGTCTGCTTGTTTTTGTCAGCCAAGCAAAAAAATATTTAGCGAACTGACACAACGTGCGACCGACTGGTTGAGAACAGGGGGTTTTGTATGCCCCAAAACTTGGTAAGTCTATAATTCTACTATCTTTCACCACTTTGTTTCAAGTCGCCATGGGATTAGTCACCAATCCACTCGAATTAGATCTTATGCGTGCGGCTTGTCGCGATGCCGCGAAGGTGCTTGACTTTATTGCCCCACACGTCAAAGCGGGCGTCACAACCGGTCAACTCGATCAGCTTTGCCTGCAATACCTGACCCAAACTCTGAGGGTCACGTCAGCAACGGTGGGTTATGCGCCGCCGGGCTATCCACCGTTTCCGGGTGCAATTTGCACGTCGGTTAACCACCAAGTCTGCCACGGGATCCCCGGCGACCGAGTCCTCAAAAATGGCGATGTGCTCAATATCGACGTCACCATTATCAAAGAAGGCTGGTTTGGTGACACCAGTCGCATGTTTTATGTCGGCGAGCCTTCGATTTTAGCCAAACGCCTCACCGACATCACCTACGAATGCATGTGGCTCGGTATCGCTCAAGTCAAACCGGGCAATACGTTGGGCGACATTGGCAATGCGATTCAAAAGCATGCCGAAAAACAAGGGTTTTCGGTTGTGCGCGAATTTTGTGGCCATGGCATCGGTCAACGTTTTCACCAAGACCCACAAATCTTGCATTACGGACGCGCCGGCGCGGGCGACAAACTCGAGCCTGGCTTGATCTTCACCATCGAACCCATGATTAACGCTGGACGACGTGAAATTCGTCAACTCGCAGATGGTTGGACTGTCGTAACCCGCGATCATAGTTTGTCGGCGCAGTGGGAACACACTATTTTAGTGACCGACACCGGCTATGAGGTTTTGACGCTCTCTGAGGGCATGCCCGCGCCACCCGCCCTGATTGCCGCCTGAGTGCGACGCACATGAGTGACAGCCTCACGCTTGAAGCCATCCGCGACAGTCTGCAAAGCAGTCGGCAAGACGCGATCCGCAGCTACCGACAATCGCTGCGCCCTGATGCTTTGTTAGCAGCGCTTAGTCGCTGCGCAGATCAGACGCTGAACAAACTGCTTGAGCGCTATCCCCTCCCTGAAGGTGCCACGCTAGCCGCGGTAGGTGGCTATGGCCGTGGCGAATTGTTTCCGTTTTCAGACGTCGATCTGTTGATTTTGCTGCAAGGTGAACCCGATTCAAAGGCCGAGGCGAGCCTGAGCGGTTTAGTCGCGGCGATGTGGGATGTTGGCCTTGAGCCGGGCTACAGCGTACGAACCATTGAGCAATGCGTCAAAGAAGCGCGAGCCGACATTACCGTCGAAACGTCTTTGCTTGAAAGTCGCTGGATCGCTGGCAACAAGAGTCTGGCAAAAGTCTTTAGTCAAACAATGACTGAGCATCTTGATGCAAAGCAGTTTTTTCGTGCGAAGCGCGCCGAGATGCAACAGCGTCATGCGCGTTTTCAAGACACGCCCTATTCGCTTGAGCCAAATTGCAAAGAATCCCCCGGCGGACTGCGCGATCTTCAGGTCATTATGTGGATGGCGCGTGCGGCCGGCTTTGGTTCAAGCTGGCAGGCGATCGCGCGCGCTGGACTGTTAACCAGCGCTGAGGCGCGCGATCTCAAGCGCGCCGAACAAGCGTTTAAGCGCGTACGCATCGAACTGCATCTTTTAGTGAACCGCCGCGAAGACCGTCTGCTCTTTGACCTGCAACATGGTCTTGCGCAAGCCTACAACATCGCCGCGACCGCAACGCGACGTGCCAGCGAACTCTTGATGCAACGCTATTATTGGGCGGCCCGTTTGGTGACGCAGCTCAATACGTTGCTGGTTCAAAACATTGAAGAACGGCTGTTCGCTTTGCAAGAGATCGAAGCCCGCGTGCTCGACGAAAATTATATTTCACGTCATTATCGCTTGGATATTCAAGACGAACTCTTATTTGAAAAATCTCCGAGTCAGTTACTGAACGTGTTTCTAGTGCTGCAGCAGCATCCTGAGCTGACTGAATTGTCTGGGCGAGCGTTGCGGGCAATTTGGCATGCGCGTGATCGCATCAATGCAGCGTTTAGGCGCGACCCTGTCAATCAGGCCCTATTTCTTAAGATATTGCAGCAGCCACACGGTATTGTGCACGCGCTCAGGCGCATGACGATGCTCAATATTTTGCCGCGCTATTTGCCAGTGTTCAGACGTGTTGTCGGTCAGATGCAGCACGATTTGTTTCATGTGTATACCGTTGACCAGCACACGCTTGCTGTGGTGCGTAACTTGCGCCGGTTTACGATGCCAGAGCACGCGCAAGAGTATCCCCTCGCCAGCAAGCTCATTGCAGGCTTTGAGCGCCATTGGTTGCTTTACGTCGCAGCCTTATTTCACGATATTGCGAAAGGCCGCGGAGGCGATCACTCGACGTTAGGCGCGCAAGAGGTCAAGCGTTTTGCCAAGGTCCACGCCTTTGACCCAAACGACCAGGCGCTTGTGGTGTTCTTGGTTGACAGCCATTTATTGATGTCACAGGTCGCACAGAAAAAAGACTTATCCGATCCGCAAGTCGTAATCGCTTTTGCCGCACGCGTCAAAACCTTGCGAAACTTGCAGGCGCTTTACCTACTCACTGTTGCTGATATTCGCGGCACCAGCCCCAAGGTCTGGAACACTTGGAAAGGTAAGCTGCTAGAAGACCTCTACAACCTCACCCAAGCGAAACTTGGCGCAACCGTTGACGACACCAATACGGTGTTGCGACGCCGACTCGAAGAGGCTGCAGGCTTAACCCGCCTGGCGGGCTTGCGCGATGACACCCGAGAAGCGTTTTGGCAACAACTCGATGTGGCGTATTTTTTAAGACACGAGGCCGGCGATATTGCCTGGCATACTCGCCATCTTTATCACCAGGTGGCACCCGAGCAGGCAATTGTTAAAGCACGTCCCGCCGATGGGTATGAGGGTTTGCAAGTCATGGTCTATACCAAAGATATCCCAGATTTATTCGCGCGGATTTGTGGATTTTTTGGTGCACGCGGTCTAAACATTATTGATGCGCGTATTCACACCACGCGGCGAGGGTATGCGCTTGACAGCTTCATCATTTTGCCTGTTGACCCAACGCAAGAATTTCGTACTCTTGCCACGCTGATCGAACACGAACTCGCAAAACACCTGAATGCACCCGCGCCTTCGTCGTTGATCGCGCGCACCGCGAACGGTCGCCTCTCGAGGCTGTCAAAGGTGTTTCCGGTGCCTCCGATGGTAAATCTCCACCCAGACGAAGGCAGTCAAAACTGGCGGTTAGAGATTGTCGCCACTGATCGGCCCGGCCTGCTTGGCGATGTTGCACAGGTGTTCGTTGCCTACAATATTCATCTGCAAACGGCCAAAGTCATGACCTTGGGCGATCGCGTCGAAGACGTGTTTGTTGTCAGCGGTGAAACGCTTTTACAACCGCGCACCCAGCGACAGTTCGAGCGTGCCATGCTTGAGGCAATCACCGAGGTCGAACGTCGTGCCGCGTGAAAAAAAAATCTGGTGGTCGATCGTCGTTCTTTGCTTGGCCGCAGTCGGCGTCGCCCTGCTTTCACAGCACGCGTTTGGTATGCAGCCGTGCGCCTGGTGCGTATTTCAAAGACTGATTTACTTGCTACTCGCGCTCGTTGCGGCGGTGGGTGCCTGCAGCCAAGGCTTAAGCCTTCGTTTGCCGTGTGCGATGCTAGGTCTGAGTTTGACGATAGCAGGGGCGCTGGCGGCCTGGTATCAAGCCCAGGTGGCCTCACACTCATTTTCGTGCGCGCAGACGCTGGCCGACTTATTGATGACGCAAACAGGTCTCGAGACCGCTCTGCCCGCCCTCTTTGGCATCTATGCAAGCTGCATGGACGCGCGCATTAAAGTATTTGGCCTTGAATATGCCTACTGGAGTCTGCTGCTCTTTGTGTTGCTAGCCGCCTTAGTGGTGACGCTCATTCACGGCTTTCGCAAACAAAATAGTGCCCGCTAAGATCAATCATTAAACACCAGATAAACACGCGCGGTTAATCTTCGGCCGCGAATCCCATATTAAACAACAGGCCGTTTTGTTCTTCGCGTATCTCTTGGCGAGTCAATCCCAAGCGTTCAAGATACTCGGGGGTGATATCGCCAGTGACGTATTCGCCAGTAAAGCACGAGGTGTCAAAATGCTTCAGTGCTGGATTCAAGTCTGAGACAGATTTTTGCATCGCCTCAATATCTTGGTATACCAAGGCATCGGCTCCGATGATTCGAGCGATTTCTTGCTCGTCACGCCCCGTGGCGATTAACTCTTGTTGTGTCGGCATATCAATGCCATAAACATTTTGATAACGCACCGGTGGCGCGGCAGAGGCCATATACACTTTATTGGCACCTGCAGCCCGCGCCATGTCGACGATTTCACGGCTGGTGGTGCCACGAACGATCGAATCATCGACTAACAAGACATTTTTACCTTTGAATTCCATGCCGATCGTATTTAGTTTTTGGCGTACGGATTTTTTACGGACTGCCTGGCCAGGCATGATGAAAGTGCGACCGACATAACGATTTTTAATTAGCCCTTCGCGATAGCTCAGCCCCAGACGGTCTGCGAGCTGCATCGCCGAGGGGCGCGACGAATCGGGAATCGGCATGACGACATCGATATCGCCCAAACGCAAGGTGCGTGCCAACTTATCGGCAAGATACTCACCCATTTTTAGACGTGAACCATAAACCGACACGCCATCTAAGACGGAGTCAGGTCGCGCAAAATACACGTATTCAAAAATACAGGGCGCGTGCACCATACCCTCACCGCACAGTTCGCTACTAAACTGGCCCTCAAGCGAAATGAAGACGGCCTCGCCAGGCGCGACATCTCTGACAAACTGAAATCCAGAGCCTTCAAGAGCGACCGACTCTGATGCCACCATCCACTCGGGGCCCGGTGCGGTATCAAACCGACCAATGCACAACGGACGAATTCCGTGGGGATCGCGAAAAGCAAGCAAGCCATACCCCGCGATTTGCGCAATCACTGCGTAGGCGCCCTTGATCCGTTGATGCACCGCTTTGACAGCGCGAAAGATTGCCGACTCGTCGAGTGAAACGCCATTGGCCGCGCGTTGTAACTCATGCGCCAGCACGTTGAGCAACACCTCAGAATCTGAGTTCGTGTTGATGTGGCGTTGATCATTGGTAAACAGCGACATGCGCAATTCACGCCAATTTGTCAGATTACCGTTGTGTGCGAAGGTGATGCCAAACGGCGCATTCACGTAAAAAGGCTGAGCCTCTTCGACGCTGTCCGAAGACCCCGCCGTGGGATAGCGCACTTGGCCAATGCCAGTCGTGCCGGGCAGAGAACGCATGTTGCGGGTGCGAAATACGTCTCGCACTAAGCCATGCGCTTTATACATATTGAAATGATTGCCGTTTGACGTCGCGATACCCGCCGCATCTTGACCGCGATGTTGCAATAGCAGCAAACTATCGTATAAAAGTTGATTGACAGGACCTCGACCAATGACACCCACAATTCCACACATGTACTTTCCTGATCACTGTTGAACCGCATTAAATTCTGTCTGACTCAATAAGGAAGCCAACTACCGACGGGCTCGGGCAACCGGGCTTTGATTTGTTGCACAGCCCCCACCACCTGCTTGGAAAACATGGCGTTTTTCCACCAAGGCTCATCTGGGATGGGCGTAAAGCCCGCCAGAGTGACCAAAATCAACACGAACAACACCCCTCTGGCCAGACCAAACACCGCACCCAAGCCGTGATCAGCAGGAGTCAGACCCGTTTTATCAATCAAGGCTGACAAGGTCATATTGACCAAACCGATCAGTAACAGCACTGCGATAAACACGCCAATATAGGCAAGAGCCATCCGTAAAAACGACTGCGTGATCCAGGGGAGCAACCAATCCGAGACGCGCGGTCCCCACCAAATTGCTGCTAAAAAAGCGAAGGCATACGCCGCGAGCGACAACACCTCTTTTAGCAAACCACGAATCAGACCCAAAAGTGCCGACAGCCCGAGTATGCCTAACAAAACAAAATCAAAACCAGTCACTGCGCGGGTATGTAAGCGTCGGCGAACCCAAGCGTGCGCAGGCGGGCCTGCGTGGCAAGTGCGGCCTCTCTGGAGGGAAACGGTCCGACGCGAACGCGATATTTTGTTTTGCCATTAACCTCGACGGGGCCGTCAACAAAGGCGTTGCTTACCCCTGCGGCCAAGAGTTTATTTTTTTGCGCTTGAGCGTCAGCGGCGCCATCAAGCGAGCTGGCCTGAACGACGAAGTTTCCGCGAGTGGGGACTTTAGCTGCGGCGGTGCCCGGCGGACTTGTTGATTCGGCAGTTGGGCGCCCATCAAGCAAGGCCATTGCGCGCGCACCGTCATCAGAGCGAGTCGCGGGGGCATTTGGGGGTTCGGGTTTTGCAACAGGCTCAGTGCGTGATTTAGGGTCGGGTTTAACGGGGGCCGTCACAGCGGGAGGTGTGGCGCTTGCAGGCGGTGCTACTGGCGCAGGGGCTGTCACTGCCGGTGTGACAGACGCCACGTCGGTAACGGCGGCTGGCTCAGTGAGACTAGACTGAAAAGGCGCATTCCGATCAGGAATTTTGATAGGGATTTTGTTTGAAACGGGTACAGGCTCAGAATCAAGCAGCATCGGCAAAATCACCACAGCCACCAGAACCAAGGCTACGGCGCCCGCCAGACGCCTGCGCGCCTTGACGCGCAACTCGGCTGCCTGAGCCTCGCTTGACACCGACGGACGCACCTTGCCGGGCGGCTTGCGTGGTGCTGCACTATCTTTTCTGGAAAATAGTCCCATTGATCGAAACACCCTGACTCAAAAACAGACAGCTCCGAAAAGCGCTTAGAAACAACAAACGACGATTACACAGACCGTCCACTCGCTTGCAAGGCCCCAGCGACGGTCAAAAACGAACCGAATATGATGATTCTATCATCCGGCTTACTTAGTTTGTGGGCCGCTTCAAGCGCCAGCGCCACCGAAGGATAGGCGCTGACGGGCACCGGCGGCTCGCCAGGCTTTTGCTCCGCTGCCACGACTGAGGTCACCCTGAGCGCGAGTTGTTCGGCTGTCAGCCCACGTGGGCCGGGCAAACCGGCACAAAACCAATGATCAATACGCGGGGCCATGTGCTTAAGCACCGCCTCAATATCTTTGTCGGCAAGCATCCCGAAGACCGCATAGGTATAGGGATGAAAGCCCATATTGCCCAAGTTTTTTTCAAGTACTGCCACAGCATGAGGGTTGTGTGCCACATCAAGAATGACGGTTGGCTGGCCGGGCAAAATCTGAAAGCGTCCTGGCAGTGAAGCTTGAAGCAAGCCCAACCTGACGGCCTGCTGAGGGACCGCCAATCGGTTACGCAAAGCCTCTAGGGCAGCCAAGGCGCCTGCTGCGTTTAACAACTGATTCGCGCCCCGTAAGGCAGGATACGCCAAAGCGTTGCGCCGCTGCTGGCGCCCTGCAAAGGCCCACTGCTGGCGGTCGCCCGAGTAGTTGAAATCTCGGCCAAAGAGCCAAAGGTCGCAACCGATGGCTTTTGCATAATCAAGCAAAGACTGAGGCGGTGCGGGATCACTGCAGATTGCGGGACGCGCGCTTCGAAAGATATGGGCTTTTTCGAAGCCAATTTTTTCTCGCGTGTCGCCTAGCCACTCAACATGATCGATATCGACGCTGGTGATGATTGAGCAATCTGCCTGAACGATGTTCACGGCGTCTAGGCGCCCACCGAGCCCAACTTCAAGCACCATTACATCAAGTTGTGTGGCTGCGAACATCGCAAGCGTGGCAAGTGTTGAATATTCGAAATAGGTCAGCGAAACGCCTTGCCGCGCGTGCTCAACCATATTGAAGTACCGAACAAATTCAGCATCAGAGACGATTGCGCCATTCAGGCGCGCGCGCTCGTTAAAGTTGACTAAATGCGGCGAAGTGTAAAGCCCCACCCGATAGCCGGCCGCCAATAAAATCGCTTCGAGCATGGCGCAGGTTGAACCCTTGCCGTTCGTGCCCCCCACTACAATTTTGACCGCGCCAGAGCTCAGAGGCAGACGCGCAGCGACGTCTTGTACCCGCTCAAGCCCCATATCGATCGCGCTGGGGTGAAGCTGTTCGAGGTAGCTGAGCCAGTCGGGGAGCGACGCGGTCGAGGACGGGGGAGCTAAGGTCATGGTAAGGGCTGCTTGGTATCTTCGGGCAAGTACGCATTTTAACAAGGCATCGAAGCGCTTGACGCATTTCTACTAAAATCGTCAAACATGAGTGAACGCAGACCCAAGCGTTGAACCGGAGCATCACTTTGCAATGTGTTTAGCTATTTTTGCTCAAAATGTTTTACCTGACTGGCCACTAATCGTTGTGGCGAATCGCGATGAGTTGCACGCGCGACCCACTGAGGCTGCCCGGCCCTGGGCTGAGGCACCTTACCTGCTGGCCGGTCGTGATTTGCAGGCGGGCGGTACCTGGCTGGGTTTGACCACTTCAGGGCGTATCGCGCTGCTAACGAATTATCGCGAAACCGGACAACGCGATGACTTCGCGCCCTCGCGCGGACGTCTTGTCGAACACTATTTGCGTCAAGAGCAGTCGGCGCAACAATATCTGCAAGCGTTGCAGCGGCCAGACGCTTCGTACAATGGCTTTAATCTTTTAACGGGCGACCCAAGTGGCCTTTGGTATTACTCAAACCGCTTAACCACGCAGCCTAGTCAGGTTCCTGAGGGCGTGACAGGAGTGTCAAATGCCACGCTCAATACGCCCTGGCCTAAACTGCTTCGCACGCAACACAGTGTGTCGGAACATCTGGCTCAAACGCAACACCCCGACCCTGCCCGACTATTTGAGATTTTTCACGATACCACCCGCGCCGCCGAGCACGAACTGCCCGATACCGGCATCGGGCTTGATCGCGAAAAACTGCTGGCGAGCCCCTTTATTCAAAACGAACGCTACGGCACGCGCTGCACGACCATCATTTTGAAGCACCGCGAAGGCTATGCCTTGTTTTATGAAAAACGCTATGACGCGTTTGGTTCAGAGTCGGGCGACAGCAACTGGCGGGTCGATTTTTTAAGCGCGAGCATTTCTCCTGCCTGAACGCGATGACGCCGCAAATTTTCAATATTCATTCTGACGCTTGGGCCGTACCCACTGGCGACTCAAGCTTGTTTTGCGTGACAGCGGTTTGTTTGGCATTGCCATTATTCAAGCTGTAAATTCAACCCTTTCGCGGTCGCGGCCCAGATCCGATCTTGTTCTTGTAAAAACGTAACGAATTGCTCAGGCGTTAATGGATCGGCTTGGATGCCTAGTTTTTCGAAGCGCTCTACGACTAGTTTGTCTTTGAGCATTGCTGTGGCAATCTCATTCAAACGTTTGGTAATGGCTGGCGGCAAACCCGCTGGCCCAAAAAAACCAAACCAGCCTTGCGCGACAAAGCCAGGGTAACCAGACTCTGCCACTGTCGGTATGCCGCTTAAGATGGGGACTCGCACTGAGCCCGTTGTGGCGAGCACTCTTAACCGGCCGCTTTGATAGTTTGTCACGGTATTGGTCAGCGCACTTTCAAAAGACAACGCCACAACGCCCGCTAATAAGTCTTGCATGGCGGGTGCCGCGCCTTTGTAGGGTATGTGCGACAAGCTAATGCCAGCATCAAGCGCGAGCTTTTCGGCAATCAAGTGCGGTAAAGACCCAAGCCCCACGCTTGCGTAGGGGATCTTCCCGGGATCGGCTTTGGCGGCCTTCACCAAGTCTTGTAAGGAGTGATAAGGCGTCGTGATGCCTGCTAAAACTGCGCCGGGCGTATTCACAATATTCGTGATCGGCGTGAAGTCGCGCGCCGGCACAAAGCTTAAAGACTTCTGTATGTGAGGGGCGATTGACATCGCGCTGACGGTCATCACCCCGAGGGTATAACCATCGCCCTGCGCTTTAGCCAGCGCGGCGGTGCCGATGTTGCCACCTGCACCGATGCGGTTTTCGACGACTACGGCTTGACCCAGTCCCTCACTCAAGCGTTTGCTCAGTTCGCGCGCCACCAGGTCAGTCACTCCTCCGGGTGGAAACGGGACAAGCATTGTGATGGGTTTGTTAGGGTATGGGGACGGACTTTGCGCAAGTGCCACAGCCGCGCAACCCATAAAAAGAAAACCACCTAAAAACGACATGACTTTGCTTTGCATTGTGTGTTCCCTGAGTATCCCTTCAAGAGGCCTCAAACGGCGGCTGAATCCAACAGAACTTTGTCGGTATCAGGCATTACCTGACCATATTCCCGCAGCTGCACGCCTAAGGGCTTGACATAAACTTAGCTGATTTTTTGTTTGTTGTGCGCATTGCACGTATGTCAGTCAGGACAGGCAAGGGTTAATCCGTAGGTCTCGTTATTTTTGATGTGGCACACGCAGGAGCATAAATATACTGTATATTTGTACAGTATATTTATGCTCCTTTTTATCTTCTTTTCACTGATCTCCTTCAATGTCGAGCCCTCTTTCTTCTTTAACAGGTCCCGCAACCTCGTTACTTAACTTGCACCCTGCGCTTTGGCGGGGGTCGCAATTTGGCGCGCGTACGGGGCCGACGATCGCCACGGGCTTTGCAGCACTCGATGCCGAACTGCCTGGGCAAGGCTGGCCAACCGGCAGTTTGATTGAACTGCTGATTGCTCAGCCCGGCGTAGGCGAAATCCAACTGTTGCGCACCGCTTTACAGGCTGACTTAAACAAACAACCGGTTGTCTTGTTGCAGCCCCCTTATCAACCGAATAGTGCTTGCTGGTCGGGCTGGCGACTAGGCACTCAACGTTTACTTTATTTGGCACCACAACGTGCGCGCGATGCCTACTGGGCGGCTGAGCAAATTCTAAAGAATGGCAGTTGTGCGGCCTTGTTGTTTTGGGCGCATCCCATTCAAACCTCGGTACTGAAGCGTTTACATCTGGCTGCACAAAGTAGTCAAACGCTATTTTTTATGTTTCGCCCGCACGCTGTACAAAGCCAAGCATCGCCTGCAGTCCTACGTCTGTTGCTGTCCCCTGAACAATCGGGCGCTCTCACTTTATCCATTATCAAACGTCGTGGCCCAGCCTGCGGGCATCCCGTCAGGTTAGGCGCCCAAGCTTCAGACTCTTTTTCAATATCCTCCCATGACCCTGTGGATCGGCCTGCACTTGCACAACCTCAGCCTGGACACGTGGCGACTCAACTGGCTGACTGAGCCCACCGCCGCCGCCGTGTTCGAGCACGATGTTCTGATCGCTGCAACGCCAGGCGCGCTGCAGCGCGGGCTGACGCTGGGCATGCGTTGCGCAACGGCGCGCAGCCTGGCGCCTGAGTGTTTGCTTTATCCAAGAGATCCGGCCGCAGAACACAGTGCTTACGCTCAAGCTGCACAAGCCGCCCTTGCCTATTCGCCGTCTGTCTACCAACACACCGGCGACATTGTGTTGCTCGAAGCCACTTACAGCTTACGGTTATTTGGCGGCGTGCGTCCGATTGTTCAAGGGTTGCGCAAAAAACTTAAGCTCTTGAAACTGCAAGTACGAAGCAGCGTTGCCCCAACGGCAAGGGGTGCCTGGCTGTTAGCGCAAGCTGCAGTATCGCCTGCACGTTATGCCTGCGGCCAGGCAACGTTAGAACGTTTGCTCAGTCGTGTACCTTGCGCGGCGCTACCAAGCGCTAAACCGCATTTGGTTTGGCTCAACGCGCTTGGTTGTGAAACGCTCAGAGGCTTACGAGCCCTGCCACGTAAGGGGCTACAACGACGCGTTGGCCCTGCTTTATTTGCCGAGCTCGAACAAGCGTATACACAGGGGCCCTGGCGTCAGACGCCTTATGTCGCACCCGAACAATTTGTTCAACAACTTGACTTGCTCGAGCGCCTGGAACACACGGCAGCGCTTGCCGGGCTCTCAGAGCGTTTAGCACTGAGCCTGTGTACTTGGTTAGCAGCCAGGCAAGCCGCCTTGCGTAGCGCCATCCTTGAGCTGCACCACGAACGCGGACGTCACGCCTGCCCACCCACTGTGCTTGAACTCGCCTTTGGCGAACCCGTCTGGCTGATGGTGCAGCTAGTGCCTTTATTGCGCGAGCGCCTGTCGCGTCAAGTCTTAGCGGGGCCAGTCGTTGCCCTGACCTTACGCAGCCAAGCGCTGGCACAACAAAGTGCGCGCAGCGCGACACTGTTTCCAGATCCCTTGCACGCACCGGCTGATTACCGGCGTCTGCTTGATTTATTGTCGGCACGGCTTGGCGCCGAACACGTTTTACAACCCGCACAACTTGCCGATCACCGGCCTGAGATTGAGAACCGCTGGTTACCTTTGAAAGCCTCACTCACACCAGAGGCAAGCCCCTCACTGAGCACGCCTGCAAGCTACGCAAACGATCCCTTTTTAAGAGAAAGGCCTTTCTGGTTGTTAACCGAGCCTTTGGCGCTCAAAGTGAGGGGCGATCGACCCATGTACGAGGGCCCTTTGCACTTACTACGAGGCCCCGAACGCATTGAAAGCGGCTGGTGGGATCACTTGCGTATTGCACGCGATTATTTTGTTGCACAAGATCAACGGGCAGTACGTTACTGGATCTACCGCGAACGCGATACCGAACAGGCACGTTGGTTTTTACATGGCTTTTTTGGTTAAGCGTCATGCATTTCAGCACTGTTTTACCCGGCTACGCCGAGCTTCACTGCCTGTCAAATTTTACGTTTTTGCGTGGTGCGTCTTCGCCTGAAAGTCTGGTTGCTCAGGCGGCCGCGTTGGGATACCACGCACTGGCGCTCACTGACGAATGCTCTTTAGCAGGTATTGTGCGCGCCCACCTTGAGGCCAAAAAATTAGGGCTGACCTTATTAGTAGGCTCTGAACTTCGCCTTGACCCAAGCAATCAACCGCCTTACAAAATTGTCTTACTCGCGCAGCACCGCGAAGGCTACGGTAATTTATGCGAAGTGATCACGCGTGGACGCATGCAGGCGGTTAAAGGTCAATATTTTTTACAGCCTCAAGATGTCGTGACTGACGGCTGTCTGGCGATCTTGATACCCGCCTCAGACGTGACACCAGCGGCTTTTGCCAAACAGTTAGACTGGCTTTCGCAGAATTTTTCAACACGCTGCTGGGTCGGCATCAGTCGCTTGCATCGCGCACAAGAAACCACACATTTACACGCGCTACAAACACTGGCGCAAACCTATGGTATCCCTTGCGTGGCGCTTGGTCAGGTCGAAATGCACAAGCGTTCGCGCAAAGCTTTGCATGACATTTTGACGGCAATTCGTTTACGCAAAACCGTTGCGCAATGCGGCTATGCCTTGGCCTCAAACGCCGAACAGCATCTGCGCACACGCTTGCGCTTAAGCAATCTGTATGGCCCTGAACTTTTATTGCAAACCATCAGCATTGCCGAACAATGCCACTTTAGCCTGGATGAATTACGCTACGAATACCCCGAAGAAGTCGTACCAACAGGCTACAGTGCCGTGCAATATCTGCACGAGCAAACTTGGCAAGGCGCGGCCAAACGCTACCCCGCTGGGGTGCCCGACACTGTTCGCGCACAGCTTAAACACGAACTCGCTCTCATTGCAGAGCTTGGCTATGAAACCTATTTTTTAACGGTCTATGATCTTGTGCAATTTGCGGTGCGCCGACAGATTTTGTGCCAAGGTCGCGGGTCCGCAGCGAATTCAGCAGTATGTTATTGCCTGGGAATCACCGCCGTTAACCCCGCGAACGGCAATGCGTTATTCGAGCGCTTTATTAGTCGCGAACGTAATGAACCCCCGGATATCGATGTTGACTTTGAACACCAGCGCCGCGAAGAGGTCATTCAATACTTGTATCAAAAATATGGTCGGCAACGCGCCGCATTAACTGGCGTGGTCACCTCGTATCGACCGCGCAGTGTCTTGCGCGATACGGGTCGCGCTCTGGGAATTGATGCACAGATCATTGACCGGGTTGCTAAGTCGCATCGCTGGTGGGATGGCAAACAAAATCTGATTAATCGTTTGCTTGAAGCGGGCTTAGACGCCGAGGCTAGTGTCACGCAACAATGGGCCGAACTTGCCCAGGCGTTGATGGGGTTTCCGCGTCACCTGTCGCAGCACCCGGGTGGCTTTGTGCTGGCGCGTGGCTTGTTGTCACGCTTAGTACCGATTGAAAACGCCGCCATGGCAGAGCGCAGCGTCGTGCAGTGGGACAAAGACGATTTAGACGCGGTAGGTTTATTAAAAGTCGATATTCTGGCGCTAGGCATGTTAACGGTGCTGCGTCGCAGCCTAGAGTGGGTGGCCTGGCGTCGCAAGTTGCCACACTTTAGCTTGCAAGATATTTCGGATGACGACGGTCCCACCTACGACATGATTTGTGCAGCGGATACGGTCGGTGTTTTTCAGATCGAGTCGCGTGCGCAAATGTCAATGCTGCCGCGTTTGCGTCCCCGTCAGTTTTACGATCTGGTCATCGAAGTTGCCATCGTACGGCCGGGGCCAATTCAAGGTGGCATGGTGCACCCATACTTGCGACGCCGGCAAGGCCTTGAGGCCGTGACGTTTCCGAGCCAAGCGGTGCGAGCGGTGCTTGAGCGCACGTTAGGCGTGCCGATTTTTCAAGAACAAGTCATGAAGATTGCGATGGCCGCGGCAGGCTTTACTGCGGGCCAAGCTGACGAATTACGCCGCTCAATGGCAGCCTGGCGGCGCAAGGGAGGCGTCGATCAATTTCGACAAAAATTAATCGAGGGTTTACTGAATAACGGTTACACACCTGAATTTGCTGAAACAATTTTTAAACAAATCGAGGGTTTCGGCGAATACGGCTTTCCTGAAAGTCATGCCGCGAGCTTTGCTTTATTGGCCTATGCCAGCGCTTGGTTAAAGTGCCACGAACCCGAAGCCTTTTTGGCTTCGCTGCTGAACTCGCAGCCAATGGGGTTTTATGCGGCTTCACAGTTGATTCAAGACGCGCGTCGTCACGGGGTACAACTTTTGCCTGTCGACGTGCAGGCTAGTGACTGGGAATGCACGCTCGAGATGGCGTTCGCTTCGCCTGACGCAGCCAGGCAAGCGTCAGACAAAGCTGGCCTGTCGGGTGCACGGCCCGCCGTACGCTTAGGCTTAAATCAGATTCTCGGTTTGCCTGAAAAGGCTGCTCAGGCGCTGCTTGAGGCCAGGCAATCTGGACCGTTTCTTGACACCCAAGAACTTGGTCGACGCGCAGAGCTCAATCTGTCTGTTTTACAACAACTCGCACTGGCGGGTGCCCTGCATTCTTTAAGCGGACATCGCCGTTTGGCGGCCTGGAACGCGGCGGCGAGTGTGGCAAGCAAAGGCTTGCTGCGCGAAGCCGAGCCCCACGAGCACGAGCAACCCCTTTTGTCAGCCCCCACAGAGGCACACGATATCGTCGTTGACTATCAACGTCTGGGCTTTACGCTAGGGCGCCATCCTCTGGCTTTGCTACGCCAAACCTTGACACGCCTGCGCTTTGCGCCCGCCACGACGCTGGCACAGTTTCCACAAGGGCGTCTGGCACGCGCTTGTGGCCTGGTCACCATGCGTCAGCGACCACAAACCGCCAAGGGAGTCGTATTCATTACACTTGAAGACGAAACCGGCTCGGTCAATCTGATCGTACGCGCTGAGTTAGCCGTACGACAGCGCCGTGAGCTATTTCATGCGCCTTTACTGGCGGCCATTGGCACGTGGCAAAATTTACAAGGCACGCAACACTTGCTTGTGGGGCGTTTAGAAGACCATTCAAACTTATTGCCTTTGCTTGACAGCGAACAAGCCGCAGCAAGTCTCAACCACGCAGACCGTTTTGTTTGAAAACGACGAGGCTTTATACTAGAACTTATTTCTTCTTCATCCTCGGGCCTCTTATGTCAGCACTCAAACTTCGTATCGCAGAATCAGTCAAAGACGCCATGCGTGCAAAGGCCAGCGAACGTTTGGGTACGTTGCGCTTTTTACAGGCTGCGATTAAACAAAAAGAAATCGACGAACGTAAAGATGTCACCGACGCTGAGGTCACCGCCATCATTGAAAAACAGATCAAGCAGCGTCGCGAATCAATCGCAGCCTACGAACAAGCCGGACGTACCGAAACCGTCGCACTAGAAACCGCCGAGATGGCTGTCTTAAAAGAGTTTTTGCCACAAGCGGCAACCGAGGCAGAAGTCAACGCCGCGATCGACGCCGCCCTAGCAGAAGTGCAAGCACAAGGCATTACTGGCAACCCTGCCATGGGTAAAGTCATGGCGCTCTTAAAACCAGCTTTAGCCGGTCGCGCTGACATGTCAACGTTGTCTGCGCTGGTGAAAGCAAAGCTCGGCTAAACCAGCACTCGCCCGAGGTGACGCGAGGCTGACGCGGTCAGCGTCAATGGCCTATTGGCGCGGCTTTACGCGGCCTTCGCTCGGTATTTGGCCTTTAATACCTTGAACGAAGCCGAGGCTTTCGCAATCAGTTTGCCCTCGGTATCTAACACTTCACCCTCGCAAAAAGCAATCGACGAACCGCGTCGCAGACAACGAGCCTGAATCGTCAAGTCGGTCACTGCGGGTTCAAAACAGCTCACGGTGATGTCGATCGTTGCCATGCCGAGCCCCAGTGGGTCAACCGAACGACCCGCCGCACTGAGGGTGAAATCCAGCAGGCTCATCAGCGCACCGCCATGAATGTGGCCGCGGCTATTCAGTAAATCATCGCGAATTTTTAACCGTGTCACAGCGCGTTCGTCTGCACACAGCACCGGCTCTACACCTAAAAACTTCAGGTAGGGGATATCAAGACCAAAATAAGTGGAAGGTTCAAAAGGTTCGGACACAATGCGCTTTTTAAGAAAATTGAAATTGACGTTGTAGACCAACGCTTTATTTTTTATTGGCGGGTCGGGCGCTCGGCATATAGCGGGTGCACGTCCAGACGCCAAACTGCAAGGCTTCGTGCATCGCGGCAAGCGCGGCGGCGTCCCAAATGTTGACACCCGCCAAACGGACGGTAATTTCAGAATTTTTATCATCTAAGGCGCGGATATCGACCTGACCATAGCGCCCGCTCCCCAGGCCGTTTGTCACAAACACCTGTGCCGTGCGAGCGGCCGAATCAAGTTGCCCTTTAACGGGAAGATCGCCCTCATCGCTCCAGCACTCTTTGGCTTGCACCAGGGCGAGTTGATAGACCTCTTGGTAGGCGCGTGGCAGCACAAAGGTTTCTTTAGGTGAGTTTGCCGACTCAAGCCCGACGCAGCCTGTCAAAAACAGGAGAATCACCACCGACAGACACTTTATTTTGTTCAACATAGTTTTTGCTCTCAGACAACCTGCGCTCAAGTCATATTTTAGCGTTAATGCTAGCCTTGAGCCTTCGCAAGGACTTTTTCTCTAGTCGCCTGCCGTGTCACCGCACGAATAACCACCTTTGCAGCCTGACGGGCGCCCTCCTCTTATGTCCCTTAAGAATACTCTCGCCCACCCCACGCACCACAGCCCCAGTGCCAGCCAGCGCGGCTGGTTCGTTGTCGCCGCCTTGCTGGGCCTGACAGCTGTCGCCTTGGGTGCCGTAGCCTCGCACGCGTTAGCTGACCCTTTGGCCGCGCGGGCTGTCGAACGCGCCTCGCTGTATCAATTGATTCACGCCGTCGTCTTGCTCTTTGCCGCCGGCTTAACTGGTTACCTTGCGCTGGGCGCACGCTGCTTATTACTCGCTGGCATCGTCTTGTTTTGTGGCTCGATCGAGCTTAAGTACTTGTTCTCAGTCACAAATGCCAGCGCCTTTGCACCCACTGGAGGCGTTTGTCTGATGCTCGGTTGGCTGCTGCTCGGTGCCTCGGCGCTGAGACGCGGCAAACCGAATAATTAACACTCTCTTACCCGCGCGCCCCACGCAAGCTCGCATCGGTGGTAAAAAGCTATTTGGTGAGTGCCTCACTCAGCACTATTTTATTGACTCTTGATCAACACAACGACCCATGACAATACGAGACAAAGCTTATATCGTTGGTGCCTACGAGCACCCTACCCGCAAAGCACCTGATAAGTCAGTTGCGCAAATTCACGCTGAGTCGGCCAAAGGCGCACTTGCCGATGCCGGTTTGTCGCTCAGCGACATCGACGGCTATTACTGCGCCGGTGACGCACCCGGTTTGGGCATGCTCAACATGGCCGACTACATGGGTCTCACAAAATTGCGTCATGTCGACTCAACCGAGACCGGTGGCTGCTCTTATCTGATTCATGTCTCGCACGCCGCACAGGCGATTGCAGCAGGTAAGTGCAAAATTGCCCTGATTACTCTGGCCGGTCGTCCGCGCTCGGCTGGCTCGTCGGGCATGCAGCCGCGCAGTTGGGGCGTAGACATTCCGGACGTGCCCTTTGAAGCGCCGTTTGGTCCAGTCACGGTCAACAGCTATGCCATGGTTGCCGCCCGGCACATGTACGAATACGGCACGACTGCCGAACAATTGGCCTGGATTAAGGTCGCTGCCTCGCATCATGCGCAACACAACCCACACGCCATGCTGCGTGACGTTGTCACGGTCGAAGACGTGGTGAACTCACCCTTGGTCTCAACGCCTTTGCATCGTCTGGATTGCTGCGTGGTCAGTGATGGCGGCGGCGCCTTGATTGTCGCTCACCCCGATATCGCCAAGTCGCTTAAACGACCGCTGGTGAAGGTGCGTGGCGCGGGTGAAGCGCTAAAAGGTCAGTTAGGCGGTCATGTTGACTTAACCTATTCGGGCGCACGCGCTTCGGGCGCAGCTGCCTTCGCAGAAGCGGGCCTGACGCCTCAAGACATTAAATACGCTTCGATCTATGACAGCTTTACCATCACGGTCTTGATGCAGCTCGAAGATCTCGGTTTTTGCAAAAAAGGCGAAGGCGGAAAATTCGTTTCAGACGGCAACCTGATTTCAGGCGTTGGCAAACTACCTTTTAATACCGATGGCGGTGGCTTGTGTAATAACCACCCGGCTAACCGTGGCGGCATCACCAAGGTCATTGAGGCGGTGCGTCAATTGCGCGGCGAAGCTCATCCTGCCGTACAAGTTAAAAACTGCGATCTTGCCCTCGCACATGGCACAGGCGGCCTGCTTGGCGCGCGCCACGGCAGTGCAACCCTGATTCTGGAGCGTGCATAATCATGACTATGATGTATCAACCTAACCCCCTCCCGGCACCTGTCAAAGAACCCGGCAACGAACCCTTTTGGGATGCTGCTAAAAACGGTAAGTTTTTAGTTAAATATTGCACCTCGTGCAAGAAGCCACACTGGTATCCGCGTGCGCTTTGCCCTTTCTGTTTTGGTGAGACCGAATGGAAAGAAGGCTCAGGCAAAGGCGTCATTTACTCGTTAAGCGTCATGCAGCGCGGCAACCCTAATCCTTATTGCATCGCCTACGTCACGCTCGAAGAAGGCGTCACGATGATGACGCAAATTGTCGATTGTGATTTGGCGGCTTTAAAAATTGGGCAGCACGTCAAGCTGGTGTTTAAACCCACCGAAGGTGATGGGCCACCCGTACCAATGTTTACGCCGGGTTAAATAAAAGCGCATAAAAAAAAGGATCCGCAAGGATCCTTTTTTTGTCTGACGAACGTCTGAGACAACTTAGTATTCAAAATGCACGCGAAGCGAATACACGTTGACAGGGCCACGATCGGCATTGAAACAAGGGTTTTGAATGCGTTGGTAGTCGAGTGTTGCCCAAAAGGTTTTATTAACCTTAGCGCTGTAATAAATTTCAAAGATACCTTCGCGTTGATAATTTAGGTTGCCATCACCGCAGAAAAAATTGTTGCCGCCCGCTTTAAGATAATTGCGATTAGCGTTTGAGATTCCGTTCAAGGCGTAGGCTAAGCCCAACACGTCGTCAGGTCGAGACCAACCTGTTCCTTTAAGCGACACACCGACCAAAACAGAATCATTCACATCCGTAAAGGAATACCCCTCGGTCACTCCGTTATTCCAACTATAACGAGCAAAAACACCAACGTTGGCGCTCACATTTTGTTCAAGGCTGACACCGAAGCCATATTTGGTCTGGTCTTTGCGCACGTTAGCCACATCCGGCGTGCCACCAAACTGTTGGGCATAACTCAAGGCATCGTTAAAATTACCAAGCTTAGCCCGGTTGCGAAAACCCAAAACGCGAAGCCTACCCGCTTGTCCCCAAAGTTCATGACCGTGCTCGATCTCGGCGTTGTCGCTGTACGAACTTGAAAAAGCGCTGTTGAGTTGCAAGCCATTTGACTCGACCGGTAACAGATTGCGCCCCACTCTAAAGGCCCAGTCATCATGGTAATACTCCAAGGCCAAACCGCGGGTATACCCACGCGCATCGGCCGGGGTATCCCAGGCTGCATAATCCATCATCGCCCAATTCATAAACTGTGTGCGCGGGTCATGCGCAAACGCGTTTTGATCAAAGATATCGGTGATGGCATAGACACCGCCCGTGAGCACCAGGCGACGCTTATCGACCGTACCCGCGAACTGATTGAAACTTGCCTCTTGTTCGGTCGTACCACCACCAAATCCAATCGTCTGCCTTGCAAAGGCGCGCGCATAATAACCGCTAATCTCGCCATTACCAGCTTTCTGAGCCTCACCGTTTGTGATACCACCCAAGCCGCGCAGGCCTGAAAAAGGAACACCTTTGGCGAACTCTGGATCGAAAAAAAACTCAGTCCCTTTAAAAGGTCGAACACCTAAAAAAGCGGTGCCAGTCAAGGTGTAGCCTAACTCACCGTTCGGATTCAGACTGCTAAAGCCTGAATACGGCGCCGAAAAGCCGGGCTGCTTTTGCCAGATCCAGGTCGACTGCAGCTTTGCGGTGACGTAGTCAAAGGCGAGCTCTTCGGCCGTGGCGGTAGCCGTAAAGGGCGCGCATAGCAAGGCTGCACTGGCCAGCCAGAACATCTTTAAGACAGACCGAATAAAGATCAAATACATACGATTCACGGACAAGCACATACGGTTTAAACAACAAGCAGATTCACGCCAAGAGTGGCGCTTGTTATCTGTTTAAGGGCTAGCACCGGCCAAGGATTACAACAGGTTACTATTTCAGTTATGAGACACCCGACGACTGAGACGCAGGTTTTGCTGATTGAAGACGAGCAAGACATGGCGCGTTATCTGAGTAAGGGCCTGACTGAAGCGGGCTACGCGGTGACGCACGCGGATCAGCCCCAAGAGGCTCAGAGGCTTGCGTTAACAGGCCATTGGGCGGTCATGATCATTGACCGAATGCTACACCAAGCGCACGAGGGCCTCGATATCGTCAAGGCTGTACGGAATGCCGCCATACAAACACCCGTGCTTGTTCTGAGTGCACTTGCGAGTTTAGACGATCGCGTGCGAGGCTTGCGCGACGGGGGCGATGACTACCTGACTAAGCCTTTCGCTATGCCTGAATTGCTGGCCCGATTAGAAGCGCTTATCAGGCGTACAAACCCCACCCCAAGCCTGGGCACTGACACCTTTCAGCTCAAACTGGCTGACTTAACGTTAGATTTAATCTCACGCAAAGCTAAGCGCGCAGGTCAACCAATCACCTTGCAACCCCGAGAATTTAAACTGCTTGAATACTTGGTGCGTAATCAAGGTCAGGTGGTGACTCGTACCATGCTGCTAGAAGCAGTTTGGGATTTTCACTTTGACCCCGGTACCAATGTCATCGATGTGCAGATTAGCCGCCTGCGCAATAAAATTGACAAGGGTCACGACACGCCCTTGTTACACACCGTGCGCGGCGTAGGCTATCGGTTTGGCGTCGATGGATAGAATCTGGCACTCGGTCGCCTTTCGCTTAGCCCTGCTTTGCGGTGGCTTAGTGGTCGCTTCTGTGTTGGTCTTATCGTCTGTTTTTTATTTTGTTTCGCTCGGCCTGTTAGCGCGCAACATCGACAGTAAGATTGTGTCCATTTCAGAAAAACTTAGCGAGAACGCCGAGAGCCATGGTTTATCTGTCGTCGCGCAGCGGATCGCTTCGACCCTGAGCGATGGTGTTGACTCAGATGTCGAAATTTTGTTGCTCACTGACCCAACCGGCAAAAAATTAGCCGGCAATATCGCGGGCTGGTCTGACTTAAGCGCACCACTCGATCAGATCCTTGACCGCATCGTTCAGCGTGGTGACTTAGCGCTACCGAGCCGTATACGTTTGCACAAAATGAAAGACGGCTCTTTATTGGTTGTTGGTCGCGATATGCAAGATTTAAGCGAGATCGGTAGCCTGATCGCACGCGCTGTGGTCATCGGTGGTTTAAGCGCCGTATTACTCGCTATTTTGAGCGCTTTGGTGTTCAGGCAACAGCTTGAAAAACGCATTTGGGCGATTCGACACACCACGCAAAATATCGAAGCAGGTAACTTAGACCAACGAATTACCCTGTCGGGTACGCCTGACGAGTTCGACCGCCTGAGTGCAGATATCAATCGTATGCTCGACCGAATTCAGCACCTGATGGAAGGCGTGCGACACGTTTCTAATACGATTGCGCATAATTTACGTACCCCACTGGGCTTAATACGAGGGCATCTTGAAGAGGCCTTAAGAGGCGTACCGCAGCAGCGCCAGCTCGAAGAGGCCGGACACTTTGCGATCGGCGCAATTGATGACCTGATCATCGTGCTAGAAAAACTGCTGCAAATTGCGGAAGCCGAATCGGGTACACGCCGACAACCTTTTGAAACCGTTGTGCTGCGTACCGTTGTGACGGATTTGCTCGAGCTGTATGACGCAGCTGCCGAGGCGCTTGGTATCAGCTTTGTGGTCGACATTGAAGGAGAACCCACTACC
>CAMCZQ010000002.1 GCA_945887835.1 Bordetella parapertussis | reverse complement strand
TCGTTGCGCTCTTAATTGGCGGCTATGGTTTGGCGAACGGCATTTTTACTATCGTGCGTAGTTTGGTGGTACCTGAAATGTTAAGCCGCCATGCCTATGGCGCTTTGAATGGTTTGTTGACGATACCAACCATGGTGGCTCGGGCAGTTGGCCCAGTCGCGGCGGCGGGCTTGTGGATGCTGGGAGAGTCGTATCAGATTGTTTTAATGGCGGTGTGCGGCACGGCGATTTTGTTTGCCCTGGCGTTTTGGACAGCGAGTTGGGTGAGCCGTGTGCGCGCGGCTTAGTGAGTCGTGCACGCTGCTGACTGCGCTTAGCTCAATGCACGTAGCGCGCGATAAAAAATACACCGGCAAACGAAGCAAACATAACGGTGGTCATCCAGCCGACTAAGCGCAAGCCGAGTGCAGACATCGCTTGATGCATCTTTCCTTCAAGTTGATAGAGTTTTCCGTCAAGTTGAGATATTTTTACTTCGAGTTTAGATAAGCCGCATTCTAGATGCGACATGTCCTGCTTGGTGGCCAAATTTGGGATGAGTGTTTCTAGCCGTACGATACGCGCTTCCATGAATTTCCTCGGTAAATGAACAGAGTCATTTTACATTTTGAGAAGCGCGTGTTTCAAGTCAAAATTTGTAAAACTCTGTAAGCAACTGTTGCTAGAGTGTGTCAGCAACTGTTACTCGGCTTTGGCGCCAGACTGTTGAACCAACTTCGCCCACATGGGTAAATCACTCGCCAAAAACGTTTGAAAGGCAGTCTGACTGTTACCGATTGGTTCAGTGCCAAAATCGCGAAACTTATTTTGTACGTCTGGTTGCGCAACGACCGCGGCGATGTCACTGCTGAGCTTAGCTACGATGGCAGGCGGGGTTCCGGTAATCGCAAAAAGCCCAAACCATGATTTTAAATTGATTTGCGAGTAACCGCTTTCAGTAAAGGTCGGTACGTCTGGCGCTTGCGGGCTACGGGCTTCACCCGTGACGGCGAGCGCCTTGAGTCGCGCACCTTTGACCTGAGCGATCGCCTCGGGCAAGTTGGCAAACATTAACTGGATCTGCCCCCCAACAAGATCGTTGGTGGCAAGCGTGCCACCCTTGTAGGCGACGTGTGTCATTTGTGCGCCGAGCTCTGAATTAAATAATTCGCCCGCCAAGTGCGCAGCGGTACCCACACCACCCGAACCATAATTTAATTTTTGAGGATTTTGTCGCACGTACTCGGCAAACTCTTTAACAGTATTGGCTTTTAGTGAGGGGTTGACTACTAACAGCAAGGGCGCGAAAGCCAAATTGGATAAAGGGGTGAAGTCTTTCGCAAAGTTAAACGACAAGCCTTTATAAAGCGATGCGTTGATTGCGTGGCTTGAGGTTGCCATCAGTAGCGTGTAGCCATCAGGGGTTGCGCGTGCCGCCTCGGCTGTGCCGATATTGCCATTGCCGCCGGGCCGATTTTCGACGATAACTGGCTGACCCCATTTGATAGAAAGCTGTTGCGCAACTGCGCGAGCGACCATGTCGGTGGTACCGCCCGGTGCGTAGGGCAAGACGATGCGAACTAACTTAGTGGGATAGGCGGTTTGCGCGTCGCAGGCGAACCCGCAGAGTAGAAGTAACGCGCTTGCTGTGATGCGGTTCAGTGTCGTTAAGATAATCACGAGAGCCTCTTTGAATCATTAGGTTAGGGTATGTTGTAAAAATACCCAATGCATATAAGGGTAAACCCTTTATTTCCTCTTCTGGCCCCATATTTTTGGATATTAAGTTGTCCTTTCCCCCGTTTGTGGTTTAACTGAGTCAACCTTAGTCTTTCTTAGACAAGGGCTGTGTTCTTGACTTGCGAGCACGTTTCATTAGTAGAAAGCCTTTTAATGACTATTCAAAAAATGGAGATTTCTATGGGTGGACTAAACGCAGTGAAAGGTTGGGTGGGTGCGATTACAGACTTAGGTTTAATGTTGTTGGGTCTCGCAATCGTGGCATCAATTTTGGTGGGCAATTCGCTTCCGTTTTTTAGCGGCGTCGTTGCTAACCTCACAGACCTAGTTAAGGGGCTCGGTGGCAATGGGCTTGTCGGACTGATTGTGTTGGGTATCGTGATGTGGCTGTTGTCAAAACGCTCACTCTCATAACCAGTTGGTAGCACAGAGGGGTTACCCGTTAACCCCTCTGGAGGCCGCATGATGATAAAAAATATAATTCAAATGGGTTGGAACATTATTGAACTGGTGTTCATGTTGATTTTGTTGTGTCTGTCCTTTGGAATTGTTCTTGGGCCTGATCAAAGTGGTTCGTTCATTCGCGGGGTCAGTGAGAACGCCATGGCGTTTTTACGCGAGGTTCCAGCGGGGATCATACTGGCGCTTAGTATTTCGGTTGGGCTGTACTGGCTGATTAAGAAGCGCACCTAACGATCGAGTGAGTCATCGATGCGCCCAAGCGGTGTTCATCGATTGCCTAGAGCGCGCTGCATCGCAGTCAGACAACAACTGCAATGCGCCGCGGTTTAATCTTTGGTCACTCGACTTTGATAAATTTTTGTAGACATCGAACGTAATCAGGCCTTGGGATCGTAGGATACGAGGCTGCCCATGAGGTGTAAGCAACTTCGCCGACGTACATGTCACCATGACTATCCACTGCCATGCCGTGTGGTGCAATAAATTGACCCACGCCAGTGCCGTGAGGCTCTTCGGCGGCGACGCGCGCTTGTAAATTGCCAGACAAATCGTAAATGCTGACACGCGGTCCGGTATTGGGCATATTTCTGTTGACGGGCAGATGTGGGCCAAGCTCACCTACATAGCAAAGCGGGCACTTGCCACCCGTTAAGAAGAGTCCACAGGGCCGATGCATGTTGCCCCATTGTCCTTCGTACTTGCCTTTGCCATTGAAAATCTGGATACGGTGATTCTCGCGATCGGCAACATAAACTAAACCGTTGGTGTCACACAAAATATTGTGGGCAATGTTGAATTGACCCGGGTCTGTGCCAGGCGAGCCCCATGAAAATAATAGTTTTCCGTCGGGACTGTACTTGTGCACACGCGAATTGCCGTAGCCGTCTGATACGTAGATATCGCCTTCGGGTGAAAGCGCGGTGTGTGTGCAGCGGTTAAACGGTTGGCCGCTCATGTAGGCCGAGGCCTGGCCGGGCAAACCAATCTCGAGCAAAATTTTGCCATCAAGCGTGCATTTGCGAACGGTGTGATCACCATCGTCGGTCAGATAAATGGTGTCATCAGGCCCCATCTGCACGCCATGGGCGCGCTTAAAAACTCCTTCGCCCCAAGACTTCAAAAAATTGCCTTCCCGGTCAAACACTACCATCGGGTGTTCGCCCCGGTTAAAGGCATAAACGCGGTCTTGCCGATCAATGCCTACTGCCGCAACGTCGCCGAATTTCCAGCCCTCAGGTAACTTGCCCCAGCCCTCTGCTACGCGATATTTAAAATTGCCCTGTCCGATGGTGGTCGTCATGCTTTGTCTCCTGAGCCAATGATTGGCGCGTTAGTATTTTTTTCCATCATAAAGCAGGGCGCGCCAGACTGCTATCAATTTATGGCCGGGGTACCGGCAAGAGCTTTTTGGTGGTAGGCTAACCGCGGTGGTTTAAAACACCGCGGCGGCCCGATAAAAAATCGTGATGCCCCCCAATAAAAATCAGGCAAAAATCCTGAATCGGAGACAAAGCATGTTGCGCAACAGCTGGCTAGGCGTTGTTCTTGTTTGTTGGTCTGCATTGAGCTTGGCGCAGACCTATCCTTCTCAAGCGTTAAGGTTGACGGTTCCTTGGCCGCCGGGTGGTGGGGTCGACACCACTGCGCGCATGATTGCGCAACCGTTAGCAACGGCCTTGGGGCAGGCGGTTGTGATCGAAAACAAGCCCGGCGCAGGGGGCAATATTGGAACCGAGCAATTCGCGCGCGCCAAGCCTGATGGCTATTCGATTTTGATGGGCTCGTTAAGTCCCAACGCCGTCAATATTCACATGTATAAAAAACTTGGCTTTGATCCGGTCGCAGATTTTTTACCGGTGATTTACGTGTCGGCCGTCCCAAATATTCTGGTGGTGCCAACCAACTCACCAGTCAAGAACGTCGCCGAACTGATCGCGCTGGCTAAGGCGAATCCGGGCAAGCTAAATTACGGTTCGGCAGGCGTGGGCTCTTCGCAACACTTGGCCGGAATCGTATTTATTCAGTCCACGGGCGTCGAGGTTGTGCATGTGCCTTATAAAGGAACGGCGCCTGCTGAGGCTGACTTAATGGCTGGGCACGTCTCTTTTATGCTTGACACTACGGCTTGCCTCGCGTTGATTGCGGGCGGCAAGCTTCGTGCGTTAGCGGTGGCCTCAAAAGAGCGTAACCCAGCCCTGCCCGACACGCCGACCTTTGACGAATTGGGGATCCCGGGCGTGCACGTGTCCTCTTGGTATGGCGTCATGGTACCCGCTGGTACGCCCAAGCCTATTATCGATCGCTTGAATACCGAGCTTAATAAAATTCTGAAATCACCCGAGCTTAAAAAAAGAATGGCTGATTTTGGCGCAGAAATCGGTGGCGGCACACCCGAGGCGTTTGGTGCCTATATCGCCTCTGAGACCGTTCGTTACGAAAAAATTGTTCGTTTATCGGGCGCCAAGGTCGACTAGCGGTTTGACGCTTGGCACGTTTGAATACTAAAAGGAAAGCCACGCATGCCCGCAGCCTCAGCGCCCCAGACACTCTTTGAAAAAATCTGGCTCAAACATCGCATTCTTGAGCGTGAAGACGGACAAGAGTTAATGTTTGTCGACACGCATATGATTCAGGACGGTTCGGCGCCAGCCTTCGAGATGTTGCGCCAGCGCAAGTTGACGGCACGCTCGCCTGAGCGTGCGTTTGGAACACCCGATCACTACATTCCTACCAACAGCCGTAACTTGCTGGATTTAGCCGACCCCGAAAGTCGTGCGATGGCCGAGTCTCTTGAGTGCGATACCCGCGCGGCCGGGATCCAATTTTTAGGTTTACAAGATCAGCGCCAAGGCATCGTGCATGTGATTGGTCCCGAGCAAGGTTGGACGCGTCCAGGCTTATTAATGGTGTGCGGCGATAGCCATACCTCAACCCACGGCGCGCTGGGTGCGCTCGCGTTTGGAATCGGCACGAGCGAAGTCGCCCATGTGGTGGCGACGCAGTCAATTTGGCAAAGACGACCTAAAACCATGCGCATTACGGTTGACGGCATCCTCGCACCAGGCGTGTCAGGCAAAGATATTATCTTGGCGATTATTGCCAAGATCGGAGCGGCGGGAGCCGTTGGCCATGTCATTGAGTATGCGGGCTCGGCCATTCGCAATCTCTCGATTGAGGGTCGCCTAACGATTTGTAATATGTCGATTGAGGCGGGCGCGCGCGCGGGGATGATCGCGCCTGATGAAAAAACTTACGCGTATCTCTCGGGCCGACCGTTTGCGCCGACCGGAGAAAAATGGGCTCGTGCCGTGGCTTATTGGCGCACGTTGCCCTCAGATCCTGGCGTAAGCTTTGATCGCGAAGTCACCTTGAGCGCGCAAGAGATTGAGCCGATGCTGACCTGGGGGAATAGCCCTGAAGATGCAATCTCAGTGACTGCTCGCGTGCCAGCGCCCGCTGATATCGCGGATCCGCAGCGACGCGCCGTGGTCGAGCGGATGTTGACCTATATGGGCTTGACGCCAGGCATGGCTTTAAACGAGATCAGCATCGACCGCGTGTTCATCGGGTCGTGCACGAATAGTCGAATCGAAGACCTGCGCAGCGCTGCTGCGGTTGCCAAGGGTCGCAAGGTGGCTGCAAGCGTTGAGGCATGGGTGGTACCGGGCTCGGGTTTAGTTAAAGCGCAGGCAGAAGCCGAGGGTTTAGATAAAATTTTTATTCAAGCCGGTTTTCAATGGCGCTTTGCCGGTTGTTCGATGTGTATCGGCGTGAATGGTGATTCGGTAGCCTCGGGCAAACGGTGCGCCGCGACGTCAAATCGTAACTTTGTTGGCCGACAAGGGCCTGGTTCGCGCACCCACCTAATGAGCCCCGCTACTGCGGCGGCCAGCGCGATCATGGGCCACCTTGCAGATGCGCGTGCTCTGCATGACGTCTTGGCTTAAACACCTTCAGGATTCACAATATGCAACCCTTTAAACCTCTCGAGGCCGTCGCCTTGCCCCTCACGCGGGCCAATATCGATACCGATCAGATTATTCCGGCGCGCTTTTTACAAAAGCCACGCGCCAATGATTTTGGCGCATATCTTTTTCGGGATTTGCGCTTTAACAAAGACGATACAAAACGCCCTGAGTTTCTGTTAAATCAGCCGGCTTACAGCGCTGCAGAAGTGGTGGTGGCTGAGCGTAATTTCGGCTGTGGCTCGTCGCGCGAGCAGGCGGTATGGGCCTTGCACGACTACGGCATCCGTGCAGTGATTGCCCCAAGCTTTGGCGATATTTTTTATTCAAATTCACTCAAGAACGGCTTGTTGCCTATTGTGCTCGCCCCCGAGGTCGTCGAGCAGATTCTTGCGGCGTTAAGCGCACAGCCCGGGCTAAAAGTGAGCGTTGATCTCGAACGTCAGGTGGTGCGCGCACCAAGCGTAGCTGACCAACCCTTTGAGATCGCACCTTTCTCAAAGCACTGTCTCTTAACCGGGATGGACGAGCTTGACTACACGCTCACGCATGCCGATAAGATTGCCGCGTTTGCCCGTCAGTATGAGGCAAACGAGTTTTAGTCCAGAGTATTTGCGCAAAGTGGGTGACCGCTTTGTCCGAGGATTTTTTGTTTGTACCTGACAGGATTAAGCGATGAAGATTGCAGTGTTAGCGGGTGATGGTGTGGGCCCAGAGGTGACGGCTCAGGCGGTGAAGGTGTTGCGCGCCACGGTGGGCGACGCTAATTTGGAGCTGACTGAAGCGCCAGTGGGGGGCGCGGGCGTCACGGCGGCGGGCGATCCACTGCCCGCGGCTACGATGGCGATCGCTAAAGCGGCTGACGCTATTTTGTTTGGCTCGGCCGGTATGCCTGGTGACGAAGCGTTGCCTTATGCGCAGCGCCCAGGCGCAAGTTTATTGCGTCTACGTAAAGAGCTCGACTTGTTTGCCAATTACCGCCCTGTATTTATGTTTCCAGAATTAATTGGTGCCTCGTCGCTCAAACCGCACTTGGTCGAAGACCTGGATTTATTGATTCTTCGTGAACTTAGCAGCGATATTTATTTTGGCGAGCCGCGTGGAGTCAGCACAAACGCGCAAGGGATTCGCGTTGGCATTAACACCATGTATTACACCGAGCCCGAGATCGAGCGAATCATTCATGTCGCCTTCAAGACTGCCCGCCAACGCAGAGGAAAAGTGTGTTCGGTGGATAAGGCGAACGTGCTTGACACGATGCAGCTCTGGCGTGAGGTTGCCGAACGCGTCAGTAAGCAATACCCAGACGTCGAGTACTCAAACGCGCTGGTCGACGCTTTTGTGATGACGATGATGCGTCAGCCTAAACAGTTTGATGTCGTTGTGACCGGCAACATGTTCGGCGATATTGTTTCAGATGCCGCAGCAATGTTGACAGGTTCAATAGGGATGCTGCCCTCGGCATCGCTAAGCCCTGATGGACGCGGGCTGTATGAGCCGGTGCACGGCACCGCTCCCGATATTGCGGGTAAAAACATTGCCAACCCTTTAGCCTCGATTTTATCGGCGGCAATGATGTTGGATTATTCGTTTAAACAACCCGAGCAAAGCGCTCGAATCAAGCGTGCGGTCGCGGCAGTGTTGGCTAACGGATACCGGACGGCTGATATTTTTGAACCGGGTTCGCGACAAGTGGGTACTGCAGAAATGGGCGACGCGGTGGTGGCCGCTTTGAAGGTTTAAAGGGCGTGCTGTTTTGCACAGGCGCACAATTAAAAGACCGAATGACTGAAAGTTAAAACGGCAGCGTCAAGCATTCCCACTCGCCAAAGGCGGGTGCTGTTGCTGGCCATGTCTGGGTGGTTGCACTTGAAGCAAGCCCATGGTGTTTTAAGTAATTCACCGCCCGAATGACTCCTGCGTGCGTGACCCAAAGTGCGTCACGATCAAGAGGGGTGTTAAGAAGACACTGATTGACCCGTAATAGTAAGTCTCGCACGCTTTCGGCGCCACCAAAGCGGTGGGTGTCAAACTCTTGTGTCCACGCGTCAAAGGCGGCTTTAGGAATCGTATCCCAGGCGATACCCTCCCAACGCCCAAAATTCATTTCCTGTAAGCGGGTGTCGACCTCAAAGGACCACGCCGTGCACTGCTCTTGTAGGGCGCATGCAAGTTGTTGAGTTCTTTTCAGGCCTGAACTATAAAGTGTCAGTTTGTCGGGTAGCAGCGGCGCGAGAGCTTTGGCGGCTCGTTGCGTGGCCTCGTGATCTGCCGCGACATCGAGCTGGCCGTAGCAAAGGCCCTTTTGAATGAGAGGTTGCGCGTGACGAACGAGCCAAAGCTTCACCTTGGTAAGCCCAGCAAAATACCTAGATAAAAAGCCAACTCACACACTTGTTGGGTCGCGCCCAGTGTGTCACCGGTAAAGCCATTTAAGCGTTTAGTCAGTAAGCGCAGCATCAGCCACCACGCGCACAGGCTACAACCGGTGGCCCATAGCAAAAGTATGGTTGCATGCTGACTGCTGAACAGTAGGTAAGCGAGTAACAACCAGACCAACGCGACAAACAGGGTCTGACGCGAGACCTTGTTTGCCAGAGGTTTGGTTTTTGTGGTGAGGTCATCGCCCACGTTGCTTAACCGTGCGGCAATCAGTAAAGGCATCACCCGTGAGCAAACGTGCGCTGCAAACAGGCTCCAGGCCGCCAGAGCAAAATCAATTTGCCCGAGCATCGTCAAGAGGGCAAGTTTGGTGGTGATCGCCAACACAAGCGCGACAGCGCCGTAGCTACCAATACGTGAGTCTTTCATGATTTCGAGTGCCCGAGCGCGCGCCACCATGCCGCCCAAGCCATCCGAGGTGTCCGCTAGCCCATCTTCATGAAATGCGCCCGTCAGCATCACGCTCAAAACCGTGCTTAAGCAGGCAGCCAGCCAGGGCGACACGCTGGTGAGTGGCAGGCAGAGAGCGGCCATATAAAACAGGGCGCCGGTCGCCGCACCCACCAAGCAGCCGACGCCCGGAAAATGCGCCAGGCTGGCTTGTTGCAGCGTTGCATTAAAGCCCACCCAGCGCGCGACACCTTCAGGCAGCGGGATGCGGGTGAAGTACTGTAGAGCGAGTAAATAGTGACGCACAGCTTGTCTCACAGATACCCCTTATCGTTTTGCGTACCACGGATACTCAAGGTGCCTCAGCGACCCCCGCTGAGGCGAAGCTAGCCATGTGATTCAGTAGGTCGCAGGCTGAAACCAGCAAGGGCCAGGCTAGCGCCGCGCCCGAGCCTTCGCCTAAGCGCAGCTGCAAATCCAGCAGGGGCCTGGCGTTTAAGCGTGTCAGCAGCAGCGCGTGCCCGCGTTCGTCTGAGCGATGCGCAAATATGCAGCGCTGTAATACTAAGGGGTCGAGTTGACTCGCAACGAATACTGCGGCGCTTGTAATGAAGCCGTCGATGACGATCACCCGATTGCTGGCGCTCGCCTCGAAAATAGCGCCCACCATGGTGGCGATTTCAAAGCCACCAAACGCAGCAAGCGCCTGCAGCGGTGCGTTTGCGCCAGCGTGTTTGGTTAGTACGCTTTGTAAAATTTGTGTTTTTCGCTGTAGCGCTGGTGCGTCTAGGCCGGTGCCGGCTCCCGTACATTGCTCGAGCGGTAGGTTGGCTAAATGCGCGAGCAGCAGTGATGCCGCTGAGGTATTACCGATACCCATTTCACCCAGCAACAGAACATTACCAGGCAAGGCTCTGATCAACTTGCGTCCGTTTGAAAGGGCCTGAGCACACTGGCCTGTAGACATCGCTGCTTGCACCAAGGAGTCGGCAGTGCCGTAAGCGATTTTGCAAGTGTGTAAGCCTGGCTGAGGCGCAAAATCATGATTGACGCCGCAATCGGCCACGGTAAGCGCTAAGCCATGTTGGCGCGCGAGCACGTTCACCGCCGCACCGCCCGTCAAAAAGTTTTCAACCATCTGCCAGGTCACCTCGCTTGGATAAGCCGACACGCCGTGCTTGGCTAAACCATGATCACCCGCAAAGACCACAAGCTGCGGCGCTTGCAGCGTGGGTGAGTCGGTTTGCAAAAGCAGCCCAAGCTGTAGCGCAAGCGTCTCTAGCTGACCCAAGGAGCCGCGAGGTTTAGTTTTGTGATCGAGTTTGCTTTGTAACTGACGGGCGCGTGCAGCGTCATCGAGGTCTGTCAATACAGGGAGCGCAAAGGTCATTTTTTTAGCCCTTCGGTCAGTTAGCGATTAAGGCTTGCAGAAAGCCGGGCGTGCTGTTGCGCTCGAGGCAGTCGGCCAAGCCGTCAAAGACGGTGTCTAGGGTGCGGGCTTGCGAGCTTTCCGCGCCGCTTGTTGTCCCTAACGCCATGAGTCAGCGTGCGGTCATCTAGCCATACCCTTGGCAAGGGTATGCCTTGCCCCGCAAATGATTAGGGTGCCACGTGCTCCGAGCCTCAGAGGGATTCTTAGCATGAGAGCCGCAGCAATCAATCTTCGATTCCGCGCTGTGCGGGGATGCCGGCATCGAACGCGTGTTTGATCATCGTCATCTCGGTGACGGTGTCGGCGATTTCAATGATCTCTGCCGGACAGCGGCGCCCCGTGATGACGACGTGAACCTCTGGCGGGCGCGAACGCAAAGTTTGCAAGACCTCTTCGAGTGCGATCCAGCCAAAGGTAATCGGATAGGTGAGTTCGTCGAGCGTTACCATAAAGTATTCGCCACTTAAAATTGCTTCGCTAGCTTTAGCCCAGCCATCGCGCGCGAGCCGAGCAGAGTGCTCAAGGTCTTGGCTCTTCCAGCTAAAGCCATCGCCCAGGCCTTCGATCGGCACGTTGAGTTGTTCAAAGACGCGGTGTTCGCCAAAGCGTGCGCTCGGCACTTTCATAAATTGAAAAATCTTGACCACCTTGCCGCGTCCGTGCGCACGCATTGCTAAGCCGAAGGCTGCGGTGCTTTTGCCTTTACCATCGCCGGTGTTGATGATTAATAAGCCTCGACGTTCACCGGTCGATTTTTCGTAGGGCTTTTCGGTTGGAGGGGTCACGATCTGCATATTCAGTTTTCCTGTCTTAAAGAAGTTTGGGTAAAGCTACCCAGCCGGTGCCGAGAGCCTCAATGGCGATGCGGTAGTCAAAAACGCTTTCGATTGTGCGGTGTAAGACGGGGTCGTCGCGGGTGCCTGTGTGTTGGATTGTGCCGCCAGCCATCACAATTAATTCGTCTGCGTACAGTGCGAGCGTGACCTCATGCAAGACGCTCACGACGGTTTTTCCGCAGGCGACTAAATCACGAACCAATAACAGCCAGTCGACCTGATGGGGCGGGTCAAGGTTGGCTAAGGGTTCGTCCATTAATAGAATATCAGCATCGACGGCTAGCAATCTGGCAAGCAAGACGCGTTGTTTTTCACCGCCTGACAGCGTGCCCAGCGCGCGCTGGCGCCAAGGCCAGGCATGCGTCAGTCTTAACGCTCGTTCGGTGGCAACATGATCCGCGTGGCTGGGCCCGCCAAGCCACGATTGATGCGGCAGTCGACCAAGCATCGCAACATCATAGACCGTCAGGTCGTCAGCGCTTTGTACCGAGCCTTGAGCAAGCCAGGCAACTTGGCGTGCGCGGTGCTGCGCGGTAAAGCGGCTCAATGCTTGGTCGAACAGGTATATGTCACCGTGGAAAGGCAAGACACCCGCCAAGGCCTGCAGCAGTGTTGATTTGCCCGCGCCATTTGGGCCGACAATCGCGCTCCAGCGCCCCTGAGGTAGTTTCAGATTCAGCCCCTGAAGCACAGGATGCTGACCGAGTGTCACGCCTAAGTTTCTCACTTCTAAGGCTGCGGCACCTGTTTGGTGCGTCGGGCGAGAGTCACTCATGCGTGGGCCCTCGGCGATGCATCAGCCACATTAAATAGCCGCCTCCCAAGAGCGCGGTCAGCACGCCAACGGGTAATTCTTGCGGAGCAAGCAAGCCGCGCGCCAGCAGATCCGCAAGCGATAGCAGGGCGGCACCCATCAGGCTGGCCAGGGGCAACAGCCACGCGTGACTTGTTTTGACAAGTGCACGCACGAGATGGGGAGCGGCTAACCCCACAAAAGCAATCAAGCCAGTCTGGGCAACCGCGGTGCCAGTTGCCAGGGCAAGGGTGGCAATTAAGGCTGTGCGTAGCGGTCTCAAGGGTAGCCCGAGGCTTTGGGCCGTGGCCTCGCCTAACGCCAAGCCATCTAAGGCTATTGAAAGGCCGCGTCCTGCCGCGCTACAGGCCAGCCATACGATGCCCATGATGGCGCAAGCGGACCAACCTACAAAACCTGTCGAGCCCAGCATAAACGCTTGCATTGCTTGCAAAATATCTGGGTGCGTTAACGACAGAAAAGACGTGAAGGCCCCTAAGACCACACTCACGACAACGCCGGCCAACAACAGGCGTAAGGTGTGCTGCACCCCGCGGGCCAGGCTCAGCGTCAGAAAGACGGCGAGCATCGCGCCCGTGAAGGCCGCGGCGGTCAGGCCTAGCCTGAGCAACCATTGTGTGACAAGTGGTGATATGCCAAAGCCGGCCAAAGCAAGTGCGACTGCAGCGGAGGCGCCCGAGGCGCTACCGAGTAAAAAGGGATCTGCCAGTGGGTTGCGAAAGAGCCCTTGCGCGATGGCACCGGCAAGGCCGAGTAAGGCGCCGGCGAGCAGTGCACCTAAGGTGCGTGGCGCGCGAATATCCCAAATAATTTGAGCGGCAATTGGGTCGGCCAACAAGCGCCACAGGGGCTCGACGCCCGTGCTGCCAACACACAAGCCGGCGAGCAAGACAACGACACATAGCAGCGCCAACAGCCAGGCAGAGCACAGCGCGCGCGAGTGTTGTGAAGAGTGCGTGTCGGGTAGCGACGCGTTCATGGCGCGAGTCTTTTTAGGCAAGTCGCCATCAGCGTTGCTGCCTCGGCGAGCCGCGGTCCCGGGCGCACCAAGACATCTTGCTCTGCGGGTGCAAACGCACACACGCGATTCTCTTTGATTGCCTGCATCGCGGCCCACCCTGGGCGCAAGAGCATCTCTGGCAGATCGCGTTTGCTAATCATGATGACGCTGGGTTGTGCGCGGACGACGAATTCGGGATTGACGCGAGGAAATGGTCCTAAGCTTCTGGGCAAAATATTTTGCGCGCCTAAGCGTGTCAACGTTTCACCGATAAAAGACGTTGGGCCTGCACCGAAGGGCGCGCGGTTCACCTCAATATAAACCCGAAGGGTTTGAGTGCTCGCAGGCAAGGTTCGTGCGGTTGCAGTCACAGCTTGCTCGGTCGCTAGCCAAAGTTGTTGCGCGCGCTCTGGGTTCAAGCCTAGCATTTGCGCAATTTTGTCTAAGACTCGTTTTGCATCCGCGTGACTTTTAGGTTCGAGGGCCACCACTTTTAAGCCAAGATCTTCAAGCTTTTGAGCGCCGCGCGAAGATTGCGCGGTAAAAATAACGTCTGGCGCCAACGCAACGATTGCCTCGATATTTGGATCCAGGCCACCGCCGAGCTCCGGCAGGGCCATGACTGACGTGGGCCAATTTGAGTAGCGATCGACGCCGACTAAGCGCGCGCACTCACCAAGCGCGCAAACCGTTTCGGTTAACGAGGGCAGTAAGGTAATCACGCGCTCGGGGGGCTTGCTCCAGTGGTTAGCGATCCCTCGATCATCGGTGACAGAATATTGTGCGTAGGCTGTGTGAGCGGCCAAGCTCAGCAGCGCCAGTAACAGCAGTGTCGCGAGACGTTTCAAGCGAGAGGCTCTTCGATTGTGACCATGCCCGGCACGCGCAATAAACGATCTTGTCGGTGACGTTCAATACGTGCGCGCAGCTCGTTATCAAAGGCTTGTGCCGTTGCGATTAAGATTGCCGTATGTGGTGGCCCGCTTGCGAGCCAGTTCTGCGCAAGCGCCTCCGCGCGACGTGACTTACCGCTTTTTTGACCGCCTAAAATAAATTCACTGCGCACGACTTGAGTCATGTGGCAAGATCCACAATCACAGCAGCACCCGAAGCCGCCATCCCCGACGACTCTTGAGCGTTTAAGCGCGGTGTCTGAAGACAGCGCGCAACCTTGTTGGCCGGTATCCGGGCTAACGAAAACAACCTCTGTCGCCTTCCCAGTCGTTTGTTCAGACGACCAGTGGCTAGCGTGACAGAAGCAAAGCGGTGAGGCTTGTTCGCTTGACCGTTGCGGGGGCAGCGCAGGCTAAATATCTCAGCGATACCGCGATATTTTTCTGCTTCCCGTTGAACTGCTGCCTGTGAACCAAGCAGCGAGCACCAACAAAGCCATTTTAGCGGTAAAGGCCTCAAGGTGTGGGTAGCTCCAAAAAGTAGTCTAATTCGGATGGAAACTTAAGGATGAAGGATTTCTAATGAAAAACATCGGTAAGCTATTTTTGGTCTTGGGCCTATTTTGTTTACAAGCGGTGAGCGCACAAACCGCCTACCCAAACCGACCCCTCAGACTGATCGTTCCGTTTCCGGCTGGCGGCGGGACCGACATTGTTGGTCGAATCATTGTGCAGAAGTTTTCTGCGGAGCTTAACCAGACAATCGTCATCGATAATAAAGGCGGGGCGGCGGGCATGATCGGCGCTGAGATGGCCGCTAAAGCAGCGCCAGATGGTTATACGCTTTTGTTGTCTACCAACAGCACACACGTGCTGGGGCCTTTGCTTAATCCTGCAACGCCCTTTAATCCCACTAAAGATTTCACACCGATTAGCTACGCGGCACAGTCGCCGTCGATGATGATCGTGCCCTTGTCTTCGCCGGCTAAGACCGTTAAAGAATTTATTCAGTATGCGCAACAAAATCCGGGGAAACTCAATTTTGGTTCGGCGGGTACGGGTGGTATTCCGCACCTATCCGGTGAGCGGTTTCAGGCGATGGCTGGGATCAAGATCACGCATGTCCCTTACAAAGGGACTGCTTTGGCTATGCCAGATTTGATGGCGGGTCGACTCGATGTGCTGTTCGATAGCTTCTCATCGGCCTATCCGCATGTGCGCGATGGCAAGGTTAGGGCATTGGGTATCTCGGCGCTTGAGCGCTCGATTCTCGTACCAGACGTGCCTGTGATTGCGCAAGATTTACCGGGCTATGTTTCCCTGACCTGGTTTGGCGTGTTTGGCCCTGCCGGCTTAGCACCCGAGATCGTGTCAAAGTTGAATCTGGCGCTCAATCAAGCGCTCAAAGACCCTGGGGTCGTGCAGCAATTAGCGGGCGCGGGTATCGAGGCCGTCGGGGGCAGCGCCGCCGACTTCACTCAAAAGATTGCCCAAGACACGGCGCGTTGGTCGCAGGTGATTCAAGACGCCAAGATTTCGCTTCAGTGATGTTTTACGCTTTGCGATGCAAAAATTTCTCGGTCAAAGCATTAAAACTGCCACAGCCAATTTGCGTCAACACAGCATCAATTTCGCGGCGCATGATGGCAAAAACTTGATCGGCTCCTTCTTGACCTAAAGCTGCGACGGCATAGAGCGTGGGGCGGCCAAAAAAGCATGCCTCTGCGCCCAGGCATTTTGCTGTGATGACATCTGAACCGCGGCGTATGCCGCTGTCGAGCATCACGGTCATTCGGTCACCCACCGCAGCACGAATGGCAGCCAGCATTGCAATCGGCGATGGCGCTGCGTCTAATTGTCGAGCCCCGTGATTTGAAACGATGACGCCGTCCAACCCGTGCTCAGTTGACTGCACAGCGTCGTCTGGATGCAAGATACCTTTGATCACTAACGGTCCTTCCCACTCGCGACGAATGGCAGTCACGGTCTCCCAAGTCGTCATCGGTGCGGGCGTTAACGTGCCGTACAGGTCGGCGACTTCATCGGCGTTGGCGCCTTCGCGCGCGTAAGGCTGCCAGTTACTCATCATCGGCATACCGCCCGACTTGAGGTACTGCAACAACCACCCCGGGCGGCTTAAGGTATCGAGCATGATCGAGGGCGTCATACGAAATGGCCGCGTAAAACCGTTACGGCGATTGCGTTCGCGGTTTGAATTAACGGGCACGTCTACTGTAATGACTAAGACTCCCACACCGGTTTCGCGCGCGCGACGCACTAAATCCATATTGATACGGTGATCGCTGGTGGCATACATTTGAAACCACACATTGTCTGGGGCAATTTTTGCGGCATCTTCAATTTTGAAATTGCTGGCGCTTGATAACAAGAAGGGCACATTCGCTTTTTTTGCTGCTGCAGCAAGCATGCTGTCGGCGCCCACCCGAAACAAGCCGGCCATCCCGGTAGGCGAAATGCCGATCGGGCTCGAGTACTTTCTACCAAACAAGGTGATGGATTGATCGCGAGTGGTCACGTCATTGAGGTAGCGTGGCAGTAGTTGATAGTCGCTGAAGGCTTCGCGATTGCGCACCATGCCAAGCTCGTCGTCAGCACCGCCATCGATAAAGTCGAAAGCGATCTGAGGCAGTTTACGGCGGGCCATCGCCCTAAAATCGTGCAAGTTAATGGCAGGGCGCATGAGTGCTGATGTCCTAAAGGGTTTGCCTAACCGACTCGTTCAGGTGGTGAAGGCGAAAAAATCATGTTAAAAGATTAACAAAATAATACCTAATCGTTGACCGGAGACCTAAATGAAAAATACCCAGATGTTTAAGACGTTCGCGCTGTTTGCAGCCACGGCCCTCTTTGGCTTGGGCGTTCAGGCTCAAGGGGTTTACCCCGATAAATCGATTCGCTTGGTGGTGCCATACAACGCAGGCGGGGGCACTGACGTGCTCGCGCGAGCCATCGCGATGGGCGCTGGCAAGATCCTGAAGCAGACAATCGTTGTCGACAATAAGCCAGGAGCCAGCGGCATGATCGGCTCTGACTATGTGGGTAAGTCTGCGCCTGATGGCTACACCATCTTGATGACTGCGGCAGACACGCACTCGATCAACCCGCACGTTTACCCTAAGATCGCGTATGACGCACTGAAAGACTTTGTTGGGATCGTACAGATCGGCTTGTTGCCCTACGCCTTGGTGGTCAACCCTAAAGTCCCCGCAAAAAATATAAAAGAGTTCATCGCCTTGGCACAAAGCCAGCCGGGCAAGCTGACGTATGCCTCTTGGGGCGTAGGTAGTTCAAGCCAAGTGGCGATGGAGATGCTCAAAGTGATGAGCAAGCTCGATATCTTGCACGTCCCGTTTACAGGCGCAGCACCCGCCATGACTGCGGTCTTAGCGGGCCAAGTTGACGGGATGTTTGTGCCGCTTAGCTTGGCCGTCCCCAATGCCGACGCCGGCAAAGTGGTTGCGATCGGTTTGGGTGCCCCTGTGCGGTTTGTGGGCGCACCTAATATGCCAACCTTGGCAGAACAAGGCGTCAGCGTATATACCTCTCCTTGGATTTCAATTCTTGGACCAGCAAAAATGCCCAAGGCTGCGGTCGATGCGATTTATAAGGCTGTGAGCGAAGCTGTCAAAGACCCCCAAATTATTGAACTGATGATTAAAGGCGGTCTGCAGATCGACGTCTTAAATCCTGAACAAATTGGCAAAGTGCTGGTGTCAGAATTTGACCGTTGGGGCGCAACCGTCAAGGCTGCTGGGATCAAAGCGGATCAGTGATCAGCGCATTAATTTTTTTTCCACATTAATCGGAAGCAACTCATGAAATTAGCTTTTTCTCCTGCAAGCCCCTACGTCCGTAAAGTCATGGCCTGCGCGGTTGCGCGCGGCATTGATGGCCAGATCGAGAAGTGGGTGATTCCTTCAACCGATGCGGCACTGGTCCCCGCCAACCCCCTGTCAAAGGTGCCCACGCTGGTGTTGGCTGACGGCAAGAGCTTGTTTGATAGCCCTGTTATTTGTGAATACTTAGATAGCCTCGGTTCTGCCAAACCATTGTTTCCTGCAGCAGGCCCTGCACGCTGGGCTGCCCTGCGTCAGCAAGCCATAGGCGATGGTATTTTGGATGCGAGTCAGCCTCGTCGCCGTGAAATCGCCTTGCCCCAAGATGAAGGTCGTATTGGGTACATTCAGTTACAGCAGGGAAAGGTTAAAAATTCTTTGGCCGACCTTGAAAAAGACGCCGCCAACCTAAATAAGCTCGACACGATCGGCGAAATAGCGATTGCTTGCGCGTTGGGGTACCTTGATTTTCGTTTTGCAAACGAGCCTTGGCGCCTTGGCCACCCTAAGCTTGAGGCCTGGTATGCATCGGTTGTGAACTTGCCCGCCCTGGCAAAAACAGCACCTGTTGCCTGAGCGGCTATTTAATTGGAACAAAAAGGCTAAGGCATGACTGTTGAACAAAGTGCGTTGTTTAGCCCATATAAGATCCGCGAAACAACGCTCCCAAACAGAATTGTGTTGGCCCCCATGATGCAGTGCAAAGCCATTGATGGCTTTGCCTCTGACTGGCACTTCGCGCATTTCAGTAAGTTTGCGCTGGGTGGTTTTGGTACGGTGATGACCGAGGCGATTGCGGTTGAGCCGCGCGGCCGAATTACCTATGGTGATTTAGGTCTGTGGTCTGATGAATTTATTCCTGATCTCAAACGCATGACTGACTTTATTCATGCTCAAGGTGCGCTCGCTGCGATCCAGTTGGCGCACGCTGGGCGAAAAGCCTGTTGGCAACGGCCTTGGGAAGGTAATGGCCCGTTGACGCAAGCGGATACCGTGCGGGGCGAGGCCCCGTGGGGGATTGTCGGGCCAAGTGAGTTGGCGGTGGGTGAAAACTATCAGACGCCTCACGCCCTATCAGTCAGTGAAATTCGCGAGATCGTTAAAAAATTTGGTCAAGCTGCGGCGCGTGCAAATGCAGCCGGCTTTGACATCATCGAAATTCACGGCGCACACGGTTATTTGATCGCGAGCTTTTTAACGCCGCTAGTCAATAATCGCCAAGACGAATACGGTAAAGATCGTGCGGGTCGCATGCGTTTTGCTTTAGAAGTCGTGGCCGAGATTCGCGCCCACTGGCCTGTTAACAAGCCTCTGTTTTTCAGAGTCTCTGCTGAAGATGGTGGCGGCGAAGGCGGTTGGGGTCTTGAGGATTCGGTGGTGCTTGGGCTCGAGCTGCACAAAGCGGGCGTCGACGTTGTGGATTGCTCTTCGGGCGGCGTACGTTTATCGGCGACGCTCGCCAATCAGGCACGAGGCCCAGGTTATCAGGTGCCGTTTGCTGAACGAATTAAACACGGTGGGGGCGTGCCCACCATGGCGGTGGGTTTGATTCTTGATGGCCTTCAGGCTGAGGCCATTGTGAGAGAAGGGCGGGCCGATTTGATTGCGATTGGGCGTCAAGCGATGTTTGATCCCTTCTGGGCGCATCACGCCGCTCAGCAGTTGGGTGCCGATGTTAATTTTGAGCAGTGGGAGCCTTCAGCCGGTTGGTGGCTAGACAAGCGGGTCGGGGGGTTGGCCATGGTGGGGCTTGACTCGAGCGGCAAGCCCAGAACGAACGCTTAACCCAAACCGCCTGACGCATGTCATTCCTCGCGTCAGGGGTGCTTCGCCAAGCCGCTTAAAACTCCGACATTAACTTTGTAAAGCCATACATTTTGTCTTGTATGCCATTCATACGAAGCGCATGCCAGTAAGTGGCGACGTTCACGCTGATCACAGGCTTGTTTAACCAACGCTCGGCCTCATCGGCCAAACGCGCCATGGGTAGGTTTGCACCAAACTGAACAATTGCCTCGATATCATCGCCATCAATTTTGCGCATCCCCGCAATCATGTCTTGCGCAGTCAAAATTGAATATGAAGCAGGGCTCTTGCCACGCATGTGGTTAAAGCGTACGACCTCATAGCCATGCGGGTTCAAGACGCCTTGCATGCGTGGCTCGATCGACGGGTAGTAGGGCTCCATCACTGCGATTTTGCGCTTGATGCCATGGGCTTTAAGTGCCGCCACGATGGCGTCGCTTGCAAGTGCGACAGGGATCTCCCAGCCAGCGACTTTGCGAATACGCGCCTTGAGCTCATCGCCCCAAGCTGCGTTACCACCCCAAATCGAGAGGGCTGAAATACCTAAGACGAACGCATTGGGCTTACTATCCATCACACGCTCGACGGCACCTTCAAGCGCGGCGTCGATGAGGGCAATTGAGCGGTCAAAGTCGTCGTTGTTATTGATGGCCATGTCAGGGATCACCATGCGTCCCAAATGGTTGGTCACCCCTGGGGGGCGCATGTCATCGTATTCGGGTTGAACAACGGTATTGGTTGAAGGTGTTGTTACCCCAAAAGCCATTCTCCAAGCTAGATAGTCGCGCATGTCTTGTCTTCCTATTTTGTGAGTGAGTCGTAGTGTGCCAAGCAAAAAAATCAAAGTGGAGGATCCTGACGCACCTAGGGTATGCACTGTGCTCGCAGCGCCTGTATTGGCTTGACAGTCACACCGCCAGACGTTAAAACTTTCCCTCAGACTATAAAAGTAGATTACGTTTGTTCACAAGCCTAATCTGTTGATAAAGCAGAAATAGCGTAGTAGTTGAGAGCATAGGATTTTTGTAGCGTGGTGCTCGGTGCTTAGTTTACAGCCGTATCTCGTACGATCTTAAGGAGAAGTCATGCGTCATTTCAAGTCATTATTAAACTACGCGTTGCTCAGTTTGGGCCTGACATTGTTGTCGCCCGTTGCGGCTCAAACCAAGTGGGATATGTATGCCTTTCCAGGAGCAAGCCACCCGATTACCTTGCGCCTAACTGAGTTTGCGACCGAGGTGCGCAAGCAGACGAACGGGCAATTGATTATTACGGTCAGACCTTCGGGCGAGTTTCCGTTTAAAGCAACCGAAGTTGTGCGGGCCACCGGTACTGGTCAAGTACAAATGGGAGAGGGCTACTCAGGCTTTATCTCTGGCTCAACGCCACTGGCCTCTGTCGCTAATTTGCCGTTACTCGTACGCAACTCAGACGAGCTTGATAAAGTTTGGCCCATTATCAAAAAATATGCCGAGCCAGAGCTTGAAAAAGCGGGTGTCAAGACTTTGTTTTATTTTTCATGGCCACCACAAAACCTGTTTGGTCGCGGTCCGCAAATTAAATCGATCGAAGAGTTTGCTGGTCGAAAATTCCGTACGACAGACGGCAAGCAAAGTGAGATGCTCAAGCGCTTAGGTGGCTCAGCAGTCTCTTTGACGCTCGCCGAAGTGCCTTTAGCCGTTGAGCGTGGCGTCGTCGATGGCTTTATGACTGCGGGCTTTAACGTTGTGGGAGCCAAATGGAGCGAGTTCGTGAACTGGGGCTATATCCCTGGAATTCACGCGGGAGGCCCAGACTACATCATGGTCAACATCGACGCCTATAAAAAGCTCACGCCTGAAGTGCGCGCTGTGTTGGATAAAGTTGCCGCACAATGGGGCCCCAAAATGACGCGTGAAAACGCCGCAGACGAAACGCGCGACCTTGAGATTTTGAAAACCAAATTTAAGGTTGATCTGTTTGTGCCTCCACAAGAGCAGGTCGACAAGCTGACCGAATTAATGAAGCCTTACTGGACGACATGGGCCGAGGCGCAAGGCCCGAATGCTGTGGCGGCGGTTAAAGAGATTCGCGCAGTGCTCAAGCGTTAAAAGGCAATAATCATGGTGTCACGGATGGCGTCAAAAATCGTACTAGGCACAGGCTACTTAGCTGGCCTGGCGACGGTTCTAATTTTATTGTTGGTATGCGTCGAAGTGATTGCGCGCTTCTTTAATCATTCGACACAAATCGCCGATGAATACGCCGGTTATCTGAACGCAGCTGTGATCTTTTTGGGGCTTGGCTACTCCTTAAAAGAAGGCGCTTTTATTCGTATCGAGTTGCTTTACGACAAGTTGAAAGGCGCAACTTTTTTCTGGGTCAAGTCCTTGATCACGATTTCCGCACTTATTTTTTCTGGCATCTTGACTTACTTTTTGATTTTGCACACGACTTATGCCTACACGCAAGATGTCCGCGCAGTATCGATTTTGCAGACGCCTGAATGGGTCCCAATGAGCATCGTCGTGCTGGGCTGTGCTGTGCTCACCTTGCAGCTTGCAATCTTCACTTTCACAAAATTTAAGAATCTACCCTAGTGAGATTGCCATGAGCTCAGAAGTCGTCATTGCTGTTTTATTTATCGCCCTTGGCGTGTTTTTGTTTGTGGGTCAATGGACGGCGTTTGCGTTAGGTATTGTTGGCGTCATTGTCATCATGATGACTAAAGGTTGGGTCGGATTGCTCGGCCTAAGCTCGGTGGTTTGGAATAATGCCAACAGCTATATTTTGATCGCCGTACCCATGTTTTTGTTAATGGGTGAAGTGATCTTGCGTAGTGGCACCAGCAAGGCTTTTTATTCGGGAATTGTAAAGCTATTACATAAGCTTCCTGGCGGCTTGTTGCATGCAAATATTGTTGCCTGTGCGATTTTTTCAGCGGTCAGCGGCTCAAGCGTTGCAACGGCTGCTAGCGTTGGCACGGTCGCGATCCCAGAGTTAATTAAGGCGGGCTATCAGCCTCGCGCGGTTTACGGTTCGCTGGCTGCTGGCGGCACTCTAGGCATCTTGATCCCGCCTTCAATCATTATGGTGTTGTACGCGGCGCTGGTTGAAGAGTCTGTTGGCCGCTTGTTTATTGCGGGGATTTTGCCAGGCTTGCTGATGAGCTTGATCTTCATGATCTACATCGCAGTCATGGTGTACAGAAACCCAGCGATCGCGCCAAGGCCAGACGTGAAGCTCAAAGAGGCCTCTGAGCTCCTGTCGACTAAGTCCAATCCCCTTTGGGATGTGATGCCGATTGTGTCGCTCTTGGTTTTGGTGCTCGGCGGGATTTACTCTGGTCTGACTACCCCGACTGAGGCCGCTGCGGTTGGGGCCGCGGGTGCCTTAGTCATGGCAGCAGGCTATCGCAAGTTGACCTGGCCTGTGCTTCGCGACTCAGTCATGTCAACGGTCAAAACGACTTGCATGGTCTCGATGATTATTATTGGGGCACAGATTTTATCGACAGCGTTGACTTTTTCGGGCGTGAGCCGCGAGATCAGTGAGTGGATCGTTGGCCTTGGCTTAAGCAAGTGGGAGTTCTTTGTCATCTTGGTCGTGCTGTATATCATTCTGGGTTGTTTTGTGGATGGTATCTCGATGATCTACATGACGCTGCCTGTGCTTTTGCCAGTAATCAAGATTTTTGGTTTTGATCTGATCTGGTTGGGCGTCATCATTACGATCTTGATCGAACTCGGGCAGATCACACCGCCCGTTGGTTTAAATCTGTTCACGATTCACGGAATCTCGGGAGGCGCAAAGTTTTCTGAAGTGGTCGCAGGCTCAACACCATATGTATTTTTGATGTTGATCGTGATCGTGATTTTGACTTTTTATCCAGAGATCGTGACCTGGTTGCCTGAGACCATGCGAGGTAAGTAGCTGACTTCCGAGTCGAAATCATCTGTAACAGATGAGGTTCGACTCGAAACATTGTTGAAACGAGTGGCATGTGAAGATGTGGTTGCGTAATCACACAGGAGTTCACGCCATGACAGACACTTCAGCTCGTTCATTGATTGCAGGTTTGGGTTTCACGCTCGTTGCAGTAAGCGCCCTGGCGCAAACGAGTTCGGCTCAGACGTCTTCGCCCCCCGTCGTTCAACCGCAAGCGGCACAATCGACGCCTGCGGCTGCGCACGGCGGTGCAGACAGTCCACTTGGGAAAATCCCTCAAGCGGTCATTGAGCAACTGGCGCTGACGCCAGAGCAAAAACTACAGTTCGATGCCGCACAAGTTGCGCGTAAAGACGGACAGGCAAATAAGCAGTCGTTGCGCGCCGAGCAGAAAAAGGCGATGGATGCGCAGTTTGCCAAAGACACGATTGACCCGCGTGCGCTGCTTGCGCAGCACAAGCAGATGCGTACTGCGATGGAAACTAGAATGGAAGCCGTGCAGCAGAAGTGGCTGACGTTTTGGGATGGTTTGACTACGACGCAAAAAAAGACGCTTTCAAACTATATAAAGTCTAAGCACGCCGCGCATACGCAGAAAAAGCCTGCGGCTGCGAAGGGCTGATGCCGCAACCAGCCAAAATCCTTAGGCACGCGCCTTGGCTGCTGCGACGGTGTCTGCCCAGTCAGGTACGTCGACACCCGCAGCTGCGATTTCCATGGACACCATGGTGTAGTAGCCCACGACACACACGAGATCAGAGTATTGCTGGTCGTTCAGTAGTGTTTTCGTGCGTTTGAAGGCGGCGGTGCTCACGCGTTTTGTGGACAGCAGTTCAGTGACGAAATCGTAAATGATGTCTTCATCGGGCTGCAGCCCTGCAGGTTTGCCGCCTCGCGGCAACGCATCGACGACAGCAGGCGAGACGCCGTCTCTGACGGCCCATTTGCTGTGTAGACCCCATTCGAATTGGGATTCCATGTGGCGCGCCGTGAGCAAAATCGCGAATTCATTCAAGCGTGCAGATAGCGATGAGTTGTTCCGAAAAAAATTACTGACGGGCGTGACCGCCGCGGCAAACTTAGGCGAGCGCAGGGTCATCCAGTGGTGTTTGGGCAATTCAGTGAATTGCGCCTGCCAACCTGAGCGATAGAGCTTCATGACCGCGTGTTGTTCGGGCGTCAAATCCTCGGGGGCAATCGGGGTAAAACGCAGAGGTTCAAGAGGAGCGGTCGACATGGGAATTTCCTTTGCAGAGACAGGCTAAGATGTAGAAAATAACGCGGTGCCCGTAAATGGGCAACGGCGACTAGACATCAATAAAAAGAGAATGGCTTAAATACTAGCCTAGAACAACAAGGAACACATATGGTTATCACCGACGCACAGGTTCATCTTTGGGAAGCGCATCGCCCGGACCGCCCTTGGTTGCCTGAAGACGTGGGCCACACCGTGATCATTGCGGGAGAAGGGGCGAGACCACATCGTGAAAAACCTTTTGAAGCCGCTGAAATGACCGAACTCATGGATGCGACAGGCGTGTCGCGTGCCATCATCGTGCCGCCCTCAATGGTTGGCAGCAAAAATTTGACTGCCCTTGAGGCCGTACAAAATTACCCCGGCCGTTACGGCATCATGGGGCGCTTTGATCCCGAAGATCCGAATGCGCGCAGTTTGCTTGAGACTTGGCTGACACAACCCGGAATGCTTGGTATTCGCATGACGTTTCACAAAGCGAAGTGGTCGCGTTGGCTTGCTGACAGTTCGCTCGATTGGTTTTGGGCAGGCTGTGAACGCCTTGGGATTCCGGTGATGGTACTGATGTCTGAGCAACTCGATGTGTTGGATCGGCTTGCGACGCGTTATCCAGATTTGAAATTGATTTTGGATCACATGGGTCGCAAAAGTGCCTTGCGCGACGATGCCTGTTTTGCCGACCTCGATATTTTGCTCAGGCTGGCGAAGCACAAAAATCTTTCAGTGAAGGTGACGTCCGCGCCTGGCTACAGCACGCATCCTTATCCTTTCAAAAACATTCAGCCTTATCTGCAGCGCCTCATTGAGGGCTTTGGCCCAGCGCGCGCAATGTGGGGCTCGGATGTCTCGCGACTCCCTTGCACTTATGCACAGTGCGTGAGCCTGTTCACTGAAGAGATGAGCTTTTTAAAAGGCGATGATTTAGAGATGGTGATGGGCGGGGCGCTGGCGAAAGTGTTGAATTGGCCGGCAGCACAAGCGCTATAGCCAAGTCTTTGCGCGCGAAGACACGCCACCATCGATCGTAACGATCGTACCGGTGGTGTAGCCCGACAAGTCAGAGGCCAAAAACGCCACGGCGTTTGCGATCTCTTCGACTTTGCCGGTGCGGCCAAAAGGCATTGAGGCAACAAGTTGCTTCCATTTTTCAGCATCGCCCAACGTTAACTCAGCACGTTTGCGTAAAAAGTTATACAGGCGCTCGGTGAGCACCGGGCCCGGGTTCAAACCAACCACGCGAATGTTGTGCTCGGGGCTGACCGAGCCAAGCGAACGAGTCAGTGCCATGAGTGCTGCACAGCCTGAGGTACCCGCCAGGTAAGTCGAAGTTAAATTCTCACCTGCATGGCCGATGACGTTCACGATGACACCAGGTCGTTTTAATGGTTTCCAAACTTGAAAGGCCAGACGCGTCATATTGATGTAGCCAAACACCTTAAGATCCCAGCCATCGCGCCAGCTTTGATCGTCCAAATCTTCGATCGAACCAAGCGGCACGGCCCCCGCGTTATTGACCAAAATATCGGTGGTGGTCAGTCGGTCTCTTAGGCGTTCAACACTGGCGGGTTTAATCAGGTCGAGTGCGGTGAACGATACTTCGACATCAGACACTTTTTTGATTTCGTTGGCGGCGACTTCTAAATCATTAGCCGAGCGCGAGACAAGATGAACTGCGCAACCCTCTGTTGCTAGCACTTTCGCAGCACCAAAGCCTAAGCCTTTCGAGCCGCCCGTGATTAACGCACGTTTACCTGCCAGGTGAAGATCCATATCGTCTCTCTAATGTTTGTCTCAAGGCGCCGCGCGCTTTTTATTTGTAGGTGTTGTGACTTATGTTACCCGAGATTGTCCTCGAGAGAGAACAGCCGAGTCGCTTAAGCATTGCGTAAAGCTCACGCCTATAGTAAAAACAATTCTCAGGCAGCAGTATCAGGCTGGGACGGTGACAAAAGCCGACGCAGCACAGGATCAACAGCGTGACTAAAAAGAAAATATGAGACAAAAACTACAACTATGTTTCGCAGCAGTGGCAATACTGTTCGCACAAAACACGAGCGCGCAAACTCCAGTCTATCCGTCCAAACCCATTCGTATGATTGTTGGCTTCGCGCCTGGTGGTTCGGCGGATATTTCGGCAAGAATTTTTGCCGAGTCAATGAGCCGAGAGCTTAAAGAGACGGTGGTCGTTGAAAATAAAGGCGGAGCGGGCGGCAATATTGCCGCTGCCGAAGTGGCACGCGCCGATCCCGATGGGCACACTATTTTTTATGCAACGTCAGCGATTGTTTTGGGGCCCTTGCTTTATCAAAATGTTAAATATGATCCGTTCAATGACTTTTCACCAGTGATGCTGACGGCAACGAATCCTTTGGTGTTCTTGGCCGCACCAAGTCTGACGCCGCGTTCGCTCAAAGAGTTTTTGACGTATGCAAAAGCACACGGCAATATGAATTATGGTTCAAGCGGTGCGGGTACGATGACGCATTTGCCAGCCGCAGCCTTTTCGCGTGAGTTCGGCCTAGAGTCAACGCACATCGCCTACAAAGGCGAGTCGCCAGCCTTGGTAGATGTGGCCAGCGGTCGTACGCAATTTATGTTTTCGACACTTAGCGCGGCTGTCGCGATGATGTCAGACGCAAGAGTGCGCGCCTTGGCAATCGCTGCAACACAGCGTAGCCCGCTGTTTCCGGAGGTGCCGACTTTTAATGAAGCGTTAGGGACCAAAGACTGGGTCATGGGAGCCTGGCAAGGCGTTGTTACACCAAAAGGAGTGTCGCCAGAGATCATTAGCCGATTGACCGTAGCCTTAAACACGGCGTTGCAAGACCCCTTGCTCAAAACAAGGCTTGCACCACAAGGCACCGTGCTGTTGGGCGGTACGCCCGCTCAGTTCACCCAATACATGAAAGAAGAACAAATACGCTGGAAAAAAATCATTATCGAAAGTGGCGCTAAGGTCGAATAGGTTATTTCATTCCGATCTTGTTTTCGCGAATAAGCTTGTCCAGCGGTTTGGCTTCTTCGCTCAGCATTTTTTCAAAAGCGGCTGTGGTCATCGCGGTGGGTGGGATCGCCTCGTTTGTCAGCCAGGCTTTCATTTCGGGCTGCTCAATGATCGTATTGATCTCTTTGTTTAAACGCACCACCAAGGCGTCGGGCAAGCCTTTTGGCGCAAAGACGCCAAGCCCGTCGATCAGTCTGACTCCCGGGAGCGCGCGCTCGTTGACTGTGGGAAGCTCAGGTAGGCTAGGTGAGCGCTCTGCATTCACTAACGCGACGGCTCGCGCGCGCTTGTCGGTGACGTAGGGTTTTGCGAACAGCCAAGTCGCGAGCATCACGTCAACGCGCCCACCTAAAAAATCTGCCATTGAAGCCGCACCGCCTTTGTACGGAATATGAACCATGTCGAGTTTACCGAGCGCATTCATCTGTTCGATCACCAGATGGTACGAACTGCCGACCCCGACGCTCGCAAAGCTAATTTTCTGCGGGTGGGCACGCGCGTAGCTGACGAGCTCTTCAATGGTTTTGTAAGGTAAGTCGGGTCGCACTAACATCACGACGGTCATCGGCCCGACGGCGGCAACAGGTGTCAACTTGTGTTGAGCGTCGGTCACCGCGTCGATCATAATATTGCCGTATGAGGTGAACAATATGGTGGCGCCGTTTGGTTGGGCATTTGAAACATAAGCGGCCCCCAAGTTTGCTCCGGCACCCGCACGGTTTTCAATCACCACCGTCACGCCTAATGCAGCACTTAATTGATTGCCCAGGCGGCGACCCACGGTGTCGGTGATTGCGCCGGGAGGGTAGGGCACGACAAGGGCAATTTGTTTTGTGGGCCAGGGCGGTGGCTCGGCGGCCTCACTGGCTTGCATGAAGCTGCTCAGGGCAAACGTTGCAAGCGCTGCGAGTTTAAAACGCATGATCAGAGTATGAAACATGGGTGACTCCTGAGGTTAATGGCTAAAGCCAAGCCACTTTTTGAATTTTTTGAATTTTGTTTTAAGAACCGACCACAATATTGTGTTGGCCGAAAGTGCTTCGTTAGGAGGCTCGGACGAGGCGCTTGTCGCTGCGGTTCGCACAGTTTCGTTAGCGTTGCCAGTAGAACTGACCGCCACGCCTATGGCGCCAGTCTGCGCGGTGGTTTGACCCGTGACTGACTCCGCCTCGCGACTAAACTCCTGGGCACAGCGCTGCGCGAAGACGTCCATCAGGGCCTGAGTGACGGCAATACCTCCTGTGCTGCCAAAGTCTGCTAAGACTCCACCGAGTTCAGCGTCAGAGGTCAGTGCAACGATGCTGGTGGGGGTGGTGGCAGTCGTATCGTCGCGCACGGTGTACACGACCTTCACCTCTGCCCGAGCGCCCGCACGCATATCGGCAGCGCCGCGAACATATAACGTGCCTGCTAAAGATTCTAAGTCGACCGAGGCGGTCACCTTGCCCTTAAACTTAATTTTCTTAGGTCCAAAGGCAACCAGCATCCCACCTTGATAGTTGCCGTCGTCGTCACGTCCGTCGATACTTGCGCCGGGCATGCATTTGACCATGCGCTCAACTTCGGCAAAACGCTCAAGCACCGCGCGCGGTTGTCCCGGCACGCGAAATTCTCCTTCAAAACGCATGCTCAACCGCCTTTAGTCAACCGACGCAAATGCGGCGCGCGATTCTCTCGGCCAAAGTGAATTTTGCCGTAGGGGTCGCTCATCTCGGTGGGCGACACGCGCGCATCAATGATGAATAAGCCGCCCGCTTTGATACCGCGTTCGATGGTGGGTGCGAGGTCGGCTTCCGAGGCTAGGCGTACACCATCGCCACCAAACGCTTTGCCGATTGCCGCAAAATCTGCCGATTGCCATTGCGCCAGAGCCGGGTTAAAACCTTTTGCTTTGAGTTTGTGCACCTCTGCACCATAGCCAGCGTCGTTCCAGATAATCAGCACCAGTTGAATCTTGTGACGCGTGACGGTGTAGAGCTCTTGCAAATTCATCATGACACTGCCGTCGCCTTCCATCGCAACGTGCGGTCGTGTGGGATGCCCCACACTCGCGCCAATTGAAAGCGGTAGCGCCTGGCCAACTGCACCGAAGTGATGCGAGAAGTGAACCAAAGCACCCTCAGGCAAAGCGGTGTACATCGCTGGAAACGAAAAATAATGCGCAGCACCGATGGTGAGCACGACATCTTTAGGTAAACCCCGCGATAGATTTGTGGCAAGCAGGCGAGGATCCAAACCATCGGTAGGTTTCGTAAAGACAGCATCCGGTGTGTTTAAAATTTCGCGCGTCGCGGCGGTACGGAAACCTTCTTTTTGCACCTTGCGAGCCTCTAAAAGTCGACTCAACGCCGCCGCAGTTTTTTTGGCATCGCCGCACACATACATGCCGGGGAGCACACCAATCTCGTCTGGTGCAGCTTTAATGTCGATACGAGCGACTTCGGCTGAAGGGAACATGAGACCGCCTTCAGCGGTGTAGTAACCCAACTCAGCACCAAGCGCCAACACAAAATCTGACTCGGCAAAGAGGTGTTCGGCAGGCGCCGACGCAAACGTACCCGAGATGCCCAAGTTGTACTCTTCGCCCAAAAACAAATCTTTGGCTTGCAACGACGTGCCAACCAACGCGCCCAACTGCCCTGCGAGCGTAAGAATTTCTGGCTTGGCACCTGCACGTTGCGCCCCAAGCCCTGCGATGATGACAGTTCGCTTGGCGGCGATCAGCTTCTCTAAGAGTGGTTGCAGTGACTCGTCGCTCGGTGCGCCAATCGGGGCAGGTAAGAAATCGGTCGAGGGGCGGTAATCAAAATCCCAGTCAAAAGATTGTTCTTGCAGCGCCATATCAAGGTTCAACACAACAGGGATGCGGTGCACGCGTGCGGCATAAAAGGCTTCAGCCATTTCGTCAGCCAAATTGTCGGCGCTGCTGATATCGTGAAACCGGGCACCACAGGCTTCGACAAAACGTCGCTGATCCATTGACTGGATGTTATTTTTTGCACCCGCAGCAATTTGCCCGGTGATCAGCACCATCGGCGAGCGATTACGTACTGCGATGCTAAGCGAGGTGCCCACTTGGGTCAGGCCTGGGCCACAGGTGATCGTACACAAGCCGACGCGTCCGGTGCTGCGAGAGTAGCCGTCTGCCATGGATACGGCGCCGGCTTCGTTAAACGACGAGACGATATCGATTTTGCCCTGGCGCCCCAAAGCGCCCCAAAGCGACATGTTGCCATCGCCCATTAAGCCAAAGAGTGTTTTGCAACCTTCGGCAACCAAACCAACCGTAACGGCTTCATATACTTTCATGCGAGTCTCCAGGTTAACGCACCGCTTGAGTGGATGCTTTTTCTATTATTTTGCCCATCATAACCGCTCATAAGCTAGAAAATTCTAATAAATACTTGTAGCATAGCGTCAAGGTTAGTGCTTAAACGCTAATCTAAGCGCGCCATTAAAAATCTCAAAACAGCGCCGCGTAGTATCAAACTGGGGGAATTCAATGAAGATGCTTAAGGTCGGCTTCGCTGCCGCAGCGTTGTTTTTTGTGGCTTCCGCGAGCGTTGCTCAACAATATCCGCAACGAGACGTGCGAATGATTGTGCCGCAAACGACCGGGGGCGCGACAGATTTGTTGGCCCGACTGTTTGCCGAAAAATTGTCGCAACGCTGGGGTCGTTCGGTCTTTGTTGAAAATAAAGCGGGGGCGGGCGGAATTATCGGCGTGCAGTCTGTTGCGATCGCCCCGAATGATGGGTACACCCTTTTGATGTCCAGCGATGGCCCTCAAGCGATCAATGCTAGCCTTTACAAGTCTTTGCCGTACGACCCCATTAAAGACTTTACGCCGATCGCAATGATCGGCGCGGTGGCTTTTTTAATCGCCACGAATAATCAGCTGGGGGTATCTGATTTTCCGGCGCTGGTGAAACTCGCTCAATCTAAACCTGGGTTGACGTTTGGCTCGGCCGGAACGGGCTCTTTGAATCATTTGATTGGCGAAATGATCAACCAGGCCACGGATATGAAATTGGAGCATGTTCCGTACAAAGGCGCGGCGCCCGCCTTGACGGATTTGCTAGGCAACCACGTCTCGACCGTTGTTGCGAGTGTGCCTTCGATTGCGCAGCAGGTTGACAACGGTAGTTTAAAAGCGCTGGCCGTAACAAGTGCCGCGCGATCCCAACGCTTGCCTAATTTGCCGACGATCGCTGAGTTAGGTTACCCGCAGTTTGGCGTCAGTCCTTGGGTTGGTTTGCTTGGGCCAGCCAATATGCCGATGGAGATCGTCGCCAAAATTAGTGCAGACATCACTTTAATTTTGAAAGAGCCCGCTGTGATTGCGAGGATTCTTTCTATTGGCATGGAGCCTCTAGCCACGACGCCCGAGCAGTTCAAGACGTTGCTGGCACAGGACATTGAAAAATGGGGCCGTGTTGTTAAAAAAGCAAATATTGCGCCACAGTAAAAATCAACCCTTTTGTTCTTGATGGAAAACAAAGTCATGTCGATCGCTGCACAAATGAAGGATGTTTCGGCGGCTGCAACAAACACCCAATGCTATGACGCGGTTATTGTTGGGGCGGGCTTCGCGGGGCTCTATATGCTTAAACGTTTGCGCGCGCTTGGCCTGAGTGTTCGGGTGTTTGAAGCGGGCTCAAACGTCGGAGGCACTTGGTTTTGGAATAAGTACCCAGGTGCGCGATGCGATGTTGAGAGTCTTGAGTACTCGTATTCGTTTGACGAAGATCTTCAGCAAGATTGGGTTTGGCCAGAGCGTTACGCTGAGCAACCTGTTATTTTGAAGTATCTGAATCACGTGGCGGATCGGTTTGAATTGCGTAAAGATATTGAGCTGAATCAGAGGATATCGTCAGCGCACTACGATAGTGAGCGCTGCCTATGGACCTTGTCGACGCAGCGTGATGACGTTGTTGAGGCGCAGTTTTGTGTCATGGCAACTGGCTGCCTCTCGACGGCAAAGCTCCCAGAGATTTCGGGAATCGATCGCTTTAAAGGTAAGTGGTATCACAGCGGATTGTGGCCGGAGCAAGGCGTAGACTTTACGGGCCAAAGGGTTGGCGTGATTGGTACGGGCTCTTCGGCGGTGCAAATGATCCCTTTGATTGCCAAAGAGGCTAAGCAGTTGTATGTCTTTCAGCGTCACGCCAATTTTGTGGTCCCGGCACATAACAGGCCGCTTGATGCCGCGGTGCATCAAGCACACCAGGCGAATTACGTCGAACATCGGGCAGAGGCTCAGCTGACGCCATTTTGTATTGGGGGGCACCCTAAACCAAGCAAGAAGGCTTTTGAGGTCTCAGCGCAGGAGCGTCAGGAAACGTATGAGACCAAATGGGCGAAGGGCGGAGCGATCAGCTTTCTTTATACCTACACCGATCTTTTGGTCAGTAAAGAGGCAAATGAAACTGCCGGCGAATTTGTTCGACAAAAAATTCGGCAGACTGTGAAAGACCCACAAACGGCGGAAGACTTATGTCCAAATGATCACTATATTGGAACAAAGCGTTTGTGTGTGGACACGGGATATTTTGAAACATACAACCGCGATAACGTTCGGTTAGTGAATGTGCAGAAAGCACCCATACAGGAGATTGAACCTGAAGGCCTGAAAACAGAAAACGAGAGCTTCGCATTAGATGCGATCGTTTTTGCAACGGGATTCGATGCGATGACCGGCGCGCTCTTTGAGATTGATATTCGAGGCAAGCAAGGCGTTGAGCTCAAAACAAAGTGGGCAGATGGCCCGGCAACTTATCTGGGCTTGATGACTGCCGGATTCCCCAATATGTTTATTGTGACTGGACCAGGAAGCCCTTCTGTTAAAACCAATATGGTGTGTGCCATTGAACAGCATGTCGACTGGATCGCGGCTTGCATCGAACAGATCCGATTGCAGAGGCTACAAGAGATCGACGCAGACCCAAGTGCTCAAGCGCAGTGGACGCAGCATGTCAATGACGTAGGTGACTCGACACTCTATCCCTTGGCGAACTCTTGGTATGTTGGCGCAAACGTACCAGGAAAACCGCGCGTGTTTACACCGTACGTGGCCGGGCTAGATGTATACCGAAAAAAATGTGACGAAGTTACAACCCAAAACTATGCGGGATTTTTGAAGCGCTAACGCACAATTTTTGCTGGTGCAACTAAGAATTCAGTATTTTAATTTTTATTGAGAGAGATCAGAATGACAAAGAGCCGCTATTTCATCAAAGAATCTGACGTGACCCCTTACAGCCCGGCCAACCACGGCGACACCGTGAATCGGCGGCTGATCGGGCCCGAAACCGTGGGAGCGCAGCATATCGAAGTGTTGCTGGGTGTAATCGGAGGCAAGCTTGGCGCCGCGGGTGGTGGTGCCTTGCCGCATCGACATCCCGGCATCGAGCAGGTTTGCTATTTGCTAGAAGGCCGTGCCCGCGTCGAAGTTGGGGGTGAGGTGTCTGAATTAGGCCCTGGCGACAGCTGTTTTTTTCCTGCTGACGCCATGCACGCCTTTACCCGCATTAGCGAAGAACCTGTGCGTGTGCTGGTCATGTATTCGCCGCCCTACGGCGAGTCTAAAGACAAAGCCGTTGCGGGCTAGGCCAGCTTCGCACGCCTTACAAATACATCGAAGACAGATCGCCTGCGCTGCCTTGTTCGCTTAGACTTTGTTTGTTGCCCGAAAACACCGAGGCGCCCTGGCGCAAGACGCAAACGTCAGTCGCCACTTTGAGCGAGCCGCGCCGCGTCCCAAAGCGCCAGGCGAGCCGCAAGTTTTCGTCAAGCGTTAAATTATGAGCCTTCGATAGCAAGCGACAGTCCAGCCATTTTGAAAGCCTTCTATTCTGATCATTTTGTCTTGCCGCTTCCCGCGGGGCATCGGTTTCCGATGTCAAAGTACCGACTCTTGCGCGAGGCACTGAGCGGTGACGCGGGCATCGAGCTGCAAGAAGCGCCGTGCGCAACCGATACGCAGTTGTTGTTGGTACATGAACCGCGTTATTTGCAGGCGGTGCTTCGTGGCCAACTGAGCGAGAAAGAACAACGCGAAATCGGTTTTGTCTGGAGCCCTCAGCTAGTTGAACGTTCGCGTCGCTCGGTCGGTGCGACGATCGGCGCCTGCTGCGCCGCAACACAAGAAGGCGTCTCTGTAAATTTAGCCGGTGGCACGCACCACGCTTATCGCCAGCGCGGAAGCGGCTTCTGTGTGTTCAACGATGTTGCCATCGCGGTAAAGGTTTTGCAGCAAAGCCGCAAAGAAAAGATAAATATTGCGATCATTGACCTCGACGTGCATCAGGGCGATGGCACCGCAGCGATCTTTGAGCAGGACGCCAGCATTTTTACCTTGTCGTTACACGGTGCGCGCAACTATCCCTTTAATAAGCAACAGAGTTCGCTTGATGTGCCCTTGCCGGACGGCTGTGCCGATGAACAGTATCTTGAGGCACTCGATACAGCGCTGGCAACCTTAGAGGCTCGGTTTGCGCCTCGGTTTGTGTTCTATCTTGCAGGGGCCGATCCGCACGAATCCGACCGTTTAGGCCGACTCAAAGTCACCACAGCAGGGATGGTCGCCCGAGATTTGCGCGTGATGCAATATGCTCAACGTCAGCAATGCCCGCTAGCCATTACGATGGCAGGAGGCTATAGCACCGAGGTAAGCACCATCGTTGACGTTCATGTGCAAACCGTCAGGCTGGCGCATGAACAGGCAGCAGCCTTTAGGCAGTTTGTGCGCCACTAAGTGGGCGGCAAGACGATTCACAACTACACTAGCTGACAGAAACCGCTGTCACCAAACAGGAGAAGAAAAAATGAAAATCGCAGTCGTGGGTTCAGGGTTGATTGGTCAGGCGTGGGCCATTGTTTTTGCGCGCGGCGGGCATGAGGTCAAACTTTGGGACGGTGACCCTAAGGCCGTCACTCTGGCCTTCACCCTGATTGAAAAACAGGTGGCCGACCTTGAGGCCGCAGGGTTGATCACTGACCCTAAGGGTTTGATCGCGCGCATCAGCGCAAGCGCCACGCTAGAAGAGGTTTTGAAAGACGTTGATTACGTTCAAGAGAATTTGCCTGAGCGGGTAGAAATGAAAAGCGAAATCTTCGCCAAAATGGATCGACTGGCTGCGCCGACCACCGTGCTTGCGAGTTCGACCTCAAGCATTCCCGCCTCGGCCTTTACCGAAAACCTCGCCGGGCGCGCGCGTTGCCTGATCGCACATCCTGTGAATCCTCCTTACTTGATTCCGGTTGTCGAAATTTGCGGCGCACCCTGGACGGATGCTGCGGTTGTTCAGAAAACCTGGGATGTGATGCAAAGTGTCGGTCAAAAACCAGTCAAGATTCATCGCGAATTGCGTGGCTTTGTGTTGAACCGTTTGCAGGGTGCGTTACTGCGCGAAGCCTTCAAGCTTGTCGAGCAGGGGTATGTTGATGCGGATGGCCTTGACGTAACGATTCGCGAGGGACTAGGTTTGCGCTGGTCGTTCATGGGACCCTTTGAAACGATCGACTTAAACGCGCCAGACGGCTTGGCTGACTACGCGCATCGGTTCGATGAAATGTATCAGGCAATGTCAACTGAGCAAACCTCTACCGAGCATTGGTCTGAGGCAATCATTGCAAAGCTAGAAGCTGAGCGCCGTGCGCTCTTGCCTAAAGATCAACTGATGGCGCGTCGCCTTTGGCGCGATCGCAGACTGATGGCGCTGGCGGCGCATAAAAAAGCAGCTGAGTAGGGCTTGCAACCGCCCCTAGGCTTCCTATGCCTGCCCCTTATTCGCAAAGGCGATGGGGTTAATTAAAGCTTAGACGGCCGGCTGAGCATCATTTGCACCGCCAGACAAGCACCCTTTCATAGGCAAAGCAGGGGTGCCGAACGGGGTTTGTGTGCGCAGCTTTTAGCTAAAAGCTATTAAAAAATTAGATAAATTTAACTTCTCTTGGTCATAAACCGCGCTTAAACTTCTACCAGAGGTCAGGTGCAGCCGTGCTTCATAGGCGGCTTGTGCGATTGATGCTCCAATTTTCCCATTTTTCAAAGTCAGGAGGCTATATGGCCCAGCTCAAAGGTTCTAAAACAGAACAGTGCCTGAAAGACGCTTTCGCAGGCGAATCACAGGCAAACCGCCGTTATTTGTACTTCGCAAACAAAGCAGACGTTGAAGGTCAACCAGACGTTGCTGCTCTGTTTCGCTCAACCGCCGAAGGCGAGACTGGCCACGCACATGGTCACCTCGAGTTTCTAGAAGCCTCGGGTGATCCAGCCACTGGCCTGCCCATGGGTTCCAGCCGTGACAACCTGGCATCGGCTGTTCATGGCGAAACCCATGAGTACACCGACATGTATCCAGGCATGGCTAAAACAGCTCGCGCCGAAGGCTTTGACGAAGTCGCCGACTGGTTTGAAACACTCGCAAAAGCCGAGCGTTCACACGCCAATCGTTACCAGAAAGCGCTGGACGCACTGGTCGACTAAGTTTGTCTGCTTGAGCGGGTGTTGACGGCAAGAGCTTGCTTACGCCGTCGCACGCTGCCGTTGGATCTGTGGCCGGCTCTGCTGGTCACAGTTTTTTTAAGTACGTGTTTGTTGCAATAGCTAAGGATTTTTCATGTCAAACCGCGAAGGTAATCTCGACGCGCCCACCCGTCACCCGCTAGACTGGACCAATCCAGACTTCTATGACGAAGGTAAGCTGCATACCGAAATGGAACGCGTGTTCGACATGTGTCATGGTTGCCGTCGCTGCCTGAGCTTGTGTGGTTCGTTTCCGACCATGTTCGATTTAATCGACGCCACCGAAGACGGCGAGGTGCACGGCGTCGATAAAAAAGATTACAAAAAAGTGGTGGATCAGTGCTTCTTGTGTGACGTCTGTTATGTCACCAAGTGCCCCTACGTGCCGCCACACCCTTGGAACTTAGATTTTCCGCACTTGATGTTGCGTGCCAAAGCGGTGAGTTTTAAAAAAGGCGAAACGACAATGCGTGATGCGGTGTTGTCCTCGACTGACAAACTGGGCATGTTTGCCGGGATACCGATCGTGACGCAAGCCGTCAACGCCGTGAATAAAACCAGTGTGATGCGTTCGGTGATGGAAAGCACTCTGGGCGTAGACAAAAAAGCTTGGATTCCTGAATATGCAACAAAGACCTTTGCGAAGGTCGCGAGTCCTTCAGAGCCCTTTCCAGTCGTAAATGGCGCAAAAACGCAGGGCAAAGTGGCGATCTATGCTACCTGTTACATCAACTATAACGAGCCCGGTATCGGTCAGGACCTAATCAAGATCTTGACGCACAATCAAATCCCGTATGAGTTGGTTGAGAAGGAGGCGTGCTGTGGCATGCCTAAGCTTGAACTCGGCGACCTCGACGCCGTGGCTGCGAACAAAGATAAGAACATTCCAAAGCTCGCTAAGCTTGCGCGCGAAGGCTATGCAATTTTGACGCCGATTCCCTCGTGCACCTTAATGTTTAAGCAAGAGTTGCCGTTGATGTTTCCGCTTGAGGCAGACGTGCAGTTAGTCAAAGATGCGATGTGGGATCCGTTCGAATACTTTATTGCTCGTAACAAAGAAGGTTTGCTCAAGACTGACTTTAAAGAAGAGTTAGGCCATGTGAGCTATCACGTACCTTGTCACTCAAGGGTACAAAACGTAGGCAAGAAAACCGCTGAGATGCTCAAGCTCGTACCCGGCACCGAGGTCAACGTGGTTGAACGTTGTTCGGGGCATTCGGGCACCTGGGGCGTCAAAAAAGAGTATCACGACACTGCCATGAAGATTGGCAAGCCGGTGTTCAAAGCGATGGCAAACAACGAGCCTGACTACATCAGCTCAGACTGCCAGTTGGCGGGCCATCACATTGAACAAGGAATGAAAGAAAATGGGTTGGCGCATGCCGAGATGGCGCATCCCTTGAGCTTGATCGTTAAAGCGTACGGTCTTTAAATAATGACGTCGCAACAATAAAGAAGAGAACACCATGACCAAAATCACACGCGAAAGCCTGATGACCCTCGAGGCATATCACAAGGCGCGTCCTGAAATGCGCAAGCGGGCGATCGAACAGCGTCGCTTGCGTACTGTGGCGCTAGGCGAGCATCTGAATCTTATTTTTGAAAATGAATTTTTAATGCGCTATCAGATTCAAGAGATGTTGCGCGTTGAAAAAGTGTTTGAAGACGAGGGCATTCAGGGTGAGCTCGACGCCTATAACCCCTTGATCCCCGATGGCTCGAATTTCAAGGCGACCATGATGCTCGAATATCCCAACGAGGCTGATCGCAAAATTGCATTGGGTAAGTTAATGGGGGTTGAGCACAAGATGTTTGTGGAGGTCGAAGGACAACCCAGGGTCTATGCGATTGCAAACGAAGACCTCGAGCGCTCCACCGACACCAAGACCTCAGCGGTGCATTTTTTACGCTTTGAACTGACCGCTGCCGCTAAGAAGTCGTTATTGACAGGCGCTCAGCTGATGGTAGGTTGCGACCACCTTGAGTACCCGATGCATGTCGAGACCTTGCCCGATGCCGTGCTGGCCTCTTTGGTACAAGATTTAAGCTGACCCCCAGCACGCTGCGCTTAAAAACCTTCGCCCAGCCCTAATGGCTGGGCGAAGTTCTTTTAAGGACTGAACTAAGGGTATTCGCCAATAAGGTCTGCGGCGAATGTTCGACTTAAACTTAGACATTTCGTTATCATGACGGGCTAGCGCTCTGACCCCTTTTGGCTGTTAGCCTTTTGTCAGGCGTTTTTCGGAGCGTAAATGAAACAGTTGCTTGTCGCGGCCGGTTGGGTTGACCGACTCACAGACTTTTTTGCTTTACTTGCAAAATGGGCAGTCCTGCTGTGCGCCTGTCTGAGCGCGGGCAACGCTATTATGCGCTACGCCTTTTCGTACAGTTCAAATGCCTGGCTCGAGATCCAATGGTATCTCTTTGCCGCCTGTGTCATGCTTGGTGCCGCACAGGTTTTGCGTGTCAACGAGCACGTGCGCGTGGATGTGATTTACGGTGCGCTTAAAGTCCGCAGCCGCGCCTACATTGATTTATTCGGCTTGCTGTTCTTTTTAATGCCTGCGATGTCTTTGTTTTTATATTTGTCATGGCCTTTGTTTGTGCAAATGCTGCTCTCGGGCGAAGGCTCTCCGAACGCGGGTGGGCTGATCCGTTGGCCAGCAATGCTGACGTTGCCGCTAGGCTTTAGTCTGATGGTTTTGCAAGGGATCGCCGAAATCATTAAGCGCGTCGCCTGGTTAAATAACGCTTATCAGATGGATATGCACTACGAGAGACCGCTGCAATGACCATGCAAGATTTTGCGCCCCTGATGTTCGCGGGGCTGATCGTGATCATGCTGATCGGATTTCCGGTGGCATTTTCACTTTCGGCGCTGGGTTTAATCAGTGGCTTTATCGCGATCCAGATGGGCTGGTTTCCTGCAGCCTTCATGTATAACTTGCCGCTCAATATCTTTGGGATCCTTTCTAACGATCTACTTTTAGCGATTCCGTTTTTTACACTGATGGGCGCGGTACTTGAAAAGTGCGGTCTGGCCGAAGATATGCTCGATTCAATGGGTCAGTTGTTCGGGCCGATTCGCGGCGGGTTGGGCTACTCGGTCATTATCGTTGGGTTCGTGTTGGGCGCGATCACCGGTACGGTCGCCGGACAAGTGATCGCCATGGCGATGATTTCTTTGCCGGTCATGATGCGCTATGGCTACAACATGCGCTACGCCACAGGGGTGTTGGCAGCCTCGGGCACGATTACGCAATTGGTGCCGCCGTCTTTGGTGCTCGTGGTCATGGCCGATCAACTGGGCAGATCGGTTGGCGACATGTACAAAGGCGCGTGGGGGCCCTCAATCTTGCAGGTCTTGATCTTTTTGGGGTACACCTTTGTGCTCTCTAAGGTTGCGCCCTCGCAAGTGCCGGGCCTGCCCACTACCGCCCGAACATTGCACGGTTCAGCGCTTTGGCGTAAATGCCTTCGCGGCATCATCCCCTCAGCGCTTTTAATTTTTGCCGTACTTGGCAGCATGGGCGGCTTGCCAGGCATGACCTATGCGATTGCGACCCCGACAGAGGCCGGCGCGATGGGTGCGATGGGCGCAATCTTGCTTGCCGCGGTTCACGGGCGCTTGGATTGGCCGATTATTCGCGATGGCATGACCAGTACGATGCGTATCACCGCCATGGTGGTGTTTATTTTGATCGGTTCGCGAGTGTTCTCGCTGGTATTTCAAGGTGTCGATGGCGCGATCTGGATTGAGCACCTCTTGTCAGGCTTGCCAGGTGGGCAAATTGGCTTCTTAGTTGTTGTGAATGTCTTCGTTTTCTTTTTAGCGTTTTTTCTAGATTTTTTCGAAATCGCTTTCATTATTCTTCCAATGCTCGCCCCGGTGGCCGTAAAGCTTGGAATCGATATGATTTGGTTTGGGGTGTTGCTCTGTGTCAATATGCAAACCAGCTTTATGCACCCACCGTTTGGCTTCGCTCTGTTTTACTTGCGCAGCACGGCAGATTCTTTATTCAAAGCAGGTTCGTTGCCGGGCAAAGTGCTGTCGCGCGATATCTATTTAGGGGCAATTCCGTGGGTATTCTTGCAGCTGATGCTCGTGGCGATTGTGATTTTCTTTCCGCAGACGGTGACGGTATTTTTAGATAAGCCGATCCAGGTTGATTTAAGCACCATTCGCATCGAGATCCCCGAGAACGATTTGCAGCAACCCGATGCCCAGGGCGAACAAGATACTGTCAATGACTTGATGCGCAGCCTGATGAAAGATAAAAAATAAAAATGGCTGAACCAACGACTGACGTAACTGTAGACATCCCCCTTGAGGCAGAGGGCCCGGCCTTCACAGTACTGATCAAGCTACTGGCCTCGGTGCTGGTGGGCGCTTTGATTTTTTGGGGGGCACGCGCCTCGCGCGTCTTGGCGTGGCAAGAGTTTTCGCTGCAAGCGGGCTTAGTCTGGCTCGCAGCCCTCGCGATTGTTCTGGTTGTGTATTACTGGATCTTAAAAAGCCGCACCTCGATTAAGCAGGGGGTCATCGAACAAACCTGGGTCTGGAAAAAACAAGTGCGTATCGCCGATATCCGGCAGGCTAAGTTTATTTACCTGCCCTACTTGAGTTGGTTAATCGCACCGCGTCTGATCGTGCGCACGGGTCCCATCATGACGGTTTTTTACACGGGACACCCTGCCGTGCAACGCGCTTTTGCCGCCCTGATGTTGGGCAGGTAATATAGTTAAAAATCTTTCAAGACAATTAAGGAACCACCGTGTTTAGATTGGATGGCAAAGTCGCCTTGGTGACGGGCTGCGGCACGCTCGGCGAGGGCTGGGGTAATGGCAAGGCGATTTCTGTGGCCTTGGCCAGACAAGGCGCAAGCATCTTCGGCTCTGACCTGAATCTTGAGGCCGCACAGCAAACCAAAAAAATTATCGAAGACGAGGGCGGGATTGCACACGTGCTCACCGCTGACGCCACACAGGCTGACGATGTAAAAAGGCTAGTCGACGCTTGTATGGCTCAGTACGGGCGTATTGATATTCTGATCAATAACGTGGGGCGCTCAGAACCCGGCGACCCGGTCAGTATGAGTGAGCAAGTCTGGGACGATCAGATGGATGTCAATGTTAAAGCCGCTTTTTTGGCTTGCAAACATGTGCTGCCGATTATGGAGGCGCAAGGCAAAGGTTCGATCGTCAGTATTTCGTCGGTTGCGGGCTTACGCTATATTGGTAAGCCTCAGGTGGGCTATGCGGCGGGTAAGGCTGCCTTGATGCAACTGACAAAAACGACTGGCGTGCTGTATGCCGAACGTGGTGTGCGCTTGAACTGTGTGGCACCTGGCTTGGTGTTTACGCCACTCGTCAAGCGCCTAGCCGACAAATACGCAAAGGGCGACTTTGAAGGTTTTGTGGCGCATCGTCATAAGCAGGTACCCGCCGGCTACATGGGCGATGCCTGGGATGTTGCGAATACGGTTGTGTTTTTAGCCAGCGATGAAGCCCGCTACATTACGGGCCAAACGATTGTGGTTGACGGCGGCCTGACCTCGACAACCCCTTAACTTTTTAAAGAGCTCGCATGAATCATTCTCAAGGCCGACTCGCTGGCAAAGTTGCAATCATCACGGGTGCGGGCTGTGTCGGCCCAGGGTGGGGCAACGGCCGCGCGATCGCAATGCGGTTTGCGCAAGAAGGCGCACGCGTGTTCGCGGTAGATAAAGAACTGGCCGCAATGACCGACACCTTGGCTCTGATTAAAGAGTTCGATGGAGAGGTCACACCCTACACCTGCGACGTCACCGATAGCAAGGCGATTCAAGGCTTGGTGGCCGCGTGCCTGAAGCAATACGGCACAGTTGATATCTTGGTGAATAATGTGGGTGGTCCGATCCGTGGCGGTCCGATCGAACTCAGCGAAGAAAATTGGGATTCACAAATCGACGTCAATCTCAAAACCGTTTTCTTAATGTGCAAATATGTGATGCCCATCATGGAGGCCAAAGGTGCTGGGTCGATCGTTAATATTTCATCGACCTCGGGCATTCGGTTTTCGGGTGCGCCGCAAGTGGGTTACGCCGCAGCAAAAGCCGGTGTTATACAGTTTGGTCGAGTGGTCGCTGTTGAGTATGCCAAAAAAGGTATCCGCGTAAACTCAGTGCTGCCCGGCTTGCTGCATACGCCGCTTGTTGAAGCCGTGTTGGCAGGCGCACAGGCGGGCGGCGATGCCGAAGGCTTGTTAAAGCGCAGGCAGGCACGCATCCCTATGTCATTTATGGGCGATGGCCGAGATACCGCCAACGCAGTATTGTTTTTGGCCTCTGACGAGGCGCGTTTTATCACTGGCACCGAACTCATTGTCGACGGCGGCATGAGCGCAAAGTGCGACTAAAGAGAAAAGTTTTATAGACACCGGAGACTAAATATTATGAAAGCAGCTGTATTGACGACTGAAGGATTCCACATCACTGAGGCTCCCAAGCCCGTCCCTACGGCCGATCAGGTTTTGGTGCGTGTGCGTGCGGCGGGCTTGAATCGCGCCGATCTTGGTGTGATCGCGGGCGGTATGCACGGCAGCCAAGGTGGTGCAGGCACCGTACCTGGCCTTGAGTGGGCCGGTGAAATTGCCGAGCTGGGTGCCAACGCGAAAGGTTTAAAGGTCGGTGACCGGGTGATGTGTTCTGGGTCAGGCGGTTACGCTGAATATGCCGTCGCCGACTGGGGGCGTGTCATGTCGATCCCGTCTGACTCCATGAGCTTTGAGCAAGCGACTAGCTTGCCGATCGCCGTCACAACGATGCATAACGCGTTAGTCACTGCAGGCGAATTGCGAAAAGGCGAGACGGTGCTGATTCAGGGTGCCTCGTCGGGCGTAGGCTTGATGGCGATGCAGATTGCAAAATTGATGGGCGCCAAAACGGTGATTGGAACGTCGTCTAACGCCGGGCGACGCGCACAACTTAAACAGTTTGGTGCTGACTTTGCGATCGACAACAGCGACCCTCAGTGGCCCAAGCTTGCCACCGAAGCAAATGGTGGCAAGGGCGTTGATCTGATTATTGACCAATTGTCTGGCAAGTTTGGCACCCCTAACATCGAGGCGTGTGCAATTCTGGGTCGCATCGTGAACGTCGGTCGACTTGCCGGACGCTTCGCCGAGTTTGATTTCGATCTGCACGCACTCAAGCGCATCAAGTACACCGGTGTTACCTTTCGCACCCGTAGCGTAGACGAAGTGCGCGAGATCACCAGGCTGGCAATGGCAGATTTGGCTGGCCATTTAAAGTCGGGCAAACTCGCGTTGCCAATCGACAGTAGCTATAGCCTTGACAAGCTTGCCGATGCCTTTGCGCGCATGCGTGCCAATCAGCATTTCGGCAAAATCGTGGTGACGATGTAACTCGAGACTATGATGATCCAGACCATTGAGCAGTTGCGCGGCTTATATGCCCCAGCTAAAGAGCGGGCTGTTAAAAAACAGTTGTCAGCACTAGATGTGCACTGTCAGCGCTTTGTCGGGCTGTCACCTTTTGTGGTGATCTCGAGCTTAGGTCTGGATCAAATGCTCGATGCCTCGCCACGCGGTGGGGCACCTGGCTTTGTCAAAGTCGTGGATGCTCACACGTTGCTGATACCCGATTCGCCCGGTAATAATCGTTTAGACACTCTTGAAAATATTATTCACACTGGCAAGCTTGGGATGCTGTTTTTGATTCCAGGTATGGACGAGACCTTGCGGGTGAATGGCACAGCCTCTTTGTCAGACGATGCTGCAGATCTTGCGTTGTGTACGACCGAAGTGCGTGCGCCAAAATTGGTGATCAAAGTCAATGTGGTACAAGCCTACTTGCACTGCGCGAAAGCCTTTATGCGTTCAAAGTTGTGGGATATGCAAAGTCACATTGAGCGCTCGGTGATGCCCAGTATGGGTGACATGATTAACGAGCAGGCAAAAATGACGACACCGTCAGAAACGCAAGAAGAAATGTTAGCGCGGTATCGCGCCGAGCTATAGTAGGCAGCAACGCTGGCCGATCGGCTGATGTGTCACTGATGTGCCGCTGTGTATAGTTTTGTTCTATGCACAACCTAATCGGCATAGGAGCCTAGAGATGTCAATCAAGCATTCAGACGTTTCGATTCAATATGGTTATGCGACAGTTGGGCTTGGCCAAATTCATTATGCGCAAGCAGGCGCACTAGACGCGCCGCCACTGATCTTGATGCATGCCGCCGGACGCTCAAGTAGCTGTTATCGGCATATGTTGCCTTTGCTTGCAAAAGATTTTAGAGCGATCGCCATTGACCTGCCGGGTTTTGGCTACTCTGCTCGTATGGCTGAAAACCCGTCGATTGATACCTTGGCACAAACGCTAGCTGAGTTGATTGACGCGCTTGCGTTGCATCGCCCCCACATCTTTGGTCTACATACTGGAAACAAAATCGCCGCCGCGCTTGCTGCGAATTGGCCCGAACGGGTTGGCGACGTGATCTTGGCTGGGCAGACGCATAGCCTGATCCTTGATATGCAAACCCGCAATGCCGCCTTGGCGCCATATTGCGAGAAGTATTTTCCCAAGTATGACCATAGTTCAGACGGCTCTCATTTATTGAAAGCATGGAACGTGACACAGGCCGCTGTTGAAGGGTTTTGGTGGCCGCCCGAGTTACTCAATGCCCAGATCACAAGTGCCGCAGACCTTGCGCAGGCCGAAGTGCGAGTGACCGACCACCTGCACGGCTGGGAGAGTATCGCGCCGCTGTATCGGGCGATTTTTGCGTTTGACTTGCCCGAAGTGGTCAAACGCATCAAGGTGAGAACACTGGTCTTAGAGTTGCTAACGCCTCAAGAAGCGCATTATGGCCCACAGGGCAGACTTCTGTGTGATTTGATCCCAGGAGCCGAACATGAGCAGCTAAAAAATGCCGTGGGCCTCTCGATGGAGTATCGACCAGACGAGGTTGTGATGGCTATCCGTAGGTTCTTATGTAGGGTATAGTTTTTGAAACTCAAACAGACTCAAGCCGCCCAAGAGCGGAAAGCTGAAACTAATCATCCACGCCGAGGAGGGCAACGATGCTCAAGACAACAGGCCGCAGCGTTCGTACGCTTTTGCTAGCAGGGTTGCTCGCTTTATCGACAAGCGGCTTTGCTCAAGACTATCCAACCAAGCCCATTCGGCTATTGATACCAGCCCCCCCAGGAGGCGGCACAGATATTTTGGCGCGCGTGATGGCCGATCATTTGGTCAAGCAGTTGGGTCAACCCATCGTCTTTGATCATAAAGGTGGTGCGAGTGGCATGATTGCAGTCGAGAACATGATGCAAGCGCCTGCAGATGGTTATACCTTGTTAATGGTGTACTCAGGTATTGTGACCGTGAATCAGTCTTTAATTAAAAATATTAAATACGATCCACTTAAAGATCTGGTCGGCATAGCAAACTTCGCCGAGGTGCCCAATCTGTTGATTGTTCATCCCTCTTTTAAGGTTGAGTCAGTCAAAGATTTGATTGCTCAGGCCAAAGTGAAGCCCGATGGGATTTCCTACGCCTCGGCAGGCAATGGGGTGTCGAATCACCTTGCGATGGAGCTTTTTAAACAAACGGCCGGCATTTCGATGGTGCACATCCCCTACAAAGGGGGGGCGCAGGCGATGGTCGGTTTGATGGGTGGTCAGGTACAGCTGATGTTTAACAACACGCCCGAAGTTCTCCCTCAAATGAACTCGGGTCGCTTAAAAGTCTTGGCGATTGCGTTACCTCAGCGTTCACCGCTCATGCCCGACATCCCGACAGTGGCTGAACTGGGTCTGCCCGGCTTTAGTATTTCGCTTTGGTACGGTCTGATTGGTGCCAAAGGTATCCCAAAACCCATCGTTGAAAAACTGAACGCGGCGGTGCGTACGTCTTTGGCGGACCCTGAAGTTATTGCGAAGTTGGCCAAGCTTGGTTCGCAACCGCTCATACAAAGCACCCAGCAATTTGCCGAAGTGATTAAAAACGACTCGACAAAATGGGCAGAGGTTATTAAAGCTGGCAATATCAAAGCAGATTAATTCAATACAGAGACAACTATGCAAAGCAAATTATTTTCACCGATACAAATTCGTGATGTGGTGATTCGTAATCGCATCGCGCTGTCGCCGATGCTGACGTATTCTGCGGTGAATGGGCACGCCAGTGACTGGCATTTTGCCCACTATGCCAAGTATGCAGTCGGGGGCGTAGGCTTGGTGATGGTTGAGTCGACTAAGGTTGATCCGCGTGGCTGCACAACACCTTCAGACTTAGGCTTGTGGAAAGATGAGTTTATTCCGCAGTTGCAGCGCATTACGTCGTTTGTAAAATCCTATGGCGCCACGGTGGGGCTTCAATTGGGTCACTCTGGAATCAAGGCGCGCAATTCGGTTCCCTGGAAAGGGCGCGCGCCACTCGACGCCAGTCAAAAGGGCGTGGACCATGGTGAAGAGTGGGAGTTGATCGGCCCAAGTGCATTTAGCCTAAGTTCAAAAGCTGCAATGCCTCGCGCGATGACGCTGAAAGATATCCAAGAGCAGATCGAACGCTGGGGTCAGGCGGCTGAGCGCGCAAACCGCGCGGGCTTTGACGTGTTAGAACTCCATGGCGCGCACGGTTATCTGACGCATCAGTTTTTATCGGCCACCACCAACTTGCGTACCGATGCGTATGGTGGCACGCCCGAAAAGCGCATGCGCTTTGCGATCGAAGTCGTCGAGCGCGTGCGCCAATCATGGCCGCATAACAAGCCTTTGTTTTATAGAACCTCGGCCGTTGATGAAGTCGGCTGGACAATCGAAGACAGTATTACTCTTGCCAAGGTGCTTAAGAGCAAAGGCGTCGATGTGTTCGATTGCAGTAGCGGAGGTATGTCAGAAAAATCGGCGGTACTGTCACCGGTTAAGCCCTCATACGGATACCAAGTGCCTTACTCAGAAAAGATCCGCCACGGCGCTGACATTATGACGATGGCCGTTGGTTTAATTATTCATGCGGATCAGGCCGAACATATCTTACAAAAAGGCCAGGCTGATATTGTGGCGATCGGCCGCGAGATGTTGCACAACCCCAATTGGGCGCTTGATGCGGCAAGCAAGCTTGGTCAAGACAATCCGTTTTCGACCGTACCAGACAGCTACGCTTATTGGCTTGAGAAACGCGCGGATATTGGTTTTAAAGACCGCACCTCCACCTGGCTCAAAGGCATCGATACTCCGCAAGTTTGAGTGCTGGTCTTGAACGAAGTCGCCCCGATCAAAGACTCACGAGAATGACATGACAGCACCACTAGAGGGTATCAAGGTTGTAGAAATCAGTGTCGCGATGGCGGGCCCCTTTTGCGGCATGCTGTTGGGCGACTATGGCGCAGACGTAGTCAAAATTGAACGCACCGTCACCGGTGACGACAGTCGCGTCTGGGCCCCTTATTTTCATGATTCACTGAGCTATTACTATGCCGCGGCTAACCGTAACAAGCGCGGGATGGCGATTGATTTGAAAACGCCTGCTGGCGTAGCGATCGCGCGTAAGCTGATCGAAGAAGCCGACGTCTTTGTGCACAACTATCGCCTCGGTGCACTTGATCGCTTAGGTTTAGATTACGAGAGTTTGTCTGCAGTCAATCCGAGACTAGTCTATTGCGCCATCAGTGGTTTTGGGGCAAGCGGCCCCTTGAGCAAAGAACCCGCAAACGATTTGTTTATGCAGGCCTACGCAGGCTCAATGAGTATCACCGGCGACCCTGAGGGCAGTCCTGCAAAAATGGGCATGTCCGTTGCAGACGTTGGGGCCGGGATGTTTGGCGCGATTGGCGTCATGATGGCGCTTGAAACCCGACATCGCACAGGTCGTGGCCAACGCGTTGACACGTCTTTGCTTGAAGGCCATATGTCAATGCTGGCACAGTTCTTCACACGCTATTTTTCAAGCGGTGAAGTGCCGGGCCCGAGCGGCAGTGGCTCATTAGGTAGCCCAACCTATCGCGCGTATCAGGCCAGTGATCAGTGGCTGGTCATTTCATCATTTAATCAGCGGATGTGGAAAGGCCTGTGCGCCGTGCTTGAGAGGCTTGAGTGGGTCGACGATCCAAGATTCTTAAATCCTGAAATGCGTTCGTTGAATCGGTCACTCTTAATTCAAATGATTGGTGACATCATCATTACGCAACCTCTGGCGCATTGGCAGGCGCGTTTGATCGAACAAGATGTTCCGTGTTCGCCAGTTAATACGATTGATAAGGTTGTCGTGCAACCGCAAGTGTTAGCGCGCGACATGGTGCACGAGATGGATCTTGAAGGACTGGGCAAAATTGCAATGGCGGGTTTGCCCATCAAATTCAGTGACTCGCCAGGTGAAATTCGCTTGCCGCCACCACGCCTAGGTCAGCACACGGCTGAAGTGATGGCGGCGGCTGGCTTTACCGACGAACAGATCAAGGCACTTGCAGCGCAAGGTACGATCGGGCTAGACCCAGGTTGGGTAAAGGTGCCCAAAGTGGGCTCGGCAAGCTAAACACGGAGTCACCAGTGAATCTCATGATCGACAGCAGTGATCTTTCGGTTGAACGTGTACGTGCAGATGTCGAGCATATTTGTCGACAGATACCGTCTCGCTTAGCTGGGTCAGAAAACGGTAAACGCATGGCAGAATTTAGCTGTGCCGGCCTTGCCGCGGCAGGGGCTCAGGCTCAGCTTCATGAGATCCCAGGTTTAGTCAGCTTTCCGCGTGCCGGTAAGCTGGATGTATTGAAGCCCGCTGGCAAAACTCTTGTTGCCAATACCCTTGGCCACAGCGTATCGACTCCGGCGCAGGGCGTGACTGCTGAGTTGGTGAACGTAGGGCCAGGTGGCTACGCAGATTATGTTGGTAAAGATGTTGCCGGAAAAATTGTTCTGGTTGAACTGTCTTATCATCCAGGCCGCCATGAGAAACAGCGTATCGCTGCAGAATATGGCGCGCTAGGCTGTGTCATGATGAACTGGGGCTACGCTGACAGCAAGTTGTTGCCCTATGGTTCGGTGAAGCCAGCCTGGGGTAATCCAACCCCTGACACCTTTCGCAATGAGATGACGCAGTTACCCTGCATCGGTATTGCGCGCGATGATGGCTTACATTTACGCGAGCTGTTGACAGTAGGCTCAGTGACTGTTCAGTTGCATGCCGATGTCGATAATGTTTGGCGCCCAATCCAAATGACGACTGGCGAAGTGGCAGCTGATGGCTCTGACGATTTCGTTGTGGTCGGCGGACACCAAGACTCTTGGGAGGGCGAGCAAGCGACTGATAATGCCGCAGGTTCAGCCTGCATGATTGAGTTAGCGCGTTTCTTCACCAAGTATCGCAAGCATTTGCGTCGAGGAATTTCGTTCGGCTTATGGACAGCCCACGAGACAGGCACGATGATTGGTTCGACTTGGTATGTGGATAAGAACTGGGATCGTCTGCGAGAACATGGCATTGCTTATTTGCAAATTGATCAGCCCGCCTGTTTTGGTACAACCCGCTGGGGCAGCGTTTCTAATGCGGAACTCAAACAATTTCAAGAAACCATCGATGCCAAACTATTAGGAGATCGTCCTCGAGCTTGGCGCCGCACCGTTAAAATTGGCGACGCCTCCTTTTTCGGGGTTGGCGTACCGATGTTTTCTGGATTGGGCGTCTTTACAGCCGAAGAGCTCAAGGCCAGTGGTAATGCAAATTTAGGTTGGTGGCACCACAGCCTTGAAAATACCGTCGACAAGCTTGATTGGGATACGATGGGCCTACATTTAAAAATGTATGCGTCGTATGTCTGGGAGCTATGTACTGCCCCTATTATTCCGTGTACGTTCACACCCGTTGCAGATGAAGTCATTCATCGCCTAACTGAGTTGTTGCCTGCGGGTGCGAGTATCGGGCTGGAGTCTGCACTAGATTGCGCGAAAAAGCTGCGCCAGCAGACCTTGCTCTTTGATGCGCACGCGACCGAACTCAATCGCAAGTGTGTGGCAAAAGACGCGCAAGCTGAGGCTCGAGCAGAGTTAGTCAACACGACAATTAAGCGGTTGAGTCGTTTGTTGTTACCGATGGTCGGTACTGTTAAGGGTCGCTATGGCCATGATCCTTACTCTTATACCGCCCAAACAACGGTCTTACCGTCGTTGTACGACGTACCGAAACTCGCTAAGTTGCCTGAAGCGGCAGAGCGCTGGATGCTTGAAACGCAGTTATTAAGAAATCGCAATAGCATTGTTGACACGTTGAGCGACGCGGCTCGACTCATTCAAGATGTGCTGCGCGCTGTGAAATAAACAGACTTATTCAGTCAAGGAGTTGCAATGATGTCAAATCGCCTTCGTGCCACGTGGTGCACCCTGAGTCTAGTGGCGCTGCTGCTGAATTGGGGCCAGGCAAGCGCTAACGATTTTCCTAGTAAACCAATTCGTGTCATTGTTCCCTTTGCTGCGGGCGGTGCGAACGATTTGATTGCACGTGCTTTACAACGGCCATTAGGAAAAGCGCTTGGCGGGACTGTGGTGGTTGAGAATCGTGCTGGTGGATCCACGAAAATTGGGACCCAAGCCCTGCTGCGCGCCGAGCCTGATGGTCATACTTTGCTTTTACTCGGTCACGTTGCGCTGATGAGCTACTACTATTCTGGAACCTATGATTCAAAGGTTTGGGATGAAATGACCGTTCTGGGGCAGACTGGACAGATGGCGTGGGGAATGCTCGAAGCCCGTGCGGATGCGCCATTTCAAACTTGGCAAGAATTGATCGCGTTTGCCAAGAAAAACCCAGGCAAACTCAGCGCAGGTGGGCCAGCGTTAGGTGGGATGATGAATTTGATTATCCTTGAAAGTGCCGCGAGCGCAGGCATCGATATCACTTACATTCCTTATGCTGGCGGTGCGCCGAGCGGCGCAGCGCTGCTTGGCGGCCACGTGCAATATCGAGTGGCACAACCCCCTGAGGTATACCCAAACGTGAAAGCGGGTTTAACCAGAGGTCTCGCGGTGGCGTTTCCGACTCGATTGCCTGAGATGCCTGATGTGCCGACGTTAAAAGAGTTGGGCATTAACGAGAATGTGCCTGTTTTTGGTTTTGATTTTTGGGGGCCAGGTCAGATGCCTGCGGCGTTGGCGCAGAAAATATCAAAAGCGATTGAAGAGGCAATCAAAGACCCTGAATATATCGAAGTTGCCAAACGTTTGACATATCAACCGATTTTTACGAGTCCAGAGGTTCTCAAAGTCAGCATCAAGAATTTTGAGGGCAATGTGGGGCCTAGGCTAGAGAAGGCGTTCCCACGCAAGCCTAATTAACCGGTGGTGGCATGCTGGGCAGAAAACACCTCTCCGAGTGGTTTCAGGCGTACCCCTTCGCGCAGTTTCTTAAACGGATAGTCGGTTGGATCCGCCAAATAGTAGCCCGGAGCCAGCACCACAATGATGTGCTCAGCCAACGGCTCGAACTCAGCGCGATAGTGGCATGTGCTCTTGAGCACCAAGATTTTTTGTTCGGCTGGCTCAATACCAAGATGCCGGAAGGGAGCTTGGTCAAGTGCCTGAAAGCGTTTGCTCGTGACGACGATACGAATGCCGTCCACACGCAGTAGCGCCATCGGACCGACATCAATCTCCCGACCGCCCGACACGGCACCATCGGTTTTCATTTTTCCATTGCCTAACTTATCAACGCTAAAGGTCGCTTCAAATGGCGTCACGCCAACCGGCCCTGAGCGCCCGCCAAGCTTCAACGTCACCTTGGAGCCTTCTCCTGCAGCATGGGCAGCCGCAGCTGCCTGCGCGTCACACATAAAACCTAGAACCACCTCTTGTGCCTGAGCCGCCACCAACGCTTTGAGCACACCCGTTGAGTCGGCCGAGCCACCACAACCAGGGTTGTCTTGCGTATCCGCGATGACGATCGCTCGTGAGGCATTGCTGGCCAGGCGCATCGCTTGTTCGACACCGTCTTCGGGGCTCACCATTTTCTCGGCAAAGTTTTTTTCTTGGGCCAGAATATCAGCCATCATTTCGTCGGCAGCTTGATCTGCAGCCTCTTGGCTCCAGGCGTGGGCGATCACGGAAGGGCCGCACCAGTAAAGATCTGAGGGAGGGAAACCCGCTAAGTAAGAGAGATTAATCAGGTCTCCGTCAACCACCTTTGAGCGCGCCGTGACCCCTTTAGAGGGCTCGACCATTGTGCATTGACCATTTAACGGGATCAAAAAAGGTGCTTTACGAAGAGCACGGCCAGTTGGTTGACCTCGTTTTAGAATGGCATTGAGTGCTTGCGCGGCGTATTGGCCGGTTTCAGCACGATCAATATGTGGATAGGTACGATAGGCTGCAATTGAGTCCGTCAGCTCAACCATTTGCGGTGTCACGTTCGCATGATAATCAAGGCTAATGACGATTGGGATGTTTGGCCCTACGCAAGCACGCACCCGCCTGAGAACTTCGCCTTCACCATCCTCAAAATCTTCGGTCACCATTGCGCCATGTAGATCAAGGTAGATGGCATCGACAGGCATCGCAGCAGAAAGAGCGCCAACTAAACCACCGGTGATTCGCTCAAACGCGTCACGCGTAACCAAACCACCCGCACCACCGCTCGTCCAAAGTAACGGCACTAACTCATGAGTTTGACGCATGTCTTTGATAAAGCCAGTCAGCGCAAAACTATTGTTGCTTAACCAAGTCATGACATCATCGCCGAAGACGAGCGGCGGGCGATCACGGTGAGATTGAAAATATGCAAAATCCGTTTTCGGTTCGACAAAACAATTTGTTTCGTGCTGAAAACCACCTATTGCAATGCGTGCCATAGCAAGCCTTTATGTCAACGTGCAACGTCGAAATGACTCAGAACAAAAAATTTGTTGCGATGCCATCCGCATTAATCAGCAATAAACCCAGGGCGTGGTTTTAAACGATTGATAAACACAGGCTGTAAACCCACACTAAGCAAATGTGCCGATGTGGTGGGCAAGCGCTTGGGCTGCCAAGCCGGGTCGACGATATCTTTTGGCCAATTAGGATTCAAAATTGCAGAGCGTCCTAAGGCAATGACATCGGCGCCAAGATCTAATACTTTTTGAGCATCGTTACGATCCCAGATATGTCCTGCGGCAAATACTGGCAGATCGGCAGGTATCACGCGCTTAAAAATATCTAGCGGGTGTTCAGCAGGTCGTTTGATCGACGGTTTAAAGGCATCCCACAAAGACATATGTAAAAAATCAATACCATCCTCGGCGAGCCATTTCGCGAGTTGCAGACTTTCGTCCAAATCAATGCCGCGCGCGTTGCCGCCATCTTCAGGTGAAATCCTAACGCCTACAACAAAGTCTTTTGGTACACGTGCGCGCACCGCTTGCATCGTTCTTCGCAAGAGCCGTGCACGGTTTTCGTACGAGCCACCCCATTGATCCGTGCGGTGATTTTCGGTCGTACTTAAAAATTGTGTGAACAGATAACCATGCGCGCCATGAATTTCAATGCCGTCCATCTTGGCCGCATGGGCACGCACAGCTGCCTGTGCAAAATCTTCGATGACTTGCTCAAGATCGTGTTCGGTTGCAGCTCTGGCGCCTGTCGGCCCGCCATCGCTCGCGCTAATCGGCTGCCCTCCACACACCGTTGGATCGGCGCGCAAGCCACCATGAAAAATTTGCATTAAGGCTAAACTTTTGCGTTGATGCATGTCTTGGGCGAAACGCGTTAAACCCGGTAGCTGCGCATCATCAGAAATTCCAAGCGCACCCGGCCAGCCTTGCCCTAACTTTGAAACGTGTGCCGCGCATGACGTGACGATTCCGAAGCCACCTTCAGCCCGTAGGTTTAACCAATGCAACTCTTCATCACTCAGCGTACCGTCAGCATGGCTTTGTGAATTGGTGAGCGCAGCGAGCGCTAACCGGTTTGGCGCCCAAACACCATTGCGGAAACGAAAAGGTTCAAACAGATCTTTTTTTTGTGTCATTCAGAGCTCTCTGGGATAATTTTTTTGACTTTGATGCCTAGCGCGCGTGCGAACAGTTGACGTAGCGGTTCAAGGAGCAGCACGACAAGGACTAGCACCCAAATGGCGATGGCAATTGGGCTGGTATAGAACACTGAGATTTCGCCCAGGCTCATAAAAAGCCCCTCGCGCATGTGTTTTTCTATTAAGGGCCCTAGCACTAAGCCGACCACCATCGGCGCTAACTGAAAATCGAGCTTACGCAGCGTGTAACCGATCAAGGCCACGACGAACAGCATCCCGACGTCCAGCATACTGTTGCGTACGCTATAGCATCCAACCGAGGCGACCATCAAAATAATTGGTAAGAAAATATGGTTTGGTACGCGTAATAAACTGACCCAGACGCTGATCAACGGCACATTTAAAATCACCAGCATCACATTGCCGACCAGCATCGAAGCAATCACACCCCAAAAAACTTGAGGGTGCGCCGTCATCATCATGGGGCCAGGCTGCACGCCGTGTACCATCATGGCGGCCAGCATCAGTGCTGTGACCGGACCAAACGGTATCCCTAGCGCTAATAAAGGCACCATCGACGAAGTGGCCGCCGCGTTATTCGCGGTCTCGGGGCCGGCCACGCCTTCGATCGCACCCTCGCCTAGTTCGTGTTTATATTTCGAAACGGCTTGTTCAAGGCGATAAGCGGCAAAGCTCGCGAGTGTGGCAGAGGGGCCGGGCAGTAAGCCAAAGATAAAACCTAAAACCGTACCGCGTCCATAGGGTGCAACGGAACGACGCCACTCTTGGCGCGAGGGAAACATATCTCTTAGCTTGACCGGTAAGGGCTTGACCTGCTTCTGTAAGGTCTCAACCACACTCATGATCTCGGCAATGCCATATAGCCCGACAACGAGGGCCACCAGCTCAACGCCCAGAGTCAGCTCAGCCAAACCGAAGGTAAAACGATCTTGACCTGTTACGGCCTCTTGACCGACGGTACTGAGCATCAGTCCAATCGCCATCGGGAAAATACCTGCGGCTAAGGTACCGCCAGAAATTCTAGAAAACAGCAGCAGACCGCCCGCGGTGAGGGCAAAGAACTCTGCAGGCCCAAACAGTAAACCGACCTCGGCCAAAGCTGGGGCAAAGAGCATGACCCCGACGACCGAGATCACTCCCCCAACAAACGAACCCGCCGCCACAACCGTCAAGACTGCGCCTGCACGACCTTTTTTTGTGAGCTTATAGCCATCCAGGCAGGTAATGACTGAGGCCGATTCACCCGGCATATTCACCAGAATTGCTGTCGTCGAGCCACCGTACATCGCCCCATAAAACATACCGGCCATCATAATCAGGCCACTCGTTGGATCGAGTGAATAACTCAGAGGCAGGATCATGGCGATCCCCGCGGTAGGCCCAAGGCCTGGCAAGACGCCGATCAACGTACCCGCAAGCGCGCCCACTAGAGCAGCTAATAAGTTGTTGAACGTGAACGCAACACTCAGTCCGTATAGAATTCCGTCTAGTGCATCCATGGCGATGGTGACCTATTATTTTTTTTAAAGAAAGAGCGCGAACGACGGCATTGGAACTTTTAGCAACGCGATAAAGCATAAATAGATGGCCCCCGTCATTACCGCGGCGTACGCGCTACAACGTAGCCAAGAGAGCGGTGACAACAAGCGCATTAAGAGCAGCGCAAAGCCCCAGCTACTCAAGGTATAGCCTAGCCAAGGCATCGTCCCAAAATAGAGTCCCAGCAGGGCGATCAGCTTATAGAGGCGCGCGCGGTCTTGCCCAGCAGGTATCTCGATGCCTTCAGCACGTAGTGTTTTCCAGCCCTCCACAATAGTCGCGATGCTGGCAAAGCAAAGAATCGCGCCTACTAAGACCGGAAACAACCCAGCGCCCGGTGCGTCCATCTCTCCAAACGGCAGCTGCATCGCTATCGCAATATATCCAGCCGACAATAAGAGCCCGAACCCCCCCGTCGATAGATAGGCGGTACGCTTTGAAATCGTGCGATTAGACATAGTGTACTTTTAAGGTTTTTGTTCGAGTATTTTTAATAGTTCGGCAAAGGTCTGGGTATCGCGCACGATTTCTGCGCTGAGCGCTTCAGGGGTTTTGGGATCGAGCGCATAGCCCTCTTTAGCAAAGGTTGCAAACTGTGCGCTACTGATCACTTGTGCGGATGCACTGACTAATTTTTTCAAAACATCTGCAGGCAGGCCTTTGGGTGCCATGACATAGAACTGGGCCGACAAAGTGGTTTGATACCCCGCATCAATCGTTGAAGTTGCCTCAGGCACAGGATCATAAGTGCCCTTTTTAAATACGGCCAACACACGGACCTTCCCAGCCTGTACCTGACCGGGAATCCCCACCGCACCGGTGAAAAGCGTCGCCTCAACACGGTTACCTAAAAGCGCCAATAAAGCTTCACCACTGCCACCCGTAAACGGGATCGTGCGAAGCTTGAGTTCGCTATTTCTGTTGAATTCTTGTGCGACCAAGTCTGGTACGGTACGTAAACCGGATACCGAGGCGCGAACCTTATTAGGATTATTTTTAACATGTGTTAAAAATTCTTCAAGTGTTTTCCATGAAGAATCTGCTCGCACCACCAATATCACGGGCATCTCGCCAAGCTTAGCGATCGGTTGATAGTTCTCTGGTGTTTTGAAGGGTAAGTTTTGATTTACCAAGGGCTGATAGGCCAAGATGCTGTTTGTTCCTAAGCCAATCGTATAGCCGTCTGGTTTAGCCCGCGCAATGATGCCAAACCCAATCGTGCCAGAGCCGCCGGGTTTGTTTTCAACATTTACTTCGACACCCAGAACTTTTTCGAGCTGTGTGGCGAATTGTCTTGAGATTGGATCGGTTGAGCCGGCGGGACCGTAAGGTACGACAAAAGTGATGGCGCGATTCGGATAAGACTGCGCTGTGGCACTGAACGTGAAGCCAGTGAGCAGCAGTGCAAGCAGAGTCACAGTCACGAGTCGAAGACGCGCGATCCAACAAGAGGTTGTGCAGTTGCAAACTTGCATGGCAATCCTTTTAACGATCTACACCCATTATGCTGCGATAGTTTTTGTCTACAGCTGAAAGTGTGCCCAAGCGCAACATCATCTCGGTATCCATTGTGCCCGATATTCCTGGATTGGTTGGCAGGTCACAGACGACTTTGTTGGTCTTGACCTCGGCAATCTGCTCTGGTGTCATCCCTAGTACGTCACGCAAGATCGCATCGTTATCTTCACCAAAGCGTGGCCCCGGCTTCTTAATATGCGCATCACGAAAGCGCAACCGGTAGGGGCGACCGATAATCGGACGCGGGCCAATTGGCGCCGGATGCTCGACACGTTCATAAAAACCGCGGTGTCGTAAATGCTCGTTGATGAACAGGTCTTTACTGTGCAGGACCGGGCCGCTGGCGATATCTTGCGCTTGCAGCAAGCGGGTTAACTCAGTGACTTCACGAGACACCGTCCACGCCGACACCAGCGTGTTGATCTCAACGCGGTGCGCGCGACGTGCGACGGCAGTGGCGTAACGCTGGTCTTGCGCGAGGGCAGGTTGGCCCATCAGCGCTGCGAGCGTGGACCAACGCTCATCTGAATCCACTGTGAGGGCAATCCACTGATCGTTACCACTGGCGCGATATAAATTGCTAGGCACATGCTCAAGGTCTTCATTGCCGATTCGTGGGCGGTCAGTGCCATCGAGTTGCTTTTGAATCAAAGCCTCAGGGATCAGTGAGAGCCCGAGTTGATACATGCCACAGTCGATCCATTGACCTTCTCCGGTCTTGCGCATGTGTACGATCGCCGCCCACAGCGCGTTCATACCGGCCCAGCAGGCAATAAAGTCTGGATAAGATTGGCCTACTTTCCAGGGCTTGTCGCCTTCGTAGCCGGTGTAGAAGGTGACGCCCATCGTGGCTTCAAGCGTGGTGCCTTGACTTGGAAACGCCGACCAAGGTCCGCTGGAACCGTAGCCAGTGTTCGACAACATAATGAGCGAGGGCTTAAGCTTTTTGAGCTCGTCGTAATTCAAGCCCCACTTACGCATCACACGCGGCGTGTAGTTCTCAAGCACGATATCGCTTTTACGTACTAAGTCGCGAAAGATCTCTTGGCCTTTTTCTTGGCCTAAATCAAGTGCCAACGATCGCTTGCCTCGATTCACGACATAAAAAATACCCGAACGATTCCAGGGATCTTGAGCGGGATCGTTATCGAGGTAGGGCCCAAAAGCGCGACCACGCGTCTGATCCAGTTTGTGTGGCGCTTCAATCTTGATGACCTCGGCACCGAGGTCACTTAAGAGCCCAGCCATATAGGGCACGGCAAAGACGTACGACAAATCAAGGACGCGAACGCCGTCTAGTGGAAGTTTCTTTTTCTGTTCCATGGTCAGTGTCCCACCGTTGTCACAATAGCAAGATTCGCGAGCTCGGCGGTGCTTAGCCCAAGCTGCTTGACAAGAATTTCGTGACGATGCTCATCTAACATCGGCGAGCGACGACGCACCTTTGTTGGGGTGACAGATAATTTAGTGAGCTCTGCCGGAAACTGTAAGTGGGTGTTGGTTGCAGGGTGTGCGACTTCAGCAAAAGCCTGGCGCTCATTCAAGTGTTCGCAGTGCAGTAGATCATCTGCGCTTTGCACCATACCGATTAAGAGTCTTTTTGATGCGCCCGCGAGAAATACTTCCTTGGCATCACGATCTTGTACGCACGCTTCAAGTAACGCACGCACTTCGGGCACTCGTTTTTCGCGCTGCGGTGGGCTCGCGAATTTAGGATCGCGAAACTCTGGGCGACCAAACAATTCGGCCAGCGTTTCGAACGGCGCGCCGCCGCCGGTTTGAAAGGCCAAAAACCCCTTACGTGCCGCGATGGGTTCGCCCGCGAAGGGATCCTGCACAATGGCTCGACGACCTTGTACGGCGCCTAAAAAACCGTAGTACGACTGATTCAACACTAATTCAGAGGCAAGGCACTCATGAATCGATACGTCAACGTGCTCACCAAACTGATCGGCTTGTGCAGCGGCAAACGCCATGGTTGAGGCGTAGGCGGCGGTCAAGCCGGCGCAATAAAAAGATTGCGATAAACCGTGTTTGAGTGGTTCGCGATCGACCCGCCCGCTAATGGCCATGATCCCGCTCATGGCCTGTAGGGTGAGATCGCTGGCGCGGTATTGTGCATAAGGGCCGGTTTGACCAAAATTAGTCACCGAGGTCACGACAAGTGTTGGATTCCATTCAAGCAATTGATCCACGCTATAACCCCAGCTTTCAAGTCTGCCGGGTTTAAAACTTTCGATCACGATATCGCTTTGCTCGATCAGCTTACGCATCACCGGTCGACTTGAGGCTAAGCGCAGATCGAGTGCAACGCTACGTTTGTTCCAGTTGAGATACTGAAACAGCAGGCTTTGCTCGGTCGTTGCGGCATCGGTTTTCAGAGGCGCGAGATAACGCGCAAAGTCGCCCTTGCCGGGTTGTTCGACTTTGATCACGTCTGCACCGTAGTCGCCTAGCAGCCGAGCCGCAAAGGGCCCAGCAATGCCGTGACTCAGATCCAGAACGCGGACGCCCTGTAACGCCTGTTGCATACGGACCCTACTTAGGCTGCGGGCGGAACAAAAGGATAAGGAACAGGTTTGCCATTTTTATAAGGCAGTGCAACCGTTGCGGTACCCGGCGTTGACTCTTTGCCCGCATTGTTGAGAATGCCAAGCTCGATATCAATTAAGCCGTACCCTGGGCCTTCGCGTTTGGCGGTCACACGACCCCAGACGCGTACCGCCTCTTCAACAATATTCATTGCGCGAAACTGAAAGCTGGCTTTCCAGGCCCAGCCGTTTGGCCCCGCCCAATCAGCAAGCATCTGCATCACGAATTGTTGCTTGAGTGAGCCGTTAATCAGCAGCCCCGGCAATTTATCGTGCTCCATGGCAAAGGGCTTGTCGTAATGAATCTTGTGCCAGTTTTCCATGGCAGCAGACCAGCGCATTAAGTGTGCTGTGGTCAGAGGGCCTTTTTCAAGACCGGGGATGTCAGAGCCAATCGCGACATCTTCAAAATTAGGAGTGGTACCGAGTGCCATATTATTTTCTCCGGATTTGTGTGCGACGGGTGCGGATCAACAAATCACCATCACCATTTCTAAACTCTGTCTCTGTGACAACCAACACGATGGGGCCTTTGCTGGTTTCTTTCTCGCTGATGTCTGCGTAGCTTGACGTCTGACTGACGGTTTCGCCATGACGTGCGTAGCGAAAGAATTCAATTTCAGAGCCACCATTGAGTAGCGCATAGCCGTTCAAGGGCTCAAGCGCGGGCAAGCCGCCTGAACTCGTAGCTGCCACGATGCCATCAAAATCTGCGTTGCTTGCATTTGCTTGAATGGGATCAGTGACGCCAAACGCACGCCGCGCTAAGTGTGTCGGGTAAAGCGGTGGCGCAACGGGTCCGCCATAGCGGGCATTATTGGCACAAGGCTTATCAAAGATCGGATCTTCGTACATGATGGCTTGTGCGTAACGGCGTACGGCACCACGTTCAACGGAATCACACGCCATTTCGGTCGTGGATTTCATTCCGATATATTTTTTTAGTGAGTCGGAAAGGGCGGACATTTTGAATCTCCCAGGATAGTAAAAAGAATGACTGATGCTGACTACTGACTAATTCACTTAAAAAGAATGATTGATGCTGACTGTGGACTAGTTCACTTTAACACCGGCGTCTTGCACAATTTTTTGCCAGCGCACGACCTCGCCCCGAACAAAGACTTCGAACTCAAGGGTAGGCAAGGGACGTTCAAGAATATCGGACCCACTCTTGATCAATCGATCGCGCACGGCAGGGTTGGTCATGACTTTAATAATGGCAGCGTTTAGGCGCTCAATGACAGGTTTGGGTGTGGCTGAGGGCGCACACACGCCGTTGAACCCACTGATGGCAAAGCCATTTACCGTCTCGCCGATCGTAGGCATCTCAGGCAGTTGAGTCGCTCGGTTGGTCATCACGACGCCCAGAGCTCTGACGTGACCTGACTTGACGAAGGGTAAGACGGGCTCTAGCACGGCAAACGACATCGTGGCACGACCTGCGACGACATCAGCGATGGAAGGTGAGCTGCCTTTATAGGGAATATGAAGCATGTCGGTGCCTGTTAGCTTCATGAAGAGCTCGCCCGCCAAGTGTCCAGGACTACCTGTGCCATACGAGGCAAACGTGAGTTTTCCAGGTTGTGCTTTGGCCACTGCGATGAGCTCGCTTACGCTATTCGCAGGAACAGACGGATGAACGACGAGTAATAGGCTTGCACCCAAATGCATGGTGACGTGGGTAAACGCCTTCAGTGTGTCAAAGTTTAGTTTGTACAGGCTTGGATTGATCGCGTGTGCGGTCGTACAGATCAGCAGTGTGTAGCCATCGGGTGGCGCGTTCGCGACAAATTCGGTGCCGATGATCGTGTTGGCACCCCCTTTGTTCTCAACCATCACGGTTTGACCAAACTCTTCAGTCAACCCCTGAGCCATCACACGCGCCACCGTGTCAGCCCCACCGCCTGGCACGTAAGGCACCACCAGTTTGATGGTGCGACTCGGAAAGCTTTGCGCCCAGCTCGCAGAGAGCCCAGCGCTGAGTGCGGCTGCGCCTACGATCAGGACTCTCAGAAGGTGTGCACAGGGTGTCATGTGTTAAGCCTTTGGTGTTAAGTAACGTTGTGGGCTGATCGTGAATTTGCTACGACAGTTCAGCGTGTCGAAGTAGTACCAGTCACCATCATGAAACTGACGCGTCCCTTTAGACGGATCAATTTCTTTGGCGCCATGGGCGGTTTCACCTGTTTTGGATTCGGCCCCTTCGAGGTCGATCGCTTTACCGCAAACTAGACATTTCATCACGCGTATCTCAAAAATTAATATTGATAATCAAAAAATCGATACAACAACCAGCCCTCACCGATTAGCCTTCAGGCCTGCGCCGGAACCGGCTGCCCAAGTACGACATGCCCGGGCATATCCAAGAGCGCCTGGGCGATGCGTTCACGATGCTCGTAACTGGTGCCTAAGCGCATCGACCACGCTGTCACACGACGCAGCCAAAGGTGCAAATCAAACTCCATCATGAAACCAATACCGCCATGAATGGATTGCGAGTTGCGACAGACCGCAGGGCACTTATCATTACAAAACGCTTTGGCTTGCGACACTTCAACCTGCGCCGGCAACCCATTGTCCATTTTCCAGAGTGCTTCGTACGCTAGCAGCTCGCCACCATCGATTGAGATAATCATGTCGGCACAGGTATGTTGAATCGACTGAAAGGCACCGATGGGCTGGCCAAACGCTTCACGAAACTTTGAGTGATCAATCGCCATCTCGGCATCGATACGTGTGGCGCCTAGAATTTGGGTGCATAACAAGACGGTCGCAAGATCAAGTAGGTCTTGCATGATTGGCCACCCTTGATGCAGGCCGCCCAGCATATTTGCTTTCGGTACACGCACTTGCTCAAACATCACTTCGCACTGTTGATCTTTTGCCAAGGTGCGCAGGCGGGCATGAGAGATTCCGGCGGCGTTCGAGTCAATCAAAAACAAGGAGAGACCCGCATTGCTTGCAGAGGCCGGAGCGGTGCGGCAGGCCACTAAAATTTGATTGGATGCAGCAAAGTTATCAACGAACAGTTTTTTGCCGGTGATGACAAAGTGATCGCCATCCACCACGGCTGTTGTTTTTACCGTCTCAGGTAAAAAACGTGGATCTTGCTCAGAGAAGGCCCAGGTCAAAATTGTTTTGCCCTCTGAGACGCCGGGTAACACTCTCTGGCATTGCGCCTTTGTGCCTGCTTTCTGGATCGCGAGCGAAGTCACTGCAGTGCTATGCAACGGAATCGGTGCGATGGCGCGGCCGACCTCTTGCATGACGAGGCCCAGATAGGTGAGCGGTAAGGCTTGACCGCCGTACTCTTCGTTCAAACACATGCCAGTCCAACCCATCTCGGTGCATTTTGCCCAAAGCTCAGGTGGATGGCCGATCGGGTCTTCTTCCATTTGACGCACTAAGGCGGTCGAGCATTCTCCTTCAAGAAACTCGCGCGCGCTTGCCGCCACTAATTGTTCTTCATCGTTTAAAAGCACGTCCATCTTGTTTCCTATTAGTCTTTCAATGACCGACGAGTTGAGCTCTGTCGCTTGTTCGCATGTATTTATTTGGCAGCGGCTTTCGCGCGACGCATCGAGGGCATCTCCAGCCCACGCTTGGCCACCTGGTCACGCATGATCTGTACGCTGCCGTGATTGATGCCCGATTGAAAGGCGCCCATCGTGTTGTGTGCGAAGACGCCTTTTTCAACAGCGTGCGGCGAGCCATTGAGCAGTTGGCCATACGACCCTAACATTTGGGTAATTGCTTCAGTAGTTCTGACACCGTGCTCAGGTGACCAAACTTTTTCAGCTGAGCCTTCGTAGGTAAAGTTTCCGCCACGCTCAACGATTGACATGCTGCGCATCGTCATCAACCGGCACACCTGCGCTTCAATCCATAGCTCGGCAATCTTGTCGCGAATGGCTGGGTTATCTTTAGGCGCATAACCGCCAAAGTCATTCGCTTTAACCCAATTCACAATATCTTCGTCGCGTCGCACCGAGCGCAGATAACGAGCCGCGCCAACACGGTCAAGATTCAGCCCCATCGAGCCCACACGCCAGCCTTGATTCTCGCGTCCCAACAAACATGACTCGTGAACGCGAACGTTTTCAAAAAAGACTTCATTGGTGCGCGCATCACCGTAAGTGGTGCCGCGCGGCGCACGCGGATTGTTTTGAATCGTCCAAAGTGGGCGCACAGTGAGACCAGGTGTATCCATCGGGAAAAGAAAAATCGAAATGCCGTCATGGCGACTTGCGTCGGGATCCGTGCGGGCCATCAGATACATGTGGGTCGCATGGTGCGCAGACGTTGTGTACATTTTCTGACCGTTGATGGCAAAGTGATCGCCGTCGCGAATCGCCCGGCAGCGCAGCGCCGCTAAATCAGCGCCCGCATGTGGCTCGGTAAAACCAAGTGCGAAAGAGTATTCCATCTTGATCAGCTTTGGCAGATAGTGTTGCTTCTGCTGCTCGGTGCCCACGGCCATGATGGCGGGGGCGCCGCTACCAACTAAGCTGATCGGCAAGCCGGCTCGCTGAAATTCTTCTTCGATAATATTTTGACTGACCCGATCGCCATCGGCGCCACCATACTCTTTCGGGTAGCTATAACCCAGCCAACCGCGGTCATCGATCTTTTGATAAAGCGCCGCCACTAACGGGCCGCGCTTATTAGACAGGCGCTCACCTTTGCCGGCCTCATGCGCCTCTTCGGTGGCGTCAAGTTCTGCATACACCTCAGGCGTCATGTGCGTACGAATAAAATCGAGCACGTCGTTGCGCAGTTGCGTCTGTTCTTTAGTATGACCGAAATCCATCTGACTACTCTCCCAATACGCCGCGCGCGTCAATGCGCGCGCATAAGTTCTTTGCACAAGAGCCCCAAAACGTTGTGGCTAGAGGCAATAAGAAGGTGTTTCAGTGGCCGAGGAGGGCTGTATTGCTGCAAGTGCACATTATGTCTATGCAAGGATTCGGTGGGAATCTGATCGATCGTTTGGCAGATACCAAGCGTTGAACCGCTTCAGGCTGCAACTTCAGCTTTGTCTCAAACCACTTGTTTTTAAAACTATTTGTATAGGATTTATCCTAGCATAAAGGTCTCGGCTCGGCACCTCATTTCTATCCGCCATGTGGACACGTGAGTTGCGCGTGTGTCGTTTCAGGTGAGTGTCGAGTAATCGACTTTGTTGCGCAGCCCGATTCAGACAAGCTAATATCAAAGCTGAAAACTAAACACGGAGACATTGCAACATGAAGATTTTATTTTTTAATGATTTCAAGCTAGGGATCCTGAAAGGCGACCAGGTGGTTGACGTGTCTGCTGTGGTGGCGGACATTCCACACCTAGGCCCCCATGATTTGATCAATGGTTTGATCGAGCGCTTTGATGCCTATCGCCCAAAGATTGAAGAGGCGGTTCGCAAGGGTACGGGTGTGCCAGTGAGTTCGGTGCGTATTCGTCCGCCACTGCCTAAGCCGGGCAATATTGACTGCATGGCCGTTAACTACATGGAAGACGGCACCCGCACCGCGCCTGCGCCGATCAACGCCTTTCAAAAGGCACCCGGTGCGATTATTGGCCACGGCGACACGATGGTGCTGCCCGATGTTGCGGCAAGTGTGTTTGAAGGCGAGGCTGAAATTGCCTTGGTCATCGGCAAGCGCGCAACCAATGTGGCTGCCAAAGATGCGATGAATTATGTGTTTGGTTATGTCAATTTTATTGATGGTTCAGCACGTGGGTTAGGACCCGAAGGTAACGTGTTTTTCCAAATGAAATCGCGTGATACGTTCGCACCAATCGGACCCTACATTGTGACGGCAGACGAGATCCCCAATCCCCAAAAACTGCAAATTCGCCTGTGGAACAATGGCAAGCTGATGCAGAACTTCAACACCGATGATATGGCGCACAATATTCCACGTTGCATCGAGTGGGTGAGTTCGATTCATACCCTTGAGCCCGGCGACATTGTGGCAACCGGTACGAATCATCGGGGCTTGAACGCGTTTATCGACGGCGACAAAATCGAACTTGAGTGCGAAGGTTTGGGACGCTTAGCGTTCAATATTCGCGACGACTTAAAGCGTACCTGGGGTCGCCAAACACGGCTTGAGCATGCGGATGCGAAGTTGCCAGGCGCACATACGCCGCAGTTGAGCGGCAAGTACAAAAAGTAATCAGAGTGATTAGGTGGCGGTTTTGATGGTTGTGTTGGTGCTACCGTCTTATGGTTCATGACGCCGCTTGATCGTTAACGTTTGATTAATTTTGACGAAGAGTCTTTGAGTAAAGAAATACGCCTCAATCGAGGCGTATTTCTTTACAGACCGCGTAAAGCTTAAGCGAGAGACTTTTCAGCCACCGCATTGCGCCCAGCGATTCGCCCAAACGCAAAGCACTCGCCGATATTGCCAGTGCCCTGATACAGATAACTGTACATCGAGCCCATCTCACCCGCGCTGTAAAGGCGCGGGATCGGAGTGCCGTCAGGCCGCACGATCTGCGCGTGTTTATTTCGACGCGGCCCGCCCTGCGTGTTGAGCATCGAGGGTGAAAGCTCGACCGCGTAATAGGGCCCTGCGCCAAAAGGTGCGAGCATCTTAGTGCGACCAAAATCGTTATCCGAACCAGCAGCACACTGTGCGTTCCAGCGCGCCACGGTTTGGTCCAAACTGCCTGCGGGCAATTTCAGTAAAGTGGCAAGTGCCGCGAGTGTTGGAGCCGACTTAATCCATCCCTTGGCAAGCTCAGCCTGATTGTCTTTGCTCCAGACATAACCACTCATGATTTGGGTCCAACCGTGCGTTGGCTTGCCGTCATAGATGGGGCCGCCCTCAAGCATGGTTTGATCAAAAACCATATGCATTGGACAAGGGGTACGCATTGCTTGCCATTTACCATTTTGCTCAACTTTACCGTGACGCGTTTTATATTTTTCGTCGGTAAAGCGTTTGCCGTCAGGGCCTACTACCACTGCGCCACCGACTGGTTCGTGCGAAAAATGCAGCGCCATCATCGAAAACGTGGTTGGATATTCAGGGACCTTGAGCGCCATCGATGGGCCGGCAAAGTTATTCATGTGCCACAAATCCGCACCGACTTCCATGGCCATGCGGATCCCATCACCTTCGTTAAACGGACTGCCCGAGGTGTAGCAGTAAGGCAAGCCACTCAGATAGTTGCGAATCATGTCTTGATTGTTTTCAAAACCACCGCAAGTCAGTACCACCGCCTTATTGGCTTTGATATTGATGGGTTTGCCATTTTGCAAGGCGACCACACCAACAATGTTTTGCGTCAACGGGTCTTGTAACAAGCGCTGCCCTGGGCAGTCAGAACGTATCTCAATGGGGCGTGCGCGCACCGCTTGCTCGAGCATCTCCCAAGTCTTTGAATAGCCCAGAATGTCGCCATGGTGGTACTTATGTACGCATTCAGCGCCCGGCAAATCCGGGAACTCGATGCCCGCTGGTTGAAACTGGTGCTCTTGTGGATCGCCGCCTATCGAGCTGAGCCACGCATTGTTTTTACACATTTCGTCGGCCCACACTTCAACCATGTCTTGCGGCACTTTGTATGGGCCCGCCAAGGCGTTGAAGTAGGTGATCGCTGCCTCAGTCGATGAGGTATTGAGGTAGCCTTGTGCCGCGACCCGAGTGTTGCCACCCTCTTGCCCCTGAGGGGCTTTATCTAGCAAGATGACCGACGCACCTGCCTCGACTGCAGTGATGGCTGTGGCTGCACCCGCACCGCCAAACCCGACAACAACGACATCCGCGACTGCATCCCAGTGCGTGGGCAAGGTATTTCTTTGACTCATCTTTTTATCCAGTTGTTCGGTTACTTGTTTGTTCACTGACTTGTTTACTTACTTCAGCAGGCCCACCTCTTTAAAATACTTTGTGTACCATTCAATCTCAGCCGGAAACTTGCTGCCCACCAACGCGCCATCTTCGTAGGCATAAGGCAAGTTGTATTTGATGAGCAGTTGTTTGAACTCGGGTGACTCTGCAACTTGCTTGAGCGCCGCTTCTAAGGTCGCTGCCACAGCGTCAGGCAAACCGGCAGGTGCGACCACGATCATCCCGCTCGGTGGATTGGTGGGTGGGCAGCCGATATCTTTCATCACAGGAATATCTGGCCGCTTTGGGTCGCGCTCCTCAACGTGAAAGGTGACCAACTCACGAAACTGACCTTGCTCGACCAAGGGAATATGCGACCCGGAGCCCGCAACAAAATCCACGTGTTTGCCCATCAAGGCAGTGTTGGCTGTTGAGCCACCCTTGGTAGGCATGTGCTTGAACACAAGGCCCTTGCAGCGCCCAAACGCTTCAACGCCGATTTGTTGTTGCGTATGTGGGCCGCTAGACGAGTAGGTCAGCCCAGGATTTTTCTTTGCGTAGTCAACAAATTGATCAACTGTTTTGATAGGAGAATCGGCGTTTACAACAAGTCCGCCAATGTAATAACTGAATTGCATCAGTGGACGAAAACTTTGAGCGTTATAGGCAAGTTTGACCAGCAGCGGTCTCATGGTGATAGACCCGACCGACGTGACTAGCAAGGTGTAGCCATCAGGTTTTTTGCTGGCGAGTAAGCCATTTGCCACGGTGGCGCCGCCACCGCCTTTGTTTTCAATTGCAACGGGCACGCCGAGTATTTTTTCAATACCTTGCGCCAAGGCGCGTCCGGTGATGTCGGTCGTGCCACCGGCAGCAAAGGCAATGTACATTGTGATGGGTTTGTCAGGGTATTTGGCATGGGTGGCGCCGCTTGCGATGACACCACCGCTAAGCAGTAAGCAAAGTGCGCCTAGTTTTAAATGATCACCAAGTTTCATATTTGTCCTTTAAGTCAATTAGTCCTACGCATTGTCATCGGCCGAAGCGACTAACGCACTACGTTTTTTTCGAATCGCCGGCAGTACCGCACTGATCAACAACAGTAACGAAATAAACAGGAATCCTGCGGCAATCGGGCGGCTCACAAAAATCCCCATGCTGCCGCCCGAAATAATCAAAGACTGACGCAGAGAATCTTCAAGGATCGGGCTCAAGACGTAAGCAAGAATCAACGGCGCAGGCTCGTAGTCAAACTTGCGCATCAAATAGCCCACGACACCAAAAAACAACATCAGATAAAGATCCATCTCACTGCCATTGATGACATACGCACCAATCAGCGCGATAAATAAAATCAGCGGAAACAACACGGCGTAGCGCACGCGCAATAAGCGCACCCAAAGCCCGATTAGCGGCAGGTTCAACACCAGCAACATGGCATTGCCTATGTACATACTGGTGACGGTTCCCCAAAAGAGCTCAGGATTTTTTTGAATCATCAATGGGCCCGGTGTGATGCCATGAATCATCAGCGCGCCGAGCAAAATGCCCATGACCGCGTTGGCAGGGATTCCGAGCGTCAACAGAGGAATGAAGGCAGCTTGCGCGGCGGCATTATTGGCCGCTTCGGGGCCCGCCACGCCAGCGATGGCGCCATGGCCGAATTTTTCAGGCGTTTTTGAAATGCGTTTTTCTGTGCCGTAGGAAATAAACGAGGCTAGCACAGCACCACCGCCGGGTAAGATCCCCAGCAAAAAACCTGAAAAAGAGCCGCGCATAATCGGGGCGAAAGATTCTCTCCAGTCTTGTCGGCTAGGCAGTAGGTTCTTGACTTGACTGACGACCACGCTTTGCTTGATGGTTCGCT
>CAMCZQ010000001.1 GCA_945887835.1 Bordetella parapertussis | reverse complement strand
ATCGTGAGAAAATTCAGGCGCGCAAGTCTGTGATTGGTGCGTCTGACGGCGCGGTCGTGCAGCCTGCAAGAGAATCAAGCCCCGCGGCAATTGACGTGTTAGCGCCCGAGAGCCAAGCCATGCCTCCACCAAGAAAGATTAAAAGTAATGAATCAAATGATTGAACTCTTTGACCAAACACAACAGTGGCTCTTTGAGTCATTGGTACAGCCGTTGTTATTTCACGCGGGGATGAGTGGCGTGATTGAAGACGCCTACGACGGCACGATGTGGCTGTTAATTGGCTTGTTGCAAATTGGCTTTCTGGTCGTTGTCTTCGGCACCATGCAGCGGGTGTGGCCCGCCGAGCCCGTGCGTGATCGTCAGCAGATTCGCATCGATTTTTTGTACACGCTCATTCATCGCTTAGGGGTGTTTAGACTCGCTCTGTTTTTTATGATTGATCCCCTATGGGACGAACTCTCTGGCCAGGCGGGGTTAATGGGCTTTACGCCCTGGCATCTCGATGGGATCTGGCCTGGGGTCACTGACGGTGCGATTGCTAGCCTGGTGTTGTATTTGTTGGTCTTTGATGCTGTCGACTATTTTTATCATCGGGCGCAACATCGGTTTAACTGGTTTTGGAGCTTGCACGCGGTACATCACAGCCAGCGTCAAATGACGATGTGGAGCGATAACCGCAACCATTTGCTAGATAGCTTGTTGCGCGACACAGTGTTAGTGCTGGTGGCGCAGTTGATCGGCGTCAAGCCTGGGCAGTTTGTCTTGATTGTGGTCTTCACACAGCTGGTTGAAAGCTTCTCGCACGCGAATGTGCGCATTTACTTTGGCAGCTGGGGCGACCGCTTCTTGGTGAGCCCAAAGTTTCATCGGTTTCATCACTCGTTGGCGTATGACGAGTCAAGCGCGGGCCCCGCGAAAGGGCACAATTTTGCTGTGCTGTTTCCGATTTGGGATATTGTGTTTCGCACCGCCAAGTTTGACACCGCGTATGTGCCAACCGGCGTGCACGATCAGCAGCCTGAGGCGGGTGGTCGTGACTACGGCCGAGGCTTTTGGGCCCAACAAAAGCTGGGTCTTCAACGAATGTTGGGCTCAAAAACGGCAGGGTTTAACGAAAACAGATGATCGGGCGGTTTCTTGACTACCGTCTTGGGACGGTTTAATCGCCGCCCAACGCCAGTTTGTTTGGCTGACGTTTTTCAATCGACCACTTCAGCAAAGCTGCTGTGCGATAAATACCATGGGCAAACTTGCCGTAAGGCAATGTAAAAAAGAGCGCCATGACAAAACCGAGGTGAATCGCCAGCCAAAGCGCCATGTAGCTGGTGTCACGCCAAATGAGCAAGGCGAGCCCGGTGAGGCTAACGGTAAACAGCAACACAATAAACGCGATATCCATGGGTTTTTGTGCCGCGTCACCGTGCAGCGGTGAGCGTCGCAGGTTCAGCCAAAGTAGGCCGGCGGGCCCAATGAGCAAACCAATCCCGCCAACGGTGCCCAAAATCACGGGTAGGCTTGTATAGGCGTAGGGCGCTTGCAGGCCAAGCACATAGTGGTAAAGCGTAGCCACCGAGGTTGCGGCAAAGCACAGCATAAAACCGTAAAAGGTCAGATGATGAAAACGCCGGCGGCGTAGCGTAAAGCGATCGTCTTCGTCGTTACAGCCTTGGCCGTGGCCACCGTCGAGATACTTCATGCCTAAAACGTTGTGGGTGGCTTCACCGAGTGCGGCCGCACTGGCTGCACCCGGGGTGATTTCTTTCCAGAAGCGCGTGACACCGATCCCCAATGCTAAAACGGCAAAGCCAAACACGGCGCCAAACATCAGCGCCAAGGTATTATGCGGAAACACCGCATAGAAATTACCCGCAAGTGGCTCGTGTATGAGCTTGCCCGTGGCTAATAGCGTTAGCACCAAAAACAGCGCCAAGCTTAAGGCGGTTGCCAAGGCAACTGTTAAACCATTGTTTTTGTAAAGCGAACCCATGGCTGCGGGCCAGGCAAAATCGGTATAGGTTTCTAGGCGCACTTTGGCCATTGCTTGCGGCACATTGACTGCAAACTCGTGCGGGGGTGCGTATTGGCAGGCGTGCAAGCAAGCGCCGCAGTTGTGGCAAAGGTTGGCTAAGTAGTTGAGGTCAGCTTTGCTGTCGACCTGCAAGCGACGTGCCATCGCCGGAAACACGGCACAGAAGCCTTCGCAGTAGCGACAGGCGTTACAGATCTGCAGTTGACGCGCGACTTCGGCCTCGTTGTTGCTCAGACCCTTGCTGTGCCAGGTGATTGAATGTTCAGAAGCGCCGGCCAAGCCTTGCGCCTCGCGGGTCAGGGATTCAAGCGATTGCATGTGAGGATCCTTCTTTGATTTTTTGTGCTGCCAGGGCGGCTTGTGTGCCAGCGATGCGACCGAAGGCTGTGCCGATCGACATCCCAACACCAGCGGTATAGCCTTTGCCTAAAACGTTACCGGCATTGATCTCACCCGCTGCGAACATGTTGGGGCTGGCTTTACCGTCAAAAAAGACGCTGGCTTTTTCGTCGGTGGTTAAGCCGAAATACGTGAAGGTCACGCCTGGCCGTACCGGATAGCCAAAGAAGGGGCCCTTCTCAATCGGCAAGGCCCAGTGGGTTTTTTCTGGCGTCAGACCTTTGGTATGGCAATCATCTTGAATCGTATGATCGAAGGTGCCGGGTTGGCAGGCCGCATTGAACTCGTTGATAGTTTGCATAAAGACTTCGGGATCGAGCTCAAGTTTGCGCGCAAGTTCTGGCAAGGTGTCGGCTTTGATGTTTTCAAAAACCGCTGGCATAAAACGGCCGACCGATTTGACATCGATAATTGAATAAGCGATCTGACCCGGTTGCAAGGCGACTAAGCGGCCCCACAAGGCGTAACGCTTTGGCCAAAAGTCTTCGCCCTCGTCGTAGAAGCGTTTGGCTTTGCGATTGACCACAATCCCCAGCGAAACAGCATCGATACGAGTGCAGATGCCGCCGTCATACAGGGGCGAGCGCGCATCAATGGCTACGCAATGCGCTTGGGTGGGGTCGCCCATCGTGTCAGCGCCTTCGCGCATCATGACTTTAAGCACAACACCCATGTTGTAGCGTGTGCCGCGAATTAAAAAGTTGTCGGCCGGCCATTCGCCCAGCTCGTTTTGGCCCCAAGCCTCGCGCAACCATGCTCGGTCAGACTCAAAGCCACCGCAGCCCAAGACACAGGCATTGCCCGCATAGCGTTTGTCGCCCACTTTGGCGGCGATGAACTGGCCGTCTTTGATTTCTAGATCGTCAACCGGTGAGTCATACAAAATATCGATGCCGAGTTTTTCGGCGCTTAGGTAATAGGCGTTGACCAAGGCTTTGCCGCCACCCATAAAAAAGGCGTTGGTGCGGGCTACGTGCAGTGTGCCCGACAGGGGCGGTTGAAAATGAACGCCGTGCTTGCGCATCCAGTCGCGGCAGGACGATGATTCGCGAATTACCATGCGTGCGAGTGCTTCGTTGGTTTGGCCGCCGGTGACTTTTAATAGATCTTGCCAGTATTCTTCTTCGGTGTAGGCGTCGACTAAAACATCTTGGGGGGCGTCGTGCATGCAGCGCAGGTTGCGGGTGTGCTGTGAATTGCCTCCGCGCCATTCTTTTGGGGATGCCTCGAGAATTAGGACGCTAGCGCCGGCTTCGCGCGCCATTAAGGCGCTACACAGGGCTGCGTTGCCGCCACCCACTACGATTACATCCCACATGGTTCTTGCCTCGCGTGTTGATTCGCGTTGATTTTGAGTAAGTGAGTGAGTGTAATCAGATGGCGGGGGTTTGCGCTAGGGCGCGGGGGGCGTGGTGTCTTGGTGGGTGTGGGGGTATTCTGGCGTGACGGTCTTTTGTTCGCTGCGTTTTACCTGTCGCTTGGCGCACGCCACGTCGTCTTGCGTGCGCTGCGGACCGGTATTTTTGTGCTGAGCAAAAAATACGCGGCTCCTCCGCTTACGCTGGACGTCGTGGCTGAGGTGGTAATGGACGGTTGGCGTTGTTAGTTGGGCCGCCTGGTGTTGTTCTGGCGGTTTCGACCTTTACACCGAGAGGTGTCGTTTGACGTCTTCGCTGTCCATTTGGGTTTGGTCGCCTTGGGCGACGACTTCGCCGCGCGATAAGACGACGAAGCGGTCGGCGAGTTCGCGAGCGAAGTCGAAGTATTGTTCGCACAGCAAAATGGCGATGTCGCCACGGTCGCGCAGTAGGCGGATGACTCGACCGATGTCTTTGATGATTGAGGGCTGAATGCCTTCGGTGGGTTCGTCAAAGATGATGAGTTTGGGCTCGGCGACTAGGGCGCGTGCGATGGCGAGTTGTTGTTGCTGACCGCCTGAGAGGTCGCCGCCGCGCCGCGACAACATGGTGCGCAACACTGGGAATAGGTCAAAGATTTCGTTTTTAATCCGCTTGGCTTGTTGGCTGGGTTTGGTGGCCATGCCCATCAGGATATTTTCTTCGACGGTGAGGCGAGCAAAGATTTCGCGGCCTTGGGGGACGTAGGCCATGCCGAGGGCGGCACGTGCATGAGGGGCGAGCTTGCTGATGTCTTTGCCGTCAAAGTGGATGCTGCCCGAGGCTAAGGGTTGCACGCCCATCAGGCATTGCAGCAGGGTGGTTTTGCCGACGCCGTTGCGTCCGAGCAAGGCCATGCACTCGCCTTGTTTGACTGACATGGTGATGCCGCGCAGGGTGTGGCTGCTGCCGTAATACTGATTGATACCTTGAACGTTTAGCATGGCTTAGCGACCTAAATACACTTCAATCACGCGTTGATCGGCTTGCACTTGTTGCATGGTGCCTTCAGCCAAGACTGAGCCTTCGCACAGCACGGTGACTTTGCCGCCTTGCGAGATCTGGTTGACGAAATCCATGTCGTGTTCAACCACCATCAGCGAATGCTTGCCGCGCAGGTCATTGAGTAATTCGCCGGTTCGTTCGGTTTCGGCGTCGGTCATGCCGGCGACGGGCTCATCCAGCAAAAGCAGTAGCGGCTCTTGCATCAGTAGCATCCCGATCTCGAGCCATTGCTTTTGGCCGTGCGACAGCAAGCCTGCGGGGCGTTTGTGCTCGCCCATTAAACGCAGCAGGTCGAGGGTCGCCGCGATCTGATCGCGCTCGGTGCTATTCAGGCGGGCAAACAAGGTTGATTTCACGCCCTTGTTGGTTTTCATGGCAAGTTCTAGGTTTTCGAAAACGGTATGGTTTTCAAAGACGGTCGGGCGTTGAAATTTTCGGCCAATACCGACATCAGCAATTTGCGCCTCGTACATTTTGGTGAGGTCGATGTTCTGCCCGAAAAAAGCCGTGCCCGAGGTGGGCTTTGTTTTGCCGGTGATGACATCCATCATGGTGGTTTTGCCGGCGCCGTTGGGGCCAATCACGCAACGTAGTTCGCCCACGCCGATGTCAATCGATAAATCATTGAGTGCACGAAAGCCGTCAAACACAACGCTGATCGACTCAAGATACAAGATGGCACCGTGCCGGGTGTCGACCCCAGGGGTTTTCATGCGGCCGTGCGAGACGCCGCCACCTGCCCCGTTGCTTTGGGTGCTGGCTTGAACAGCATCGTGTGAAGCGATGGTTTGTGTATTCATGCCGTCTGTCCTTTGCCGCGTTGGCTGAGTTTGCGAACTAAGCCGACAATGCCTTGCGGTAAAAAGATCGTGACCAGTACAAAAATCAAGCCTAGGGCATACAGCCAAAATTCAGGGAAGACGCTAGTAAACCAGGTCTTCAAACCGTTGATCGTGCCAGCGCCAATGATGGGTCCAATCAATGTGCCGCGCCCACCGGTTGCCACCCAGATCACCATTTCGATTGAGTTCTCGGTGGACATTTCACCCGGATTAATGATGCCAACTTGCGGCACATAGAGAGCGCCCGCCACCGCGCACAACATGGCTGACAGTGTCCAGATAAACAATTTGAAACCCAATGGTTCGTAGCCCAAAAAGCGCAGGCGACTTTCAGAGTCACGAATCGCGGTGAGAACCCGACCGAGTTTGGATTGTGTGATCGCGCGGCCTAACACTAAGGCGCCGAACAACGCTGCCAAGCTGACCCAGTACAACACTGCACGAGTGTTGGCTGAAGTAATGTCAAACCCAAGAATCTTTTTAAAATCTGTAAAGCCGTTATTGCCACCGAACCCTGTTTCGTTTCTAAAAAATAACAGCATGGCTGCAAAGGTAAGCGCCTGAGTAATAATCGAAAAATAAACACCTTTGATGCGTGAACGGAAAGCAAAGTAGCCAAACAAAAAGGCGAGCAAACCAGGCACGGCCAACATCAAAAACATCGCGTACCAAAAATGCTCAGTAAACGACCAAAACCAGGGGTAGGTTTTCCAGCTTAGAAAGGTCATGAAGTCGGGCACGATATCTGCAGACGCTTTACCCGCGCGCATTAAATACATGCCGTGGGCGTAGCCACCTAGTGCAAAAAATAAGCCATGGCCTAAAGACAAAATGCCGGTGATACCCCACACGAGATCGAGCGCGAGCGCGGCCATCGCGTAGCAAATGAATTTGCCGATCAGGGCGATCGCAAACGAAGACACGTGTAGCGGGTGCCCCGCCGGAAATATTAGGTTCAACGCAGGTAAGCAGGCAAACACGGCCACAACAATGGCGATCGCAGTCCAGGCCTTGGGTGAATATAAGGCCGTGGGCGCAGAGGATAACGAAATGGTAGCGGATGGCGACAGGGTGGCTGCACTCATTCTGCGCTTCTCCCTTTGGGTGCGAATAATCCCTGCGGGCGCTTTTGTACAAAGAGCACAATAAACAACAAAATCGCAATTTTGGCGATCACTGCACCCCAAAAGGGTTCGATGATTTTATTTAGGGCACCGAGCCCCATTGCGGCGACGACCGTACCCGCCAGTTGCCCAACGCCGCCCAAGACCACCACCATAAATGAATCGACAATATAGCCACGACCCAGGTCGGGGCCAACGTTACTGAGTTGCGATAACGCTACGCCAGCCAGGCCTGCAATCCCAGAGCCTAGCCCAAAGGCCAGCATGTCGATGCGCCCGGTGGGCACGCCTACACAATCTGCCATGCGGCGATTTTGCGTGATCGCCCGCACGAACAGGCCTAGGCGCGTGTGGTTTAAGACCAACCACACCACCACCACCACACAAAGCGCAAAACCAACAATCACGATACGGTTGTAGCTAAGTGACAGGTCACCCAGGATCGTCACGCCACCGCTCATCCAACTGGGGTTGGCCACTTCGACGTTTTGCGCACCAAACAAGCTGCGCACCGACTGCATCAGGATCAAGCTAATGCCCCAGGTCGCGAGCAGGGTTTCAAGCGGGCGACCATAGAGCCAGCGGATGACGGTGCGCTCAAGCGCCATCCCAACGAGTGCCGTCACGATAAAGGCAATAGGCAGGGCGGCGACCACATACCAGTCTATGTAGGCGGGTAGCCATTGTTTAAACAGGCCCTGCACAAGGTACGTGGCGTAGGCGCCAATCATCAGCAACTCGCCATGCGCCATGTTGATCACGCCCATCAGGCCGAAGGTGATCGCTAGACCAAGCGCTGCGAGTAACAGCACGCTGCCAAGGCTGATCCCGAAGAAAATATTGCCAACCCAACTGACAACGGTTTGATGCCATTCGATTTGAGCGATGGCGGTCTTTGCTGCCGCGCGTACGTCTGCGTCAGACTCGGCGAAGGTACCAGTGGCGTCGGGTGTGACCATCGCGGTCAACAAAGGCTTAAAACTCGGATTTTTGCTGTCGCCCAGCAGCGCTACAGCACGCCGGCGTGTCGCAGCATCGGTGCTTTTAATTGAGCCGCTCGCTAAAGCGACATTCAAGGCACTTTTAACGGTATCGTCTTGCTCTTTTTCAAGCGCACGTTCAAGTAAAGGCGCGCGTGCAGGATCGGCTTCTTTTTGCAGACGTTGTGCGGCAGCTAAGCGCACGGTGCGTTGCGGAGAAAATAATTCAGCGCTCACCAACGCAGATTGCAAGGCGCTGCGTAAACGATTATTCAGGGTCAGTGCTTGGGCATCAGCAGGCGCCACAACTGTTTCACCGGTTGTTGGGTCGATTGCCTTGCCGCCTTCAACTGACAATAAGACTTTATTGTCAGAGGTAATCAGAACGTTGCCCGCCCCCAACGCAGCCAATACTGCGGCTGCGCCAGGAGTGGTGAGTTGCCCCAACGCTGTAATCGACTCGACCCTCTCGGTGTTGCTCTCGCCGGCCAAACCCTTCAACACTGAGGGTTCGACCAAGTCGGCGGCCAAACTGCAATGCAGCGGTAACGCAAGCAAAACAATTAGCAGCCACCGTTTCAAGGAGGGGTAAATCAAGAACATGTCGTTGCAATCTCATAATGTGGCGTATTACAGGCCTTGCTTGCCTTCGTTGCCCGCTAAGAAGGGGCTCCAGGGCTGCGCGCGAATTGGACCTTTACTTTTCCAGACCACGTTGAACTGACCATTGGCCTGAATTTCGCCGATGTAAACCGGCTTATGCAGGTGATGATTCGTCTTATCCATCATGATTGTAAAGCCATCAGGTGCCGCAAACGTTTGGCCGCCCATCGCCGCAATCACTTTGTCAGTATCGGTTGTTTTAGCGGCCTCAACAGCTTGCTTCCACATGTACATGCCGACGTAAGTGGCTTCCATTGGGTCGTTGGTGACCGCAGTGGCGAAGTTAGGCAAGTTTTTGGCTTTTGCGTAAGCTTTCCACTTCGCAACAAACTCAGTGTTCACTGGGTTCTTGATTGACTCAAAGTAGTTCCAGGCGGCAAGGTGACCAACCAAAGGCTTGGTGTCCACGCCACGCAGTTCTTCTTCGCCCACCGAGAACGCCACAACAGGCACGTCTGTGGCTTTCAGGCCAGCGTTACCGAGTTCTTTGTAGAACGGTACGTTCGAGTCGCCATTAATGGTCGAGATCACAGCAGTTTTGCCACCGGTTGCAAATTTCTTGATGTCTGCAACGATAGTTTGATAGTCAGAGTGACCAAACGGGGTGTATTTTTCGTCGATGTCGCTTTCTTTCACTCCCTTAGAAATCAAGAAGGCGCGCAGGATTTTATTGGTGGTGCGTGGGTACACATAGTCAGTGCCGAGCAAGACAAACCGCTTGGCGCTGCCGCCGTCTGCGCTCATCAGGTATTCAACGGCGGGGATGGCCTGTTGGTTCGGTGCGGCACCGGTGTAAAACACGTTTTTCTCAAGCTCTTCGCCCTCATACTGCACGGGGTAGAACAACAGGCTGTTGAGCTCTTTAAATACTGGCAAGACCGATTTACGTGACACCGAAGTCCAGCAACCAAACACCACCGATACTTTGTCCTGGGCAACCAGTTGGCGTGCTTTTTCAGCAAACAAAGGCCAGTTTGAGGCCGGGTCAACAATCACAGGCTCAAGCTTCCTGCCCAACACGCCGCCTTTAGCGTTGATTTCTTCGATGGTCATCAGCGCAACGTCTTTCAACGCCGTCTCTGAAATGGCCATGGTGCCCGACAGCGAGTGCAAGATACCCACTTTAATGGTGTCTTGGGCAAAGGCGGACCCTGCAAAACCTGTCATCGCTAACAGGCTAACAGCGGTTAGCTGCTTGAGAACTAATCTGCGTTTCATCTTTAAACTCCTGAGTCAATTATTAGTCGGCGGCGCCGGTTGGAAGGCCGCATAGCAGTTTGTGTAGTGAGCTATGCTTGCTTTGACTTAAGCAAAACCTGTGCCAGCTTTTTTGAGTGGGTTTGAGGCGCAAAACGCACGCTTTTGGTGCGTCGGCACGGGTTGGTGCCACAAGTTAGCGATACGCACTAAATTGGTGCATATTTAGATCGGTGGGTTCAATGTCGTAAGATAGAGTCATGCACGGTTGCATACGCCGCTTAACTTTAAGATTTTTCACGATTGATCATGAGCCTGTCTTCAAACTCAGAGCGTGCTGGCACCCAAGCTGAACTCGGCGCGGTGGATACGATGGCCTTACGCATCGCTCGAATTCAGTCTCGTATGGCCGAGGCCTGCGCACGGGTTGGGCGCGACCCTGCCGAGGTCGCCTTATTGCCTGTGAGCAAAACATTTGACTCCAATGCGATCCGCGAGGCGCTGGCGTTGGGTTTCACTCGGTTTGGCGAAAACCGCATGCAAGAGGTTGCACAAAAGGCGCCGCAGCTAGAGGACTGTCATGTCCATTGGGTTGTGATTGGGAGTCTGCAAACAAACAAGGCTAAAGAGGCGGCACGCTATGCCAGCGAGTTGCAGTCACTTGATCGGCTTGAGTTGGCCGAGGCGCTTGAGCGGCGCTTGCAGCTAGAAGGGCGCGCAATCGACGTACTGGTGCAAGTGAAAACCTCTACGGAAGACACGAAGTCGGGGCTTGAGCCTGCAGAACTCGTGTCGTTTTTACGGCAACTGTCGCAGTACCCAAGCTTGCACGTCAAAGGACTGATGACGATGGCGGTGCTCTCGGACGACCCCATCGCGGTGCGCAAGTGTTTTTCGCAGCTACGCCAACTGCGCGATCAAGCCCAGCAAGAGGGCATCGCCGGGATTTCGTTTGAGCGCCTGTCGATGGGCATGAGCGGTGACTTTGAACTGGCGATTGAAGAAGGCTCAACCGAAATCCGGGTGGGGTCGGCGGTCTTTGGTAGCCGCGCAGCGCCAGCCTAAGGGCTTAGTGCTTCATCCCGCCGTGGCTGTGCGCACCAGTGCTGCCAGGGTTGTAGGTCGAGGGCTTGACGGTAAAGTTCACACGTACTTCACCGGCTTTTTCAAACTTTAAGATGACGGGTATTAAGTCGCCTTGTTTGAACGGCCCAGTCAATTGCAAGAACATCATGTGAAAGCCGCCGGGCGCAAGCTTGGCAGAGCCTTTGGCGGGGATGTCGATGCCCTGCACTTGGCGCATCTTGGCGACGCCGTTTTCGGTAAGAACAGTATGCAGTTCGAGACGCGTTGATGCTTCAGATTGCGCTGACACTAAGCGATCGCTTGTGCCAGAGGGATTGTTAATCTGCATATAGCCTGCACCGTTGGTTTGACCCGGTACAGAGCCGCGCACCCACAAATCGTTGATTTCAAGGGGGCCCGCGTTGAAGTCAGCGGCATGCGCCAGCGTGAGCCCAGCGGCGCTTAGTGTTAGGGCAGCTACCAAGCGTGCGAGTTGACTCAGAGAGTGACGAATAGTCATGATAAAGAACCTAAGTTAAGTAGTGCTTGAGTTTAAGGCCTTTTGGCCCCGTGCCTCACACAACGCCATCAAACCCGAAACGTGTCACGAGAAACCACGCGCAAGGAACTCTGGCTGAGCAGGCTACGTTATTGAACGCTCAGCGTGCCGCGCATAATGGGTGAATGACCTGCGAAGGTGCATAAAAAAACATACGGCTCGCCGGCTTTCAGCTGTGCAACAGCAAACGTTACAGAAGTCGTTTCACGCGTACCGATCAACTTAGTGTGCGCAATGACGCGCTTATCATTTTGATCAACATGATGGACGTCAGCGCCTGCGAGCATGCCGGTGCGTGCTACCCCGTCGAGATCACTTTTTTTTGTCAACACCCAATTGTGTGACATGGCCAAAGGTGGTAAGTGGCCGGTGTGCGTCAGCTTAACGGTGAAGTCTTTACATTGAGCTGGCACCTCGATATGCGAAGGTAAAAAGCGTAAGGCATCATCTGTTTGAAGGGTGATGTTGCAATCGAGCGCCTGTGCAACGCCAGCAGTCGAGCCGAGTAAAAAGGCCGAAGTGAAGCCCAGGCATACCAAGCTGCGTAGGCAGTTAAATCGTTGCTGGTGCATAGTGTGTGACTCGTTTAGCTGGCCGATCGGGTAGGGGTACGCACAAACTGACCGTGACCTCGACGTTCAATATGACCCTCGAGTTCAAGGGTAAAGAGTTCAACTTGCAATTGCGCAGGCGCTAAACCGGTGCGACGTTGCAGTTGATCCTCGGTGATAGGATCGTAGCCGATTGCGTGCCAAGCGGGTGAACTTGGCGCTTGCGCATGAGATGAGGGCGGCAAGTGTGCCGCAAGTCGTCCAACCCCTGGGCGTAATTCGGCCAGAATATCGGCACCAGACTCGACGAGTTTGGCACCTTGCTTAATCAAAGCATGTGGGCCACGCGCAAGCGGCGAATGAATCGAACCAGGGATCGCGAAAACCTCGCGCCCCATATCAACGGCAAGTCGGGCGGTAATCAGCGAGCCGCTTTTGAGCGCGGCCTCAACCACCACTACCCCAAGGCTTAGCCCTGCCACAATGCGGTTGCGCTTGGGGAAATGCGCCGCAAGTGCTGGGCGGCCCAACTCAAGCTCAGACAAAATTAAGCCGTCTGCCGACAAAATATCTTCGGCAAGCGAGCGGTGCGAAGTGGGGTAAATAATATCGGCGCCCGTGCCCAAGACCGCAATGGTGCCGCCTTGTTCAGAGCCCGCCTCAAGCGCGCCGCGATGTGCCGCCGCGTCGATGCCGTGTGCCAGACCACTCACGATGGTGAACCCGTGTTGCGCCAAGTACAGGGCAAAGGCGTGTGCATGGTCTAGACCATCAGCGGTGGCGTTACGCGCGCCCACCAGCGCGAGTGCATCCTGTTCAAGCCGGCGCAGGGCACCGCGGGCGTAAAGCACCAGTGGTGCGTCAGGCATTTGCCGCAGGCGCTCTGGGTACAGTGGATGGGCGGGGGTGACAAGCGCATGACCAGGTTCGTGTGACCAACGCAACGCACGCTCAAGGTAGCGCGCATCGTCTGGGCTTAAGGGTTGAGCCAGCTGGGTGGCGAGCGGTGCAGAGAGTAGCGCGCGCAAGGTGGCGTACGAAGCTCGATAAAGCGCGCGCGGGTCGTCAAACGCTTGTAATAGGCGATGGGCATGTATCGCGCCAATGCCGGGTTGCAGGCTTAAACGCAGCCACGCGGCAAGCGCATCGTCGGGTAGAGTATTTTGCATGGTGCCGAGTTTGACACGAACCGCGTCACGCACCCAAGCAGCGGTAGGATCAAAATATCCCAAACGAGGCCAATGATGGCCTTTACCCGAATGCGGTCGCGGTATCGTCTTTAAACCAAAAGCTGCGGACATTCTTCCCCTCCAGAGGAAGAATGTCCGTACCTATTACGCGCAAGCCCTGTCGCGTCGTGCCGCGATGGTCATCAGACTTTAGTTTTCAACTTTGATGCCGGCATCTCGAATGGCCTTTCCCCAAAACGCGTAGTCTTTGGCGATGTAGTCAGCAAACTCTTTCGTTGAGCCATATAAAGGCACTAAGCCTGCAGCGTTGAGCTTTTTGCCAACTTCTGGGTCAGCTGAAGTTTCAATAAAGGCTTTGGCAAGTGCGGCGATGATGTTGCTAGGCGTTTTTGGTGGAGCGACCACGCCCACCCATGACGGGGCAACCACGGTTGTGCCTTGCTCGGTCAGCGTTGGGATTTCGTTAATCAGTTCGACGCGCTTTGCAGAGGCCACTCCATACGGGATGAGCTTAGTTTTAAAGCCTGCCGCCAACGGGGCCGGCACAAGCGCTAAGTCAACCTGACCACCCATTGCAGCTTGCGCCGCTGGTGCAGCACCTTGATAGGGCACGTGCAGCATGTCGGTTTTCGTTACTTGATTAAATTGAGCCATAGCGATATGTCCAGCGCTACCATTGCCCCAGCTCGAATAACTCAGCTTGCCCTTTTTTGCCAGGGCAATCAGCTCAGGTACATTTTTAGCCTCAAGACCTGGGCGACCCATCAGTACAAAGTTCACGACCGCTGCCGGTGCGATCGGTACAAACTCTGCCGAAATAAATTTTGGGTTGGGATAGAGCGCGGGGTACATCGAATAGGTGTCTGCGCTCGAGAGTAGCAGGGTATAGCCATCGGGAGCCGCGTTAAATACGACTTCGTGCGCGACCGCGCCGTTTGCACCAGCACGGTTTTCAACCACCACCGTTTGACCTAGTTTATTGCCTAAGCCGTTGACGATAATGCGCGCGATCGTGTCCGAGCCACCACCGGGCGGGTAAGGCACGATCAGTTTGATGGGTTTGTTGGGCGCCCAGGCCGCAGGCGCTTGGGCGCTTGCGATAAACGGCGTGGCACCAAGTGTTGCTGCCAGTGCGAAGCCTTTTAGTAAACCACGCAAATTTTTGTTTACAAGCGCTACCTGAGTGTCTTTTGCACGCTGGGTGAGTTTCATAATGTCTCCTTGCAGTTGTTTGAGCGAGTTGCTCGGGTCGGGGTGAATATTATGTTTTGGTGATTACTTACCGGTAAATTTTGGGGGACGTTTTTCGTTAAAGGCACGGATCCCCTCCATGCGATCATCGGTTGCCACTAAGCGGCTATAGGCTTCTACTTCAAAGAACATACCGGTACGCATATCCATCTGCAAGCCAAAGGTAATGGATTTTTTTGCTTGTCGCACAGCAATAGGGGCGTTAGCAAGAATGCGTTGTACGAGTTTCATGGTCTCGTCGTATAGCGCCGCTTTGGGATACACATGATTCAGTAGCCCAAAACTCAAAGCGTCTTGCGCATCAAACGGGTCGCCGGTGAAGATGACCTCTTTCGCGCGTCGAACACCAATGGCCCGCGGCAGTTGTTGTGTGCCACCACCACCCGGCATGATGCCGCGTTTGACTTCAGCAAAGCCAAAGCGAGCATTGTCTGAGGCAACGATAAAGTCACACGACAAGGCGAGCTCAAGCCCGCCAGCGATGGCCGCGCCGTTGACGCAAGCAATGGTGGGGACCGGGCAGTCATAAATCGCACGCGCCATGCGCTCAAACAAATAATGTTGAGTGTTGAACTGCGCATCGGTCATGCCATCGCGCTCTTTTAGATCGGCGCCACCACAAAAAATAGTTTCGCCAGCGCCCGTTAAGACAACGCAGCGAAACTGTTCAGGTGAGGCCTCGAGCGTGCCGAACACTTGTATCAACTCTTCGCCCATGGTGGTGTTCAGGGCGTTGGCGACTTTAGGGCGATTTAGTTGAACCACCAGCAGGCCTTCAAATGGCGAAGACAGCGCTAGCGTTTGATAAGGTGTGGCAAGATTAATCGTGGCAACAGACATCATGTCTCCGAGTTGGTTTGCTGGTTGGCTGGGTGCAGCAAATAATCGTGTTCACCAAGTGTAGGCGCATTGCCCGCCAGAGGCGGACGGTTGCCGTTAAAAGAAATCGGCAAGGCTACCGTCGTGGCTTTGCCATTCGGTGTCGTGCGCAAAATATCAAGTGCTCGTGTCTGCTCGTTAGCAATGACGCGATCAACGGTCTGAATCGGGCCACACGGTATCGACACTGTTTCAAGCCTGGCGAGCCATTCTTGAGCCGGTAATTCTTTAAAGCGCGTTTGCAGTAATTCGATCAAAGCCACTCGGTTTTCGACGCGACCACCGTTGGCGATAAAGCGTGGGTCTTGGGCCAGTGCGGGTAACTCCATCGCTTGGCAGAGCCGTGCGTAAAGGATGTCGTTTCCTGCTGCTACCAAGATCGCGCCATCTGCGCAGTCAAACACTTGATAGGGAACAATATTTGGACTGCTTGAACCGCTGCGCTTGGGTAAAGCTGCACCTGCAAGCACATCAGACAGGGGCACCATCATCCAGGCCAAGGCGGTTTCGTACAGCGAGACATCGACAATTTGACCGCGCCGCTGGGGGTCGGCATCGCGCGTGCGTAGTGCCGACAGCACACCAATCACGGTCCACATCCCCGTACCCATGTCGTTCAGCGATAAAGGCACTCGGCTCATGGCGTCGCCTTCATGTCCCAAAATACTCATCATGCCGCTGTAGGCTTGCGCCAGTGGGTCGTAGCCCGGCTTGTCGCGTAGTGGACCGTTGGCACCAAACGCACCAAGATTGCAGTAGATCAGCGAGGGTTGTTCAGCGGTCAGCTCATTTGCGCCGAGTCCGTGGCTTTCAAGGTTACCTGGCTTGAGATTCTGAATCACAACGTCGGCGTGCTCAAGGATAAAAGCGCGTACGCGCGCGATGAACTCTTTGTCATTGAAGTCGGCGCGGATACTTTGTTTACCGTTGTTCATCGCATGAAACAGTGCGGCAGCGCCTTCGATAAACGGCGGTCCCCAGCCGCGGGCATAGTCGCCCGTCGTTGAGTTTTCGATCTTGATCACGCGTGCGCCCAAGTGAGCAAAAATTTGGCCAGCATAGGGTGCGGCTAAGCTATGGCCGATTTCAATGACGCAGACATCGGCCAGGGGTAGTGGCTGACTCATTCGATACTTCCTTGATAACCGTATAACGAACGCGCTGCTTCGATGGTGATATAGCCGTCCAGCAGATCGGCCTCGATTGACGCAACCGCGCGCTCTTTCGGGTCGCCGTAGCCGCCACTGCCGGCGGGTTGCAAGAGCACTCGATCGCCTAGGTGGACAATCTCGGTTGCGCCCTTGCTTGGCATAGTGCGCTCGGTGCCATCGGGGCTCACGATGCGGCATTCAAAGAGGCCACCCGCTAAACCGCCAAAATAGCCTTCTGGCGCCGCTTGGCCGCGTTCGCCTGCGGCTGTCACAGTGGCCTCTTCAAAGCCGACGCGGTAAGTTCGCCGTGAGGTTAAGCCCCCACGCCACCGACCGGCGCCGCCGCTATCGGGTACAAGTGCCCAGGCTTCGACGGTGATCGGCATGGTCTGTTCGATAAACTCAACGGGCAAGGCACCCGCGTTGCCCACATAGACGCGAATGCCATTAATGCCATCACGCGTGGCACGAGCGCCCATGCCGCCGCCATGCGGTTCGACCAAGCTGATGAATTCTTTGCCGGTGCGACGCACCCGTGCTTCGTTGGGGTCGCGCCCGCCAAAGACGCCCGAGCAGGCTGCGCAGTTGCTTTGACCAATCACGCGTTCGGGTACGGCTTGCGATAACGCTTTTAAGCAGAGGTCGATCACACGAGGTGAGGTTTCAGTGTTGCCGCTCACAACCGAGGCCGGAAAGGTACAGTTCACGATGCTGCCCAAGGGCGCTTCGATCGTCACGGGGCGATAGCACCCTTGATTGATCGGTATCGCCACATCGGTGAGGGCCTTGACCGTAAACCAGGTGCTGTTGCAGGTGACGGCTAAGGGGCAATTGATCCCACCGCGCGCTTGTTTACCCGTACCGGTGTAATCAAAGTGTATCTGATCACCCGCCACCGTAACTTTAACTTTGATTGGGATATTCGCGCCCGACCAACCAGGCGATTGCACGCCTTCAACGAAATCTTCAGCCTCATATACGCCGTCGGGGATACCGCGAATCGCTTCGCGCATCAAGGTTTCAGAATGATCGAGCGAGCGCTTCATGGCATCGCGCAGGGCGTCTGCACCATACTTCTTCACCAAGGACTGAATCCGTTGATCGCCAACAAAGGTGCCGGCATATTGCGCTTGAATATCGAGTAGCCGACCTTCTGGATCGCGTGTGTTGCTGACGATCATGTTTTGTACGTCGCGTACGATCTCATCGTTACGAAACAGCAGCACAGGCGGAATACGGATGCCTTCGCCATAGATATCCCATGTGTTGAGCGCGTAGCTGCCCGGTGCTTGACCACCGATGTCGTTCCAGTGACCCCGTGTCATCACAAAGGCGACAATTTCATTATCCACAAACACAGGGCGTGTAATTTGAATATCAGGTTGATGATTACCCCCACCCAGATAGGCATCGTTGCTGATGATGACATCGCCCGGTCGCAAATTCTCGCGACCAATCGCTTCGACGGAGACCTTGGTTGAGATCACGGCTGAGCCCAACATCGTTGGGATGTCATTGCCTTGCGCGACGAGTTGCATCTGTGCGTCAAATACTGCAGCAGAGGCGTCAGCACCTAAATGCATAATGGGGCTGGCCGCAGTGCGCATCATGGCGATTTTCATTTCACGGGCGATGGCGTAAAGTGAATTGCGCAAAATTTCGTAAACGATCGTTTGCATGTTGACCCTAGAGTGAAATACGCAAATTGCCGACCGCATCAATCCGTGCGGTCTGGCCCACTTTGAAAATCAAGCAGCTGCTTTGTTCTTCAATAATGGCGGGCCCGGCCAAGACGGCAAGCGGAGCAAGATCTGAGCGTTGGTAGGTGGGCAGTGCTTGCATACGGCCGTCGATATAGACTTCGCGTGCGCGTGGCGCCACCAGTGCGTGCGTGGCGACGCGTACGCTTGATTGCTGCACCACACCTCGCCAGCCGGTGCGTACGCTGGCTTGAACGCGCAAGTTCACCAGCACAATCGGTTGGTTAGGCTTAGTGAAGTTCCACATTCGCTTGTGGTTTGTTTCAAAGCCGGCACGAATGGTCGCAATCAGGCTGTGTTGCCCAGATCCGTCAAGCATGCTGGCAGGGATGTCGACCGAGATCGACGCGGGCTGACCGGTGTAGCGGCAATCGGCGCGAAAGTGGGTTTGCACCGAATGCGAGTTTTGTTGAGCGCCGAAGGTATCGAGCGCCTGCTGCCTGAGCTCGGCGCAAAGTGCCGCGATGTCCCGCGCAGCAATCGCCTCAAGCTCGGTTTCAACTGCAGTTTGTCCATCAAACTGGCGATCGGCCACAATCATGCCAAAGGCACTAAACAGACCGGGTAGCGGCGGCACGATCACCTCTTTGATTTCGAGTTCTTCGGCCAGATCGATTGCGTGCACCGGGCCTGCGCCACCGTAGCACATATACGATAATTCTCGCGGGTCAAAGCCGCGCTCAACGGTCATCAGGCGCATCGCTTGCGCCATTAAGGCGTTGGCAACCACCCGCACTGTCCACGCAGCTTCAAGCGCCGATACCCCCAGCGGTTTGGCCAGATGCTCTTCTACCGCGTCAGCGGCAGCTTGCGCATCAAGTTTGAACTCACCACCTAAAAATGAATTTGGGTCGACATAACCTAGTAAGACGTTGCAGTCCGTGACGGTTGGGCGTTTGCCGCCGCGACCATAACAGGCTGGGCCCGGGTCAGCCCCTGCGCTTTGGGGGCCAATATGCACCCCGCCGCCGCTGTCAATCCAGGCGATTGAGCCGCCGCCTGCACCAATTGAGTCGATGTCGATGGTGGGTGCACGCACGGCATGGGTGTGCAGCAGGCTGCTGTTACGAAGCTCTGGGCGTGACTCCCGAATTAACGAAACGTCAAAGGTGGTGCCGCCCATATCACCTAACAACACGCCAGGTAGTTGGGCTTGTTCGCTGGCGCGCACCGCTGCACTGACGCCGCCCGCGGGGCCCGACTCAAGCAGCACGATCGGCTTGGCAGCCACAACGGCGGTTGATGCCAAGCCGCCGTTTGATTGCATAAAGAGCAGCTCGCCACGAAAGCCGGCGGCTTGAAGCTGACTGTCGAAATGATGGATATAGCGACCACAAACAGGGCCTAAGAGGGCGTTCATGACGGTCGAGCTCGTGCGCTCGTATTCTTGCATTTCGGGGTTGACCTGATGCGACGTGGTGATGAAGTGCTGCGGCAATAATTGCTTAAGCAGATCAAAGGCTTGCTTTTCATGTGCGGGATTGACATAGGCGTGTAAAAAGCAAATCGCTACCGCTTCGATATCTGAACCTTTAATTTTTTCAGCCAGACTTGCCAGCGCCCGGAGGTCAAGAGGTGTCTCGATCGAGCCGTCGGGGCGCAGGCGCTCGGGCACCTCGAGGCGCCAGCGTCGTTCTACGAGAGGCTTAGGATTTTCAAATTGCAAGTCATACAAATCAGCTCGGTCGTGGCGCGAGACCCTACGGAGCTCAAGAATATCGCGAAAACCGGCCGTGGTAATGAGCGCGGTCTTGGCACCCTTGCCCTCAACAATCATGTTGGTGGCCATGGTGGTACCGTGCCCGATAAAGCCAATTTCGGCACTTGTCTTGTCGCTCAGCTCCAAGATGCGATGAAAGCCGTGCATGGCACCGACCACCCGATCTGAGGGAGTGGTCGGCACCTTCGCGGACCAGATTTGTCCGGTGGCGTCGTCAACCAAGACAATGTCCGTGAACGTGCCGCCTACGTCAATACCAATGCGATTCATACGCTCTTAAACCTTCAAAAAAATACTAAGTTTGATCGTGGGTTCAGGCAGCCCCTTTGTCAAGGGCGAAACCCCTAGGTTTGCCCTAGTTCAAGCCTATTTAGATCGGCGCCGCCAACAGCCGGATGGCACGTCTAATTTGCGCGACTGCGGCGAGTGGGTAGGCCACCACCCCGAAAACAAAGTTTCATTGCAAGAGTGGGTAGGCGACCGCCCTGAAAACAAGGTTTCATTGCAATTGAGCGCCTGAATAATTTAAAATGTTAATAACGTTACAAATCTAATCACTTTGCTCGTATGGCCCTGCTCCCTATCCTGCACTTCCCTGATAAACGCCTGCACAAGGTCGCCAAGCCTGTTGCTGCGGTGACGGATCGCATCCGCAAACTGGCGGCTGACATGGCCGAAACCATGTACGACGCTCCCGGGGTGGGGCTGGCGGCTACGCAGATTGATGTGCACGAGCGCGTTGTGGTGATTGACGTCAGTGAAGATAAAGACGACTTAATGGTGCTGATTAATCCCGAGATCTTGTCGCGCAGTGACGAGCAAAAAACCCACGAAGAGGGTTGTTTGTCGGTGCCTGGTGTCTATGACGAGGTAGAGCGGCCTGCGACAGTGCGCATACGGGCGTTGAACCTCGAAGGCGAGGTACACGAATTTGATGCCGAAGGCTTGCTGGCAGTGTGCGTACAGCACGAGATTGATCATTTAAACGGTAAGGTGTTTGTGCAGCACTTGTCTTACTTGAAGCAGACACGGCTCAAAGCTCGCCTGCGTAAAGAACAACGCGAACTCGAACGCGCCTAGCCCCCCATGCACATCGAAATCATGGGATACATCGCGGCATTTTTAACGACCGCGGCGTTTTTTCCGCAGACATATCAAACGATCAGAACGCGGGATACCAAAGCGATTTCATTGGCGATGTACGTGTTGTTTACGCTGGGGATTGCACTGTGGTTGGCGTATGGCATTTTGATTGAGTCGTTGCCCTTGATTTTTGCAAACACGATTACGTTTGTGATGGCGGGTACGATTTTGGTTCTCAAGCTCAAAGAGCGCTAAACCCGCGCGCGTCAAGCCTTCGGTGCCGTGAGCAGACCGTGAAGGCGCGCTCGCAAGCTTTAAAACCCTCGCGTTATGTCTTTGGGGCGCCGGCCCAGCCTTGAATAAACGCAGCAGCACTTTGTCGCTTGCCACCAGCACGCTGTAGTTCAGTCAGGCGCAACACGCCTTGTGCCGTGGCAAGGTCAAGCCCCTCGGAGCTGGCACCGACGACGGTGCCGGGCTGAGCCTGCTTGTCTGCGGCCGCGATTGCGACCGCGTTCCAGGCTTTTACGGGCTCGTCAATTGCCGGTAATTGCAGCGTGGCACCGGGGGCCGGGTTAAAGGCCCGAATCCGTCGTGCAAGTTGAACGGCTGACTGGGTGAAATCAAGCGTGGCCTCGGCTTTGTTGAGCTTTGAAGCATACGTCGCGCCCTCAAGCGGTTGGGGTTGCGCGGTTAAGGTCCCAAGTGGCAGCGCCTGTAAAGCCGCCACAATCAGGCGCGCTCCTTGTTCGGCTAACTTATCGTGTAATGTTGCTGCCGTTTCGGTGTCGGTGATTGCCAAAGGCTCAACCAACAGCATGGCACCGGTATCCAGACCCTCGTCCATTTGCATGATCGTGACACCAGTTTGCGCGTCACCGGCTTCGATGGCCCGCTGAATTGGCGCCGCTCCGCGCCAGCGTGGCAGCAGGCTGGCGTGAATATTTAGGCAGCCGTAGCGCGGCGTGGTGAGCACCCAGTTTGGCAAAATTAGGCCGTAGGCGGCAACCACTAAAACGTCGAGCTGAGCCAGCTCAAGGGCGGCTTGCACGCTGCGCGCCTCATCTGGATACTTGCCGTCAAGCCGCAAACTGCGCGGTTGTACGACAGCGATTTCATGCTTGAGGGCGCATTGCTTTACGGCGCTAGGTGTAAGCTTAAGACCACGTCCTGAGGGGCGGTCAGGCTGTGTGAGTACTAACTGTAGCTTAAACCCAGCGGCCAGAATCGCCTGCAACGCCAAAGCCGAGAACTCAGGCGTGCCGGCAAATCCGACCCGTAAGGGGGTCGAGTCTTTGTCAGAAAGCAGGGTTGTGGCTGTAGGCATCGTGGCCAGACTAAATCTTTTCAGCCCACAAGTCATACTCGTCAGAGTCAGTGACGCGCACCCGCACCATGTCGCCCGGTTTTAGGGGTGCAGCGCTATCCACAAACACGCTGCCATCGATCTCGGGTGCATCAGCGCTTGAGCGCCCGACTGCGCCTTCGTCATCGACCTCATCAATCAAGACGTCAAACTCTTTGCCGACTTTACGTGCCAGGCGTTCGGTTGAAATCGCCTGCTGGTGTGCCATAAAGCGGTCATAACGCTCTTGCTTGATCTCGTCGGGCACGGCCCCTTCAAGCGCATTAGCGAACGCACCTTCGACGGGCGAATATTGAAAGCAACCGACGCGATCGAGTTGGGCCTCTGACATCCAGTCAAGCAGGTATTGAAACTCGCTTTCTGTTTCGCCCGGAAACCCAACAATAAAGGTCGAGCGCAAAGTGATGTCGGGGCACTGCTCGCGCCAGCGATGAATTCGCGCCATCGTACGATCTTCAAAGGCGGGGCGTTTCATGGCCTTCAAAATGCGTGGGCTGGCGTGTTGAAACGGGATATCGAGGTAAGGCAAAATTTTGCCTTCGGCCATCAAAGGAATCACTTCGTCGACATTGGGATAGGGATAGACATAGTGCAGGCGTACCCAAATCCCTAATTCAGATAAGGCCGAGCAAAGCTCGGTCATACGCGTTTTAACGGGGCGACCATTCCAGAAGCCGCTGCGGTATTTGACATCTACGCCATAGGCGCTGGTGTCTTGCGAAATCACCAACAGCTCTTTGACGCCGGCGCGCGCCAGACGTTGGGCTTCGTCAAGCACATCCCCCACGGGGCGGCTGACGAGATCGCCGCGCATCGACGGAATGATGCAGAAACTGCAGCGGTGATTACAGCCTTCAGAAATTTTGAGATAGGCGTAGTGGCGCGGGGTCAGTTTGATCCCTTGCGGTGGCACCAAATCGGTAAAGGGATCGTGCAAGGGGTTAGGCGGCGCAGCCTCGTGCACCGCACGCACGACCTGTTCGTACTGTTGCGGGCCCGTGACGGCCAGCACACTGGGGTGTACCGCACGAATCACCGACTCATCGACCCCCATACACCCGGTCACAATGACACGACCGTTTTCGGCAATGGCCTCGCCAATCGCGTCTAGGGACTCGGCCTTGGCGCTATCAATAAAGCCGCAGGTATTGACCACCACCACATCGGCGTTGTGGTAGTCAGGCACGATCAAATAGCCCTCGGTACGCAGCTGGGTAAGGATACGTTCAGAATCAACCAGCGCTTTGGGGCACCCGAGACTGACAAAACCGACTTTTGGGGAAGACATGACGCGCCACCTGTCAGGCCGTAGCCCGCATGAAAGAGAGCCTGATTTTACCTTCGATCGTTGTCAGCCCCTACAATTGAGCTATGACGCAAAATGCTCCCGCACTCTCTGATAGTTTATTGGCCGCCGCGCGCGCCCTCGGCGCAGTCGAAAACGGTCAGTCTTTAACCGAAGCCTTGCTCGAGGTGCAGCCTGATTTGCGGCCTTCCGCGCAGTCCTTGAGCTTTTATGCGATGCGGCACTGGGGGCAGGCGATGGCGTTACGTCGTCTGCTGCTTGATCGGGTGCCGCAAAACCCGACCGTCTACGCCTTGCTTGGCTTGAGTCTGTTATTGCTCGAGGTGGCGCTCAGTGACCCCACTGAGCGCGACGCCACCGCACCGACCTACACCGCGCACACCTTGGTGGATCAGGCTGTGCAGGCTACGCAGGGGCAGCGCGATACGCTTAATTTTAAAGGGCTGGTCAACGCCATCCTGCGTCGTTTTCAGCGCGAGCGAGCTCAACTGTTATCGCAACTCGCGCAAGATCTCGAGGCACAGTACAACCATCCGAAGTGGTGGATTGAGGCGCTGCAAAAGGCCTACCCGCAAGAGTGGCAGCGTCTGCTCGAAACCGCAAATGTGCATCCGCCACTCACCTTGAGGGTCAACCTGCGCGCGACCACCCGTGCAACCGTTGAACAGGCCTTCGCAGCCCAAGGCATCGCCTCAACGGCGTTTGGCGCCGCCGGACTGGTGCTTGAGGTACCAAGGTCAATCGCCTCGTTGCCCGGCTATGCACAGGGTTGGTGGTCGGTACAAGACGCGGGCGCCCAGCTTGCGGCGCCGCTGCTCGAGCTAAAAGACGGCATGCGTGTTTTGGATGCTTGCGCGGCCCCAGGAGGCAAGAGCGCGCATATGCTTGAACTGGCCAAGCTCAAACTGGTCGCGCTAGACATTGACAACGCCCGGATGGGCCGGGTCGAGCAAAATCTAGAACGGCTGGGACTGCTGACCGACGAGGTGGAGTTGATTGCCGAGAGCGCCATGCGCGCGCATACCTGGTGGGACGGCAAGCCCTTCGATGCCGTGCTGGCCGACGTTCCCTGCACCGCCTCGGGCATTGTGCGCCGCCATCCCGATATTCGCTGGTTGCGTCGCGCCACCGATTTGAGCGCGACCGCCAAACTGCAAAGAGAAATATTAGACTCACTCTGGAGTCTGGTGGCGCCTGGTGGCAAATTGTTGCTTGTGACGTGTTCGATTTTTACTGAAGAAGGCGAAGCGCAGGCGGCTGCCTTTACTCAGCGTCATGCACAAGCGCTGCGTTTGCCGGCACCCGGACAGCTTTTGCCTTGCTTGGCGGATGCCGAGCATCCGGCCGGGCAAGATGGGTTCTTTTATGCCTTGTTTTCTCGCCAAGTTTAGGCGTTAATTAGGCCATGACTGCTTCGAAGATCACGTGGCCCTCTGTGTTTAACCGCACGTGCTTAAGCGTGCTGGCTGTCTTGCTGTGCTTTTGTGCCACGGCGAGTCAGGGAGCCGAGCCCAGAATTGAGCGCATCGAACCCTTGCTTGCAGAGGGCCAGTTGACACTTGATCTGGATTCAAACTTCGAACTGGGCCGGGTCGTGATTGAGGCTGCCGAGCGCGGTGTGCCCTTGTATTTCACGTTTGATTTAAAAATCACGTCACCACGCTGGTGGTGGTTTGAGCGTGTGTTAGTTGAAGCGACGCTGACTAAGCGCCTGACCTATAACGTGCTCACGCAGCAGTGGCGCGTGGCAACCGGCGATTTGTTTGTGCCCGAGCGCTCGCTGCCAGAGGCGCTGGCGGTGCTTAAGCAGGTGCGAGCCTGGCCGGTTGCGCCCTCTGATCGCTTTGAAAAAAATCAGCGCTACGACGGAAAAATTCGGTTTCGGCTCGATTCCTCGCAACTTGCGCGGCCCTTGCAACTTGAGGCCTCTAAACGCAGCGCCTGGTCGCTTGCAAGTGAGTGGACGCCGTTTGACTTTGCGATCCAGTCCGAGGCGGCAAAAAAATGAACCGACTGCTTCGCCTCGCTTTATTTACTGCGGTCAGTAGCGGCGCTGGCCTGTTCGGCCTGCTTGCCTGGTCAACCGGAAACGCTTCACGCGTGGCGCAGTATCAGGGCTTGTTGCTATGGCTCAATGGGGCGTTGGCCCTCGCGCTGTTTGTTTGGGTCGTTGCCCTAAGTGCCCGCTTGCTATTGCAATTGCGCAGTGGCCAGTTCGGCGCGCGATTGACGGCGCGCTTTGCTCTGGCGTTCGCGCTCATTGGCGTGCTTCCGGGTGCGCTGATTTATGGCGTCTCGTTACAGTTCATGGCGCGCTCGATTGAGTCGTGGTTTAACGTGCGCGTCGATACGGCGCTTGAGTCGGGCCTGGCCTTGGCGCGCGCAGCGCTCGAAGCGCAACTCGCCGAGCTTGAGGCGCGCGCGCGCATCATGACACCCGAACTAAACCTGACGCCCGACGCCGAAGTGGCAGGCGTGCTCGCGCGCCTGCGAGAAGCGAGTGGCCCAGTCGATGCAATGGTGTTCAGTGGCGGCGGTCGGGTGATCGCGTTTTCTAGCGACAATCTCGGGGCGCTTTCGCCGCAACCCCCACCGGCAGCAATTTTGAATCAGCTTCGTATTACGCGGGGCTATTCAAAGACCGATAGCGCTGATGCACTGAACAACCAAACCGTTGAGCCAGGTTCGCAGCTTCGGGTGATTGTGCCCCTGACGGCACCTGAGCGTACCGAAACCGCGTTGGGCGTCAACGCCGACTCGCGCTGGCTGCAACTGGTGCAACCGGTCTCTGAAAAAATCGCCCGCAACGCCAGTGAAGTGCAGCAAGGGAATAGAGACTATCAAGAGCTCGCCTTGTCGCGGCAAAGTCTGCGCAACTTGTTTGGCGTCACGCTCACGCTAGCGTTATTGCTGGCAGTATTCGCGGCCATCGCGGTCGCTCTGTATTTGTCTAAAAAACTGGTTCGGCCCCTGTTGGCGTTGGCCGCAGGCACTCAGGCTGTCAGTGTGGGTGATTATCGCGCCTTACCCGAACCGCCCACAAACGACGAGGTGGGGCAACTGACCCGCTCGTTTAACACCATGACGCGTCAGCTCGACGAAGCTCGGCGCATGGTCGAAACCAACCGTAGTCAATTGCAACGCTCAAACGTTTATCTTGAAAGTGTTCTGGCAAATTTATCGGCGGGAGTCTTGGTGTTTGACGAGCGGTTTTTGCTAACCACTTTTAATCAAGGCGCGCAAACTATTTTGAAGGCCGATTTGCGCACCGCGCCTGGCCGCCTCTTGCAGACTGTTGAGGGGATGAATGACTTTGCGATGCGCATCAAGCAAGCGTTTTCTGAGCACAGTGCGGTGGGGTCTGAGCGCACGCACTGGCAAGAACAGTTTGAGCTGACGTTGCGCGAGCCCGGCGCGCAGGAGCAAAGTTTTACACTGACCTTGCTCGTGCGTGGCACGCAGCTTAGTGTGGACGGTCGCGATAACGGTTACATGGTGGTGTTTGACGATATTACCGAAGTGATTTCGGCGAGCCGTAGCGTGGCTTGGGGCGAAGTCGCGCGCCGACTCGCGCACGAAATCAAAAATCCCCTGACACCAATTCAACTGTCGGCCGAACGGTTAGCCATGAAGCTCGCGCCTAAACTTGAGCCGCTTGATGCGCAGTTGCTCGAGCGGGCGACCAACACGATCGTGAACCAAGTGAGCTCTTTGAAGCAAATGGTGGACGACTTTCGTGAATATGCGCGGAAGCCGCCTGTGGTGTTGGCGCCGGTGGATTTCAACGCAATGGTCGATGAAGTCTTAGGCCTGTACGGCTGGGATCCTCAGGGCGGCGCAGCGCCCGACGAACCCCCTGCGTCGTGGCGGTTTGAGGTTTCACTTGATCCTGCCGTGCCTATAATTTTGGGGGATCAGACGCAGCTGCGTCAGGTGATTCATAATTTATTGGCGAATGCCCGAGACGCCTTGGCCGAAGTGACGCACCCGGGCGTGATCCAGGTCAGCACACAAATGATTGCCTCGGATGACGCTCAAACCGCTGCCCCGCCAGCGGTACGGCTCACGGTGACGGACAATGGTGCCGGTTTTCCGGCACAAGTGTTACAAAGAGCGTTCGAGCCCTACGTGACCACCAAAAAGCAGGGTACGGGTTTGGGCTTGGCGATTGTTCGTAAAATCATCGAAGAGCATCACGGGCGGATCGAGGTATCGAATCGTAAAGAAGGGGGCGCCCGAGTATCGGTTCTGCTGACGCAATTAGCAGAACAACTAGACGCAAGACCACAAGATAACGATAATGCAAGCTTGCAATAGGTGATTAAAAGTATATGGCCAGAATTTTAGTGGTCGATGACGAGATCGGAATCCGCGAGTTACTTTCCGAAATCCTCTACGATGAAGGGCATACGATCGAGTTGGCTGAAAATGCCGAGCAGGCGCGTGCGGCGCGTTTGCGTGGCCGTCCCGATCTGGTCTTGCTCGATATCTGGATGCCAGATACCGACGGCGTGACCTTGCTTAAAGAGTGGAGCTCAGCGGGCTTACTCGATATGCCCGTAATTATGATGAGCGGCCACGCCACCATCGATACTGCGGTTGAGGCGACAAAAATTGGTGCGATCGATTTTCTTGAAAAACCGATTACGTTGCAACGCTTGTTGAAAACGATTTCGACAGGGTTGGCGCGTGGTCGTTTAACTGTTGCCAAGTCGGCTTCTGGCGCCTTTGCGCCGATCAGCCCACGGGCTGCTACACCAGTGGCGGCGATTGCTGCAGGCCCAGCGGTTGCAGCGCTGCCTGTTGCCGCCGCCGAGGTTGACAAAAGTCTGTTGGGTAATATCCCGCTAGACCAGCCACTGCGCGAAGCGCGTGATGCGTTCGAGCGCGTCTATTTTGAATATCATCTCGGGCGCGAGAACAACAGCATGACGCGCGTGTCTGACAAAACAGGCCTCGAACGCACCCACCTGTATCGCAAGCTTAAACAGCTTGGCATCGAGGCCCGCAAACGTAGCAGCTAAGCTGCTGCAGCATCCGCCGGTGGCGTCTCGAGTCCACCGACGCGGGCGTCTTCAAAGACGCGACGTTCTTGTACAAGTTGTGCGGCGATCGCGACTGCGATTTCTGCTGGCGTGCGACTGCCAATTTGCAGACCAACTGGGCCGTGCAGGCGGCTGATGTCGGCTTGCGTCAGGTCAAAGGTCAGCAAACGTTCTCGACGTTTTTGTTGATTGCGCGATGAGCCTAAAGCCCCGACGTAAAACGCCTTAGAGCGCAGCGCTTCAAGCAGCGCCATGTCGTCAAGCTTGGGGTCGTGGGTGATCGCCACAATGGCCGTGCGTGCATCGGTTTGAATTTCAAGCACGGCATCGTCGGGCATGCCTGGTTGCAAAGCGACGTCGGGCATGTTCCAGTCGGCTGTAAATTCTTCACGCGGATCGCAAACGAGCACCTGAAACTCAAGCATCGTGGCAATTTGCGCAAGCGCCTTTGCGGTTTGATTGGCGCCAATAATCAATAAGCGCCAATGCGGGCCGTATACGAAATAACAGCCTTGTTCTTTGACCTCGGTCAGTTGGCCTGGCTTGGCCTCGGTGAGTGTCGATTGACCGGTACTGAGGTCTAGCCAGCGGCCAATCAGTTTTTGGGCGGTGGTGGCCTCAAGCACGCGGTCTAGCCAAGCGCCTGCTGTGAGCGGTTCGATGACCAATTTGAGCGTACCGCCGCAGGGCAACCCAAAACGAGCAGCCTCTTCTTGCGATACGCCGTAGGTTGCCCACTCGGGGCGTACCGGCAACTCGCCCGCCTGCGCGCGCGCGATCAGGTCATCTTCGATACAGCCGCCTGACACCGAACCCACCACCCGGCCATCTTTGCGCACCGCAAGCATGGCACCTGCCTGGCGCGGTGCAGAGCCCCAGGTTTTAACCACGGTGGCGAGGTGAACGGCATGCCCCGCGGCCAACCATTGGTGCGCTTGTTGAAGAACTTCGGTGTCCAGAGAATCCATGGCAGTTGCGTCTTGTTGAGGCGCGCGGTTAAGCGCAAAAAATGATTGCCTGCCGGCGGCAGGTTGTCCTGTCAGTATACTAAGCCCCTTTACGCGCCTGGGCATTAAGAAAAATCATATGGATCCGATATTTGCATTAGCGTTAGCAGTCTTAGGCTGTGTCACGGGCTTCGCTGCAGGGCTTTTAGGCATTGGCGGCGGAATGATTTTGGTGCCGTTTTTGACTCTCTTGTTTACCTGGCAGGGGCTGTCGCTCGAGTTAACGGTGCACGCCGCGATTGCGACCTCGATGGCAACGATACTGTTTACCTCGGTCTCAAGCGTTCGGGCCCATAACAACAAAGGCGCAGTGCGCTGGGATCTTGTTGCCGCCTTAACCCCAGGCATTCTGGTCGGGGGGCTGGTGTCGGGCGGGGCGTTGTTTTCACTCCTGAAAACGGGCTGGTTAGCCTTGTTTTTTGCGGTGTTTGTTGCTTACTCTGCCTTGCAGATGCTGCTCGATAAAAAGCCTAAGGCGTCGCGCCAGATGCCCGGCCCGGCAGGTACAGCAGCCTCGGGTGGTGCGATCGGCTTTATTTCTGGTCTGGTCGGCGCGGGCGGTGGCTTTATTTCTGTGCCCTTCATGTTGTGGTGCAACGTACCCTTGCATCAGGCCGTTGGCACGTCAGCCGCGCTTGGGTTTCCGATTGCGTTGGCCAATACGCTGGGTTATGTTTGGTCCGGCTGGGGTCAAACAGGGCTGCCGCCACAAATGGTTGGCTATATTTTTTGGCCAGCGCTGGTTGTGTTGGCGATCTTTAGCGTGTTTTTAGCCCCGCTTGGCGCGCGTGCGGCGCACAAGCTGCCAGTGAAAACACTCAAGCGTATTTTTGCCTACTTGTTGTTTGGGCTGGCGGTTTACATGGGTTACAAGGCGTATCTGTCATTTTTTGGCTAGTGTGCCGGGCGCTAGCCGCCCGATCGCACTGACGCTGATGCGGGTCTCGCCGGTTGCTCCGCGCAACGTACCGGTGCGCCAGGCGTGACCATAGGCGACTTCGATCGTCAGGTGTAGTAGCCCGTCTGTTTTGCGCTGCGCCTCAAGCGCGGCGAGTAAGCGCTGATACCGGTCGCGCCCGAGTAAGCCAGGGCGTCGCCCAAGACTCGGATTCCCTCCCAAGGCCTTAACGTCTGCCAAGAGTTTTTCAGGCGTCGCGTACGTCAGAGTGAGGACTTCTTGATCCATCACTGGGTCGGCGAACCCTTTTTCAATCAACAGGTCGCCAAAGTCGTGCATGTCGACAAAGCTTGGCGTGGCGGTACTGAGCCCTGCTTGGTGTGCGGCGGCGCGTACCTCTTGCAACGTGGCGGGCCCAAAGCATGAAAAAAAGACAAGACCATTAAGCTTGAGTATTCGCGACCACTCTTGCAGGACATCGTGAGGCGCAGCATGCCAATGCAGAGCAAGGTTTGACCAGACCAGGTCGAGTGACTCTGGGGCGAGCCCCGTGTGCGCTAAATCGGCCTCAAGCCACTGCGCCTGAGCGGGCTTGCCACGCCATTGCGAGAGCGTTTGACGCCAACCGCCTGGCAGGTGTTGTTTGGCAGACTGACGAGCGTATTGCAGCAACCGAGGGTTATGGTCTTGGCCGAGGTATCGAGCCGTAGGATAGCGGGCATGCAATAACTTGATCTGCTGACCGGCACCGCAGCCCGCGTCTAACAGCTGCTCGGGTTGTAAACGCACCAGTCGCAAGCGCTCGTCCATGCGGCGCGCGATCTCACCGTATAAAAACTGGGCGGAAGATAAGTCGCCGCGTCGCGTGAATTGCAACGCAACATGGGCAGAGTTCAGCGGGAGTGTGCTCGGGGTGGACATTTTGATCTTGGAGAAGGCAAAAAATGAGGCCTTGGGCTCAGACTGTTAACTTTAACGGCGCGCGCAAGGTAGCAAAATGTACTCTATCCGCGCAACGATTTTACAAAAACTCCCTTCGGCGTGTCCGCTTTGCGGTTTAACCGCGCGTGGTGGTAATTTATGTTCGGGGTGCGCACAAGACTTCGTCTGGCGTTTGAACGGTCTGCTGCGTTGCGTGCGTTGCCTCAATCCCTTGCCCCGGCAAACGAGCTCAGCGACGCTAGCGACAGCCGATGACACCTTGCAGGCGGCGCAATGTTCGCGTTGCCGACGCGACGCGCCCCCATACGCGCGCCTGGTGGCCGCGATGGACTACGCGTATCCGACTGCAATGTTGATTCAGCGCTTTAAGGAGGGTGCCTACCTGGCCTACGCCGGCCTCTTCGCCCGAGTCCTCTGGACCCGCTTGCGCACCCAGCCACCTGTCGACGCAGGTTTGTTGCCATTTGGGGCGTTGGTGCCAATTCCCTCCAGTCAGCAGGCACTCAGGCGTCGGGGCTTTAACCCTGCAGGCGAGCTTGCGCTTGAATTGGCGCGGCTCAGTGGTTATCCCTTGCAGCGTGAATGGCTCAGACGGACCCGCGAAACACCTAGCCAAAAAGTGCTCGACTCGGCGGCCCGGCGCGAAAGTGTGAAAGGATTGTATGTTTGCCCGCACGCTTTACCAAGGGTCTGGGTGGGCTTAGTCGACGATGTCGTCACGACAGGCAGCACGATGCATACGGCAGCGCGTGCGCTACTGAACGCCGGTGCGGCGGGTGTCGTGGCGCTTGCTGCTGCCCATACCCCCATGCGTCCGGTCAGTTAAGCGTGGCAAAATATCGCCCATGATTGATGTCATCCTTGTTCAGCCAGAAATTCCGCCCAATACGGGTAACGTCATCCGGCTTTGTGCCAATACCGGTGCGCGCTTGCACTTGGTGCGCCCGCTTGGCTTTGAAATCGATGATAAGCGCCTCAAACGCGCCGGACTGGACTATCACGAGTGGCAGCCTGTGCAGGTGCATGACTCGCTTGAACTTGCAATTGCCGCGACCGGCGCACCACCCGAGCGGGTGTTCGCCATCACGACCAAAGCAACCCAACTCGTTGGGCAAATCGCGCTTCTGCCCAACGATGTTTTTGTGTTTGGTTGCGAGACCGCCGGGTTGTCGACCGAGCAGCGGGCTTTGTTTAGCTTGCCGCAAACCTTGCGCTTACCGATGTTGCCGGCGCAACGCAGCCTAAATCTGTCAAACGCTGTCGCGATTGTGGTGTACGAAGCGTGGCGACAACAGGGCTATCGTGGGGGTGTCTGAACGCCGGTCAGGCAGCAGAAGGGCAGATATTTTGCTGTCGCGCTCAAGTTAGGCGCACAAATCCTCTGCGCTCAGGCGCAGGACGTCAATCGAGTGACAAACCCAGACGTTCAATGACTTGAGTCCAGCGTTTGGTTTCGTCTTGCATCAGCGCGCGCAAATCCTGCGCGTTTGAACCGACGGCCGAAAAATACTGTGCCGAAAACTGTTCTTTGATGGACGCCTCGGCCAATAGGCCGGTGAGTGTTTGTTGTAGCCTCAGCAAAATAGCAGGCTCAGTGCCAGCAGGCGCAAGAATTGCGTTCCAAGAGATCGCCTCAAAACCAGCAAAGCCCTGCATCGCAAGCGGCAAGACCCCTGGTAGAGCAGGCGAGACTAGCAGGCTCGTGACGCCAAGCACCTTTAGTTTGCCCGCTTTGACTTGTGGCATCGCGATCGCGGGCACCATAAAAGCGGCTTGAATATCTTGCGCAAGCATTGCCGTGGTGACTTGTGCAAAGCCGGGATAGGGCACGTGCAGAAGGTCTAGACCCGCCTGTTGCTTAAAGAGCTCCATCGCCAAATGCGCGGCGCTCCCCGCCCCGACCGAGCCGTAATTCATCGCACCGGCTCGCGCTTTTATTTGTTTGACTAAGTCTGCCGTGGTGTTGGCTGCAAGCGATGGGTTGACCACCAAGATGTTCGGGCTGGTGGCGACTAACGTGATGGGGGCAAGGTCGGTCATTGGGTCGTAGCCCAGCGTTTTTTTATACAGCGTGGGTGCAGTGACTAACGGGCCGTTGATTGTATAGAGCAGGGTGTAGCCGTCGTTGGGTGCCCGCGCCACAAAGCGCGTGCCTAAGTTGCCACCCGCGCCAGGCTTATTGTCGACCACCAGAGTTTGCTTGAGCGCTTTGCCCAAGGGTGCCGCGAGTATGCGGGCGAGCAAATCGGGCGAAGAGCCTGCGGGAAACGGCACCACGAGGTGAATCGGGCGCTCGTCTGGCCAGGCCGCCTGCGTAGATGGGGCGAACAGAGCTCCCACGACAAAGACAAACAGGGCGAAGACAAGTTTTGACCCGGTGGGCACCGTGACGTCGCGCAAACCTGAGCTGAGCGACCCAGGCAGGTCACACAAAGTTAAGTGTTGTTTGTCGCGTTGGTTTAAGCCGTGCAGAGTGTTGGTCATGGTTCGCTCAAAATGGAGATATTTATTCTATGGTGGCCTCTCGCGCCAACAACTGTGTCACCGCGTCGAGGGGCTTGACGCCCTCAAACAAAACCTGACACACCGCTTCGGTAATTGGCATATCCACACCTAACGTACGCGCACGCTCTCGTACAGCTTGTGCGCAGCGAGCCCCCTCTGCGGTCAGCCCAGACGCAAGCAAAGTCGAAAGTACTGCACCCCGGCCAAGGGCCAGACCGACTTGACGGTTGCGCGAGAGGTCTCCGGTTGCGGTCAAAACAAGATCGCCCAGTCCAGTGAGCCCCGCGAAGGTTGCCGTTTGAGCCCCAAGCGCCTTGCCAAAGCGGGTCATCTCGGTGAGTCCGCGAGTAATCAGTGCCGCGCGTGCGTTGGCACCTAGACCTAGTCCGTCGCCCACTCCGCAGGCAATCGCCAGAACGTTTTTAAGCGCGCCCCCGACCTCAACGCCCAAGACATCTGTGCTGGCATAGACGCGAATATTGCCGCCATGCAGTGCGTGGATTGTGGCCTCTTGCAGGTCGAGACTTGCGCTTGCCACGGTGAGTGCAACGGGTAAGCCACGCGCGACTTCGAGCGCAAACGAGGGACCCGACAATACGCCTGTGGGTAACGCGCCGAGTGGTTCAAGCGCGACTTGTGCGACTTCGCTGGGAAGTTGCCCGCTTTGGGCCTCAAGCCCTTTGCACGTGTAAACAATGCCCGCAAGTTTGGGTGTTGAGTGTGCAAGTTGCTCGGCGAGTTGAACGCAAAGTGCTTGCAGCCCTGCAAGTGGTACGCCGAGAAGCAGTAAACCCGGAAGGTGACCGCCCTGCGCATGGGCAAGCGCCTGCGCGAGGCTTGCCGTGCAGACCAGCGCGGGTGGCAAAGAGATGCCAGGCAAGTAACGCGGGCTGGTGTGCTGCGCGTTGATCGCTTCACTCAGTTTGGCGTCGCGCGCCCAGAGTTGGGTCGGCGCGCGCTGGCTGGCTGCGCAGGCTAGCGCGGTACCCCAGGCACCGGCGCCCAAGACCGCGACGTGCTGCTGCGTGAGCGACACGACAGGCTCAGGTGAAGGCGCGCGAGAGCTCAAATTATTGACGCAGCATGCCGGGCGGAAGAATCAGACCCGACTCGTTGCCACCTGCGGGCGCCTGAGCCTGCGCCTCTTGAGCGGCCTGCGCCATGCGCTGCTCAAACAGCGCCTGAAAATTGACCTCGGCCAAATGCAAAGGTGGCAACGAAGTGCGTGTGATGGCATCTGCCACGTTTGCGCGCAGATAGGGGTACAGCATGGTCGGGCATACGATCCCCATCAGAGGATCAAGCTGCTCTGTGGGAACGTTAGCGATCTCAAAAACACCGCCTTGCGTGGCTTCAACCAAATACAACACTTTGTCGCCGATGCGAGTCGTGACAGTCACGGTGATGGTGGATTCAAAGACCGTATCGGCAAGGGCTTGTCCACCCACATTGATGGCGACTTCGACTTTTGGACCCTCTTGCTCAAGAAAAATATTGGGCGCATTGGGCATCTCAAGAGAGAGATCTTTGAGGTAGACACGCTGCATATTAAATACAGGTGCGTTGGGATTTTGTGCGCTGTCGGCTGGAGCGTTTTGGTCAGACATGAAAGGGTCTCTGGATCAGGGGGTGAAAGGGTATAAAAAATGCAGTGTTGGCTTTAACCGTTTAGCAGAGGCATCAGCTTGCCGTCGCGATCAAGCGCAGACAAATCATCAAAGCCACCGACGTGGGTCTCGCCGATATAAATTTGCGGGACGGTACGCCGGCCCGTGCGTTCCATCATCAAGGTCCGCTGTTCGGTATCGACATCGATACGGATTTTTTCGATTTCAGTCACGCCGCGTTGGTTAAGCAGCATTTCTGCGCGTGAGCAATAGGGGCAGAAGCCGGTGGTATACATCACAACTTTAAGCATGGTCAGGCTCCGGTTTTATTGGCGGTAACGGGCAGCCCGGCGGTGAGCCAGGCTTTGAGGCCACCCTCAAGGGTGACAACGTCAGTAAAGCCTTGCGCGCGCAAACGCGTGGCTGCGCCGATCGCGGTGCGACCAACGTCACAAATCACGATGAGCGGTTTGTTTTTAGGCAACGCGCCTGCTTTCTTTTCGAGGTCGCCTAGCGGCACGCTGCGCGCCTGAGGTACGTGGCCGGCGTTAAAGGCTTCGGTGGTGCGCACATCGACCAAGACCGCATGTTGATGGTTCATCATTTGTACGGCCTGCGTGCTTGAAATGGCAGCGCCGGCCCGGCTGCGTTGAATCATGGGCCACGCTAAGGCGAGGCCCGAGCCAAGTGCGACGACCAGCAAAAGAAGGTTATTTTGACTGAAGAAAAAATCCACGGTGTGTCCAAAAAAGTACGGTTAACCCCTAATTTTAAGGGGTGGGTGGTCGCCAGGCACCAGACAATTATAAAATGGCGGCTTCCTTCACACTTTAACCTGTGTTAACCATGTATAAATTAGTCTTAATGCGTCACGGCGAGAGCCAGTGGAATCTCGAAAACCGCTTCACCGGCTGGACCGATGTCGATTTGACGGCTCTTGGCCGCGAGCAAGCACGAAAAGCGGGCGAGTTACTCAAAGAAAAGGGTTTTGGCTTTGATTTGGCTTATACCTCGGTGCTGACTCGCGCGATTCGCACACTGTGGCTCACGCTTGATGCGCTGGGCACCATGTATGTACCGGTGCACAATAGCTGGCGCTTAAACGAAAGACATTACGGCGACCTGCAAGGCCTCAATAAAGCTGAAATGGCGGCGCAATACGGCGACGAGCAGGTGCTGATTTGGCGCCGGGCCTATGCGATCGCGCCCAATCCTCTTGCGCTTGACGATACACGCCACCCCAAGTTTGATTCGCGTTACGCCAAGCTCACGCCCGAGCAATTGCCGGCAACCGAATGTCTGAAAGACACCGTCGAACGGGTCTTGCCCTTCTGGAACGATAGTATTGCGCCAGCCATTCGCACCGGCCGGCGGGTGTTGGTTGCAGCCCACGGTAACAGTTTGCGAGCCATGATCAAACACCTTGACGGCGTCTCTGACGACGAGATCGTGCACCTGAATATTCCCACAGGCCAGCCACTGGTTTATGAACTAGATAAAGATTTAAAGCCGCTTAAGCACTATTACCTGGGCGATCCGGCTGAAATCGAGGCGGCAATGGCGGCGGTGGCGGCGCAGGGTAAAGCCAAAAAGGATTAATTTCATGCGCTTGCCCGTCTGGTGGCTGTGGTTGGCCTTAAGTGGTCTGGCGCTTTGCGGCGCCCCGTGCGCCGCCACCGACGATCTTGTTGCCAAACAAACGCAGGCCGAACGTGAGCGGGTCGAACTGCGTTCGCGCATCGAAGGGCTTCAAAAAGAACTCGACGAGCGCGAGGCGCTGCGCAAAGACGCGGCTGACGCGCTGAAAGTTTCTGAGGCGGCCATCTCGGTGACGACGCGTCGCCTCAATGAGTTGGCGACGCAACTGCGGCAGGCGCAAAATGAACTAGACGAGTTGCAAAGTCAATTCAAACGTCAGTTTGGCGTGTTGGTGTTGCGACGCGATGAATTGTCCAACCAATTGCGCAAGCAATACGCAAGTGGTTTGTCGCCCTGGACTGCGCTGTTGTCGGGCGATGATCCGCAGCAAATTGGGCGTGATTTGATATACCTGGATTACATCTCGCGTGCGCGGGCGTCTGCCGTGGCGGCAGTTAAAAAAGAGATCGAACGCCTGGCTGAGCTTGAGGCTAAAACTGAGCTTCGCCGACAAGAGGTCGTACGCGTGGTGCAAGATACGACCGAACAAAAAAGCGTCTTGGACACGCAAAAAAAAGAGCGCGCGACGGTGCTTGCACGAATCGAGGGTCAATTGCAGGCCCAGCGCGCCGAAGCCGCGATGCTTGGGCGTGACGACAAGCGCCTGTCGACTTTGATTGACGATTTGGGCGGTCAATTACATGCGGCACGTGAGGCGGCCGAGGCGGGCCGTAAGGCCGAGCTTGCCCGCATGGCCGAACGAGAGCGGCAAGAGCAAGCCAGGCAGGAACAGACGCGGCAAGAGCAGGCTAAACAAGAGCAGGCTCGGCAGGCGCAAGAGACGAGTCAGTTGAGGCAGCGCCAACAGGAGGCGTCGTCGCAAAGCAGCGGCGATTCGGACGGTGCGGGCTTGAAGCCTGGGTTGCGCTGGCCCCTGCGGGGCGCTGTGATGGCCCGCTTTGGCTCTAATCGCCCCGAAGGGGGTGTTTGGCGCGGCATTTTAGTGCGTGCTGCTGAGGGGGCCTCTGTACAGGTGGTCGCCTCGGGAACAGTGGTTTATTCGAACTGGCTGCGTGGCTTCGGTAACTTGCTGATTATTGATCACGGACAGCAATACCTCAGCGTCTACGCCTATAACCAAAGTTTACTTAAGCAAATTGGTGATCAGGTTCAATCAGGAGAGACCATTGCCCTTGCCGGAAGTACCGGTGGTCAGGTGGATTCCGCCCTATACTTCGAAATCCGGCATCGTGGCGCCGCTGTCGACCCGGTTCAATTTTTAGCGCGCTAGTGCGCGCGGCAGTCGCAGTGTTTGAGCTTTAATGGTTTTTAACTCAGGAATGTGCATGGGCACTCGTAAAATACGTGGTTTCGGTTTGGTCTCAGTTGGCGTGATCGCGGGCATTCTGCTCAGCATGGGCATCACCGCTCTGGCGCAACGCGGTTCGCCTTTGCCGCTCGACGAGCTCAGACAATTCTCAAATGTGTTGTCGGCGATTAAAAACAACTACGTCGAGCCAGTCACCGACAAAAAACTGATTGACGGCGCGATCGCCGGCATGTTGTCTGATCTTGACCCCCACTCCGCTTATCTTGATGCCGACGCTTTTAAAGAAATGCAAACGGCCACGCAAGGCGAGTTTGGTGGTTTAGGAATCGAAGTTGGCACTGAAGACGGAATGGTGAAGGTGATTTCGCCAATCGAAGACACTCCAGCTGCACGCGCAGGCATTCGTTCGGGTGATTTGATTTCAAAGATCGATGATAAGTCGACTAAAGGCCTGACGCTGACTGATGCGGTCAAGCTCATGCGTGGCCCAGTCAAGACGCCAATTACTTTGACCATTATTCGCCAAGGTCAGGCGCAGCCGTTGGTGATTAAAATCGTTCGTGACACGATTCGTGTGCGCAGCGTTCGCAGCAAAATGCTCGACGATAATATCGGTTACGTGCGCATCGCCCAGTTCCAAGAAAAAACGGGCTCGGATCTTGTGCGACACCTGAAAGACCTCAGCGTCAAAGGTGCGCCTCGCGCCTTGATCCTCGATCTGCGTAACGATCCGGGTGGTTTGCTCAACAGTGCCATTGGTGTGTCAGCTGCGTTTCTGAAACCCAACACCCTGGTGGTGTCGACCGACGGGCGCGCACCCGATTCAAAACATAAGTACCTGGCTGTTGCCTCTGACTACGCACGCGGCGAATCTGATTACTTGTCTGGCTTGCCCAGTTGGGTAAAAACAGTGCCAATGGTGGTGCTCGTGAACGTGGGTTCAGCCTCGGCCTCAGAGATCGTGGCAGGTGCCTTGCAAGACCACAAGCGTGCCACGATTATGGGCAACCGTACCTTCGGTAAAGGGTCTGTGCAGGTGATTTTGCCGATCTCTGAAAACACGGCCATTAAGCTCACGACTTCGCGCTATTACACGCCTAACGGTCGTTCGATTCAAGCCACAGGCATCGTCCCCGATGAGGTCGTGGCCGATACCGCTGAGGGTGATTTATTCCGTGTCCCGCGCGAGGCTGATTTACAAAGACATTTAAGTAATCGACAAAATGAAACTGAGGTAAAAGGCACGGCGGATGAACCACCCCTGGCCAATACCGATAAAATGTTTACTTTTGGTGCGCCCGAAGATTTTCAGTTGCAACAAGCGATCAATTTCTTAGATGGCAAGCCTCGGCAAAAAGCAGTCGCCAAGCCTAAGGCGGTGAGTGCGACCGAACCTAGCGGGGGCGCGGCGGCTAAAAAATGAACGATGCACAATTGCTGCGCTATGCCAGACATATTTTGCTCGACGAGTTTGGGATAGAAGGGCAAGCGAAGCTTTTGGCAAGTACAGCGCTGGTGGTTGGGGCAGGCGGTTTGGGTTCGCCCGCCGCCATGTATCTGGCCTCTGCGGGGGTTGGGACGATTATTTTGGCCGACCATGACACGGTTGAAATCAGTAATTTGCAGCGACAAATCTTGCACCAAACTTCACGTTTGGGCGCTTTAAAAGCCGAATCCGGACGAGACGCCTTACTCGCTTTGAACCCGGAGATCACGGTCGAAACACGCACCGTTCGCCTGGCGGGCGACATGCTTGATGCGCAAATTGCTCAGGTGGATGTGGTGTTGGATTGCACCGATAATTTTGCCACGCGTCACGCGATTAATCGAGCCTGCGTCAAGCACAATAAGCCTTTAGTCTCTGGCGCTGCGATTCGCTTCGAGGGTCAAATTAGCGTGTTCGATCCACGCGACGCCACAGCGCCCTGCTATCACTGTTTGTTTCCTGAAGCTGAAGATCTCGAGGCCGCAACCTGCGCCTCAACCGGGGTGTTCTCCCCCTTGGTGGGCATCATCGGCAGTATGCAGGCCGCCGAGGCCCTCAAGGTGCTGTCGCACGTGGGTCAATCGCTTAAGGGGCAACTCTTGATTCTGGACGCCTTCGAAATGGACTGGCACCGCGTGCGCGTCAAGCGTGATCCGGGGTGCCCAGTCTGTGCGACGCGTGTCGCGGGCCCGTCAGCCTAAGATCAGACGCAGTTGGGCGTCGATGTGAGTCGTGGGCGTAGACTGCCAGCGACTTTGTGCGAAGCGCAGCCAACTGCCTAAGACACAGTGCGTTAAGAGCGCTGCCAGCGGGGTAATCTCGGTGGCGGGGTCTAGCACCCCGGCCGTAACCGCGCCGCGCAGGGCTTGTTTAAACGTTGTTTCAATGCGTTCTGTGATTTGACTGACGCGGGCCTGCAGGCGCTCGTCTTCGGTCACTAAGGCGTCGCCGCAAAGCACCCGAGTCATGCCACGATTGCGTTGGGCGAAGGTCACTAACATCACTGCGATTTTGCGGGCTTGCTCGACACCATTGGTCTCGTCAGCGATGATTTGATTCACCAGACTGAAGATTGTGGTCTCGATAAACTCAAACAATCCCTCGAACATCTGCGCTTTGCTGGCAAAGTGCCTATAAAGTGCCGCCTCTGAGCACTGCAGTCGAGCCGCCAGGGCCGCCGTTGTGATGCGCGCTGCCCGAGGCTGCTCGAGCATTTCTGCGAGCATCTGCAGGATCTGATGTTTGCGTTCGCCCGGTTTGGCTGACATAGTCATCTCGCCCAACAGAAAGGGTTAAAAAAATGCGGCACGACTCAAGCGCCTCGCAGCGGCCGCTTCTGTAACAATAGGTGACCAACGGAGTTTACCCGCAAGTCAACAAAATCGGGGCGACCGCTTTTGCCTCGCCCAAAGGGCGTGCCCGGATGAAAAACGTGCACCGTGCGTAAACCTGCCTTACGGGCGCTGCGAAGATTTTCGATCGTATCTTCGACCAGGACAGCGCGTCTGGGGTGGATGCCCTCTTGGGCGAGTACGTGTCGCATCAGGGTGACCGAGGGTTTGGGGCGAAAGCGGCCATGCAATTGCATTTGTTCAACGCCCCAGAGCTGGTCAAAACAGCGCAAAATACCCAGGTGTTTGAGTACGGCGCGGGCGTAATGCAGCGGCGCATTTGTGAATAATATTTTGCGTCCAGACAGGCGGTTGAGTTTATCGCGCAAACCTCGCTCGGCCCTTACGAGCGGCGCCACCTCAAAGGCGTGGCTTCGCTGCAAAAACGCGTGAGGGTCGATATTGTGATGCTGTACCAGCCCCAGCAGAGTCGCCCCATAGCGCCGCCAGTACCGCGTGCGCAGTTCGCTCGCGTCCTTCTCGTTGAGCTTGAGGGTTTCCATGACTGCAGCGGTCATGCCCAGATTGATCTCGCGAAAAATCTTGTAAGAGGTGTCGTGCAGCGTATTGTCCAGATCAAACAGCCAAACCGGTGACTGCTGTTCCTGCGCGGTTGCACCTGCTAGCGACTGTCCGGTCGCTAACGGCCGATGCACACCCGCCCGGCGCGAGCGCACGGGCGGCTGTTGCGGAAAACGCAGCCGAGGCACGTGAGCTTTAGTCTGACGAGATCATCGTGCCGACCCCGCGGTCGGTCAAAATCTCTAGTAACAAACAGTGTGGCACGCGGCCATCTACGACGTGTACGGACTTTACGCCATTGCGCGCGGCCTCAAGCGCTGACGAGATTTTTGGCAGCATGCCGCCCGAAATGGTGCCATCTTCAAACAAGGCATCGATGGTCTTGGCCGATAGCGAGCGCAAGAGTTTGCCGTCCTTGTCTAGCACACCCGGCGTATTTGTCATCATGAGCAGCTTTTCGGCGCCCAAGACTTCGGCCATCTTGCCCGCAACCACGTCGGCGTTGATGTTGTAGGCTAGGCCGTCTTGACCGTAACCGATCGGAGAAATCACCGGAATAAACTGATCGTCTTGCAAGGCTTTGACGACGGCGGGTTCAACATGTTCGATGTCGCCGACGAAGCCAATATCTAAAGGCTTAGACGGATCTTCTTTGTTGGGCATTAACTTCTTTTTGGCTTGGATCAAGCAGCCGTCTTTGCCAGTCAGACCAACGGCTTTGCCGCCCGCCTCGTTGATCATCAGCACAATGTCTTGCTGCACCTGGCCGCCTAAGACCCATTCGACGACTTCCATGGTGTCGGCATCGGTGACGCGCATTCCTTGTACAAAAGTGCCTTTTTTACCAATCCGACGCAGCGCCTCGTCGATTTGCGGCCCACCTCCATGGACAACGATTGGGTTCAGACCAATCAGTTTGAGCAAGACAACGTCGTGAGCAAAGCTACGTTGTAAGACCTCTTCGGTCATGGCGTTACCACCGTATTTGATCACGATGGTTTTGCCATGGAAGCGTTTGATGTAAGGCAGGCTTTCAGACAAAACTTTAGCAACGACTTCTGGGGGCATCTGGGAGGAGAGGGGCTGACTAGTCATGGGGCATTAGCAACAGAAAAGGCGTATTGAAGGGAAACCAACAGGTGCGGCGAGAATAATTGTAGTGTGTGGCGAACGTAGTGTTTGACGAAGCGCTTAGCCTGCCAGCGCTTTTTCGAGCGTACGGCGAAACTCTGCTTTGTCGTATTCACCGAGATAGCGTTTTAGAATCTTGCCATTTTTATCAATCAGGAAAGCGGTCGGGGTAAGTTTGACGTCTCCAAACGCCTGAGCCACCTGACCGCGAGTGTCGAGGGCAACGGTAAACGGAATTTTGCGTGTCTCGACAAAATTAATAACGTAGTTTGCTGGGTCGTACTGCATGGCGACAGCGACGACTTCAAAACCTTTGGTGTGATAGGTATTGAAGTTATCCATATTGTCAGGCATTTGGGCGACGCAAGTGACGCAGCTGGTGGCCCAAAACTTAACCAGTATGACCTTGCCCCGCAGCTCTGACATTTGCAGCTGTTTGCCCGAGAGTGTTGAGAACGTAACCTCGGGTGCCTGCGTCGGCGGGCTGGCGAACAGCCAAAAGCCCAAGCCGCAAAGCGTGGCAACAACCGCGGCAGCAAACAGCTTTTTCATTTGATCGGCAACACCTCGACGCCAGCGCCCGCTGCGGGCGCAGCAGTGCTGGGCGCTTCACCAAGAGGGGTGGTGGTGCCGCTTGAGCTTCTATTAAAAATGCGATTTGAATCGTCTAGTTTGTTAGCTTCGGCCGGCGAGATGACTTGAAAAAGTTTGTCAACGCGCTTGACACCACTGACCTGCGCCGTCGCTGCAGCCGCCAGGTCACCTTCTCGCTGTGTGACCAAACCCATCAAATACACCACGCTGCGATCGGTGACCACCACGATGGTGCGTGAGGGGACCTCGTTGGTGGTTGCAAGCGTCGTCATGACTTTAGAGCTTAGCCACGTGTCGCTGCTGAGTTCGCCAAACGAGGCGGTTTCTTTGACGACATTGACTTGATTTGAGACCGACTTCACGCTTTGGGTTTTGCTGGCGATTTCGGTGATGGCAGCCTTGCGGTCGTTGCCCAGTGAGTCGCCCGTGACGAGCACCACACCCTCATAGCTGGTGGTGTTGATGCGCACGCTGTCGCCAAATTTTGAGCGAATCGAGTTGGCGACTTTGATTTCGATGGTTTTGTCTTCGACTTGTTGACCCACGGTGCGTCGGTCGACCACCACAACGCCCGTCGTGGCAGCCGCGCCGCCGATCAGTAGCGCTACGCAGCCCTGTAGCAGGGCACTTGTGCCGACTAAGGCCAGGCACAGCAGCAAGGGGCGAGCAAGCGGGATGAGTTTCATGCGGGGTCTCCGAGTAACAGTGTGTCAATGCCATCGCATAGCAAATGTAGCAGCAGAATATGAACTTCTTGAATACGCATCGTGCGCTCGTGTGGCACGCATAAATGGATGTCGCCGGCATGAAGTAGATTGCCGATCGGGCCACCGCCTTTGCCGGTGAGCGCGATGACTTTCATTTCGCGCGCGTGCGCGGCTTCGATCGCCAGCCGCACATTGGCGGAGTGACCACTAGTTGAAATCGCAACCAATACGTCGCCTGGCTGGCCTAGCGCCATCACCTGGCGGGCAAAGATCTGCTCAAAGCCGTAGTCGTTACCCACGGCAGTCAGAATTGAGGTGTCAGTGTTGAGAGCGACCCCTGCAAGTGGCAGGCGATCGCGCTCGAAGCGGCCCACGAGCTCGGCGATGAAGTGTTGGGCATCGGCGGCTGAGCCACCATTGCCACAAGCCAGCATCTTGGCGTTGTTTGTCACGCAGCCAAAGCAAAGGTCGATGGCACGCAGCAGGGGTTCAGACAGTGTTTGCATGCTGCGCTGAGTGGCAGCAATGTTGTCTTCAAAGTGAGCGGTCAGTTTGGCGGCAAGATCCATGGTGTTTATGAAAGCTCTGAAGACCGTATTATCTCACTTATCCTGAGTCAAGCGCACGGCGTCGCGATGCCAGGCAGCCCCTTCGGGGCCGAAGGTAATGACGTCGAGGCGGCAAGGCGGAATCCGACCCGCAAAGTGACGGCGCACGAGGGTGGGTAACCACCACTGCGCGGCACGTAGCAGGCGTCGCTGTTTGCCCGCCGAGACACTCGCGGCGGCACCGCCAAAGCGCGCCGAGGCGCGCCGGCGAACCTCGACAAAGACCAGTTCGGCGCCCTCGCGCACGACCAAATCCAGCTCTCCAACCGGGCAGCCCAGTTGGCGGGCGAGTAAGGCGCAACCTGCCTGTTCGAGCAACTGCCAGGCGGCTTGCTCGTAGCAATCACCAATTTGTTGACGACTCGAGCGTTGTGGCACGTGTGCGGGGGTGGCAGCCCGCGTTGGCGGACGATTTTGGCGCGCCAGCTTGCGTTTGCGCGCTTGCAGGGCTTTACGCTGAGCGTGTTGCGCGATGGCAAAAAAAGCCTCGGGCTGTGAAAAAAAGGGTGGCATCATTTGGTGGCAGGAGGCTTCAGATTGCAACGTGTTTTGTGCCCAGAGGCTGCAAACAGGTTTGGGTAAAGGGGGCGAGGTGCTGACGCAGGCTCGCAGGCGGTCTACACTGCCACAATTCACACGCTTGGCGCTCTGATATGGCTCAAAATGTCTTACCTGAAGATTTGCCCGAGGCCTGGCAGCGTGTTGGGCAACGGGTAGACGCGCAGTCGTGGCCTACCCATGCTCTGTATGTTGTGGCGACCCCAATCGGTAATCTGGGCGATCTGACTTTGCGGGGGTGGCAGGCGTTAGACCGTGCCGATGTGATTGCGGCCGAAGATACCCGCGCCAGTCGCATCCTGCTCGAGGCCTGGGGAATCAGCACCCCACTCATCGCAGTGCATCGCCATAATGAGGTAAGTGCAGCGGCCGCGATTGTCGAGCGCTTGCAGGCAGGGCAACGGGTGGCGTTAGTGTCTGACGCAGGCTCGCCCGCTGTGAGCGATCCAGGCGGGCGGGTAGTACAGGCGGTGCATGCGGCCGGACTCAAAGTGGTGCCTTTACCGGGGCCTAGTGCGGTGATCACCGCGTTGATGGGCACTGGGGTCACGACCGATGCGTCACCCGGTTTTGTTTTTGCCGGCTTCGCACCCATCAAGTCGATGGCGCGTCAGCGCTGGTTTCGCACTTGGACCCAATTGCCTGCAGCGACGGTGTTTTATGAGGCTCCGCATCGCATTCAGGCAAGCGTGCAAGACTTGCTTGAGGTGTTAGGACCTGAGCGTCAGGTTGCGTTTGCGCGCGAACTGACCAAACGGTTTGAAGAGCTTGCTCGGATGCCGCTGGCGCAGGCGCAAGCCTGGTTGGCCGCGGACTCGCACCGCGAGCAGGGCGAATATGTGGTGATTGTGTGCCCGCTCGAACCGCTGGCTAGTGCTGAGCTTGATCTTGAGGGGGCCGCAGCCGTTGATGTGTGGCTCGATGCCTTGCTCGAGGCTGTGTCGGTGCGTGATGCCGCACGTATCGCCGCTAAAGCCACAGGGCTGGCGCGCGATACGCTCTATGCGCGCGCGCTGGCGCGTAAACCGTCCGCTTAAGGCGGCGACAAACTTGGCGTCACACCTGTCGAGGTTTGTATCGGGCTGAGCGCCTGCACGGCCGCTTCGCGGTTGGCGAACGGGCCGATTCTGACGCGATGCAAGTTGTTGCTGCCTAGATCGACACGGACAGAGGCGCCTAAGTCTGCCGGAATTTGGCTCGACACCCGCGTCGCCAGGGCCTGAGCTTTGCTTGCATCGGCAAAGGCGCCAAGTTGTAAAAACATACTGCCTGGCGCGACGGGTACCTGAGCGGACGTGACTGGGGTGGCGGCCGAGGCGGTGCTAGTTGCGCTGGTAGCGCTGGCGCTCTGTCTGGCGGTGTCGCTCAGGGCAGGCGTGTCGCTAACAGGCTTGGGCTCTTGCGCTTGGGCCACCATCGGTGTGGGCGCACTTGCCGCGGCGGGCGGCGGCACGGTTGTTACGGTTGTCGCGGCAACAAAACTGGCAGGCACTGGGGCGGATTGCCAGCTTCGAATTTGCTCGGGTGTGATCCGCTCGACGAGCACTTCGGCGCTGCCGGGGCTGAGCATGCCTAACTTGTAGGCCGCAACGTACGACAAGTCAATCAGGCGGTTGTTTAAAAAAGGACCTCGATCATTGACGCGCACAACGATGCTTTTGTTATTCGAGAGCCGGGTGACGCGCACATAACTGGGCAGAGGCAGTGTGGGGTGTGCGGCAGTCATGCCGTACATGTCGTAACGCTCACCGTTTGCGGTTGCCTTACCATGAAATTTTCTGCCGTACCACGAGGCGTGCCCCTGCGCTCTGTAAGGCCCGCCACTCACGTCAGGGGTGTAGGTTTTCCCAAAAATGACGTATGGCTTGCTTGTACTCGGGGTGAAAGCTTCGATTTTAGGGACTGCGTCTGGCACAGCGTCCAGGTTCGCGGGTGGGTTGGCATCTGGGCCGTCATCGAGATAGTAGCCTCCGCTGCGTTTACCACCGCCAGAGCAGGCGCCAAGCAGGGCAAGCAAGACACACACACCGATCAGCCTGAGCAGGCGGCTGAGCGTCGCGGGCATTAGCTCAGCCCAGGCTGGTTGCGGTGCCTGACGAGCAGTGGCTTGTGCTCAGAGAAGCGCTGCGCAAGGGTTTCAACGACGTAGACCGAGCGATGTTTGCCGCCGGTACAGCCGATCGCCACGGTTAGATAGCTTCGGGTATCTTCGGTATAGCGCGGCAGCCATTTGCGCAGAAACCCCTCGATGTCATCGATCATTTGGCCCACATCCTCAAAGCCGGCCAGCCAGTCTGCGACCGGTTCATCACGCCCCGTCAGCGGGCGCAGTACCGGATCGTAGTGCGGGTTGGGCAGACAGCGCACATCAAACACTACGTCAGCGTCACGCGGCACACCGGTTTTAAAAGCGAACGACTCAAACGTGAGCAATAACTGGCTGCGATCGGCTTGCACTAAGTCGCGTACCCAGGCGCGTAGCTGGCCCGGCGTGAGCCCTGAGGTGTCGACCACGTGGCCTTGAGTGCGCAGGGGGTCTAGTAGCTCACGCTCTTGCGCGAGGCACTCTTCAAGCGAGAGCACCTGACCTTTTTTTCGCATGCGGTCTGACAGGGGATGACGGCGGCGTGATTCGGCGTAGCGCTGCAACAGGGTGACGTCATCTGCCTCAAGAAACACAACCCGTAGTTGTATGCCCGCTTCACGCAGCGAGACGATGATGCCTGGAAGTTCGCCAAGCTCGTCGGCCGAGCGCGCGTCAATCGCGACGGCAATGCGTTCACCGGCGTTGCCAACACGCGAGACGATAAACTCGTGCAAAAAGCGGACGGGTAAATTGTCAACACAGGTGTAGTCGGCGTCTTCGAGCATGCGCAACGCAACGGATTTGCCTGAGCCCGAAATCCCCGTGATCAAGACGACATTGAGCGCACCCATGTTAGGCGTTGTTCTGCGCGATGGCCGCAGCCTGGCGCTCCATGAACTCGGTCAGGGTGTCGATGCCGCGTAGTTTTAGAATCGTATTGCGAACCGCCGCTTCAACCAAGACGGCTAAGTTGCGACCGGCCGCCACCTGCAGCATGACCTTGCGAATCGGACAGCCCAGCAACTCTTGGGTCATGTCTTGCAAGGGCAGACGCTCGAATTTGTCTTGGGCGGTTGCTCGCACCAAATGCACGATGAGCTTGAGTTTCATTTTTCGGCGCACCGAGGTTTCACCAAAAATCGTACGAATATTCAGCAAGCCTAGGCCGCGTACCTCAAGCATATTTTGAAGCAAGGCAGGGCAATGACCGTCTATCACATTGGGCGAGGTACGTGAGAGTTCGACTGCATCATCGGCGACCAGACCATGGCCGCGCGAAATCAACTCAAGCGCCAACTCGCTTTTACCCAGGCCTGACTCGCCGGTAATCAGCACGCCCAGGCCCAACACATCCATAAACACGCCATGCACGGTCGTGACAGGCGCCAAACGGCGACCCAGATAAATTCGCAGCAAGTCGATGAGTTCTGCCGCGGGAACCTTGGTGGTCAGTAAGGGGACCTGATTGCTTTCGCATTCTTGAATCAGATCTTCGGTCGCGTTCAGACCATCGGCAATTAAAATCGCGGGTACGCCACCGGCTAATAATTCGTCTAGATGGTGCACGCGCCGTCGCGTATCGAAGCGGGTGTAATAAGCCATTTCTTCGCGTCCAAACACCTGGATGCGCGAGGGGTGAATCAAGTTCAGGTGCCCGATTAAGTCTGCTGCAGCCATACCATTATCTGGGATGCGGCGACCGGCTGCAGATTGACCCGCAATCCAGTTAAAAGCAATATCTTCAACATTGTCGTTCACCAGATCTTGCACCGTCAGCATAGTGACTCCGTCAGGATGAAGCGCACGCGCGCTTGCGTGGGGGTTTTACACCGAGCCCGTGGTCAGCAGCCGGTGCACGACACCAGAATCGGTTTGATCGGCAAGCTTCAGGCGAAACGCTTCTTCTGAAAATAATTGCGCGACCTCAGCTAGTATATCCAGATGTTGTTGCGCTGCGTCTTCTGGGGCCAACAGAAACAGTAGCTGCTTGACCGGCTGTTGATCCGGCGCCTCAAAGGCAATTGGGTGAGTCAGCCTAAAAAATGCCGCAACCGAGTGCTTCAGGCCCTTGACTCGGCCATGTGGCACGGCAATCCCAGCCCCCAGACCAGTCGAGCCGAGCCGTTCGCGCGCAAATAGGCTTTCGTAGACCGCAGCCCGTTCGAGCCCGTGCTGGTTTTCAAACAAAAGACCGGCTTGTTCGAATACACGCTTCTTACTTGTCACAGACAGCTCAAGCATGACGTTCGCGGCGGGCAAGATACGTGACAAAAGTTTCATACAGTGATTATAGGGCGCGGCATATGCGGCTCGTTGAGAGGTCGGGGTTTAGCTCAAGTCCTGCTGCGCGTGGGCGCGGGAGGTTCAAAAAACAAGCCCCGCAGACCCTTTAGTTTAAGGGCTTGCGGGGCAGTTGTGGCGAAGGGGCTGCTGCTCAGGCCGCTTCGAAAAGCTGGCGTTTGGCCGCGAGATGGTGGTGGTTTTGTGTACGATCTTTATGCTGAATAATTTTGCGATCGATTTTATCGATCAGCAAGTCAAGCGAGGCATAGAGATTTGCCTCTGAGGCTTCGCAATGGATATCTTTGCCTCGGACATGCAGGGTAATTTCGGCGCGATGCTTGAGGGGTTCGATCGACAACATGACCTGTATGTCTATCACATGGTCAAAATGCCGCAACACGCGCGCCATTTTGCTATGGATATATTCACGAATTGCAGGGGTAACGTCTAAGTGGTGACCAATGATGCTTAGGTTCATAGCGTACTCTCCAAAAAAAGTGAAGGGGTGCGCGAGTGCGCGAAAAGGGCGGCGGATAAACCTCGATTTGTGAGTAGATGACACTTTTAGTTTAGTCAGTTCGCCCAAGAAATCAAGCGGCAAATCGACATTTATGTCACGTTAAAGACATATATTTTGCGGGTGGTTGAGTTTGAGCATGTTTGTGCACGTTTGTGCACATTTGTTGCGCCTAAACAGGCAGTTACATCTTGAAATGCTCGCCTAAATAAACCTTGCGTACCGAGGCGTCATTGATGATGTCTTCGGGTTTGCCGGTGGTGAGCACTTTGCCTTCGCTGATGATGTAGGCGCGGTCACAAATACCGAGTGTTTCGCGCACGTTGTGGTCGGTGATCAGCACCCCGATGCCGCGACTTTTAAGGAAACGCACGATCCGTTGAATTTCAATCACAGCGATGGGGTCCACGCCGGCAAACGGTTCGTCGAGCAAAATAAAGCGTGGACGCGTCGCCAAGGCACGCGAAATTTCAACTCGCCGCCGCTCTCCACCCGAAAGCGAAAGCGCGCTGTTACGACGAATATGCGTAATTTGAAGCTCTTCGAGCAACGCGTCGAGTTGTTGCTCGATCATGGGCTTAGAGAATTTTTTACCGTTGTGATCGATTTGGAGTTCGAGAACGGCACGAATGTTCTCTTCGACCGTTAAACGCCTGAACACCGACGCGTCTTGTGGCAGGTAAGACACCCCGCGGCGGGCGCGCTGGTGAATCGGCATGCTGCTGATGGGGGTCTCATCAATCTCAATCCGGCCCGCATCCGCCGCAACCAAACCAACAATCATATAAAAACTAGTGGTTTTGCCAGCACCGTTCGGGCCCAGTAAACCCACCACTTCACCGCTGTTGACCGAGAGCGAGACGTCTTGTACGACCATGCGCCCGCCGTAAGACTTGCGCAATCCCGTCGCGCTGAGGCGACCGGGCGTTAAGTATTCAGGCTGCGACGAGCCGGTTTCATTTGAGGTTTGCATGAGCCTGAAAAAGTAAGGGCGAACGGGCTTAAGGGCGAGCGGGCGCAGGTGGACGGCGCGTGTTCGCCGCTGGCGTTGCAGGGGTTGCCGGTGAGAGCTTTGGCGTTGGGGCGGGTAAGCCGGCCTCTTTGGCTTTACATTCAGCGACTGCCGCATCTGCGCGTGCCCGAGGTTGTGCGATCGAGCGTACCCTACCCCCGGCATTGGCAGAGTCTGGCCCAGAGAACGCCTCGTAGATATCGGTTTTTTGACTGTAACGCACGCGTTCGCCGCTGACGGTATCAAAGTGCTGCCCACAGATGTAACGGGTGACAACCGCCTGACCAAGCAAGTCAAAGGTTTCAGTCTTGCCGTTGTACTCGGCGCGCACACCGACGCCTTCGAGGACTTCGTATACTTCGGGCCGTACTTGGCGAATAAACACTCGCTTGCCTGGTTTGACGGTGCCGGTGCCGTACTGAAAGCCTTCGGCGTCTTCGCGAAGATTAAGGTTGTCTGCGTTCATGGTCATGAACCCGCGGGTCATCACGACATTGCCCGAAAACGTACTCTCTCGCTTGGTGTCGTCAAAATGCAGAGTGTCAGACAAAATCATGGTGCTGGGCTCTTCTTGGGGCACCAGTGCCGCGGTGGAAGACGGCTTTTTTTGAGCGTGTGCCAAGCTCAGCAGCGCGCACAAACCCAAGGCGAGCAGCAGACGAAGCAGGTGGGGTGAGGGCAGGTGAGTCATCATCGTTTTGGCCGTGAAGCTGCGGGTTCGGTGTTGTCGGTCTTGTCGGTCTTGTCTTTGGGTGCGATCTCAACATCGGTTGATTTAAACACGTCTAGTTGCTGAGTTGCATTGTTGTAGCGCATGCCGGTGCCACTCATGCGCGAACGACCGCTGGTGGCGATTGCGGGCAGATCAGTGTAGGCAAGATCTTCTTTAATCAGCATAGTCACCACTTCGGTACGAAAATTCAGTGGCTGGCGCTCGGTATCACCAAGCCTAAGTACGATCGCATCGCCTTTCATGACGATGCGATCCCCTTCGTCGTAAACCGTGGCGGTGCGCGAGGTGGCGATGGTGAGTGGATTGTCGGACTTGAGGGCAAAGGCGCGCGGGCGCACGACATCGTATGACTTGTCGTCTGGAAAGTGCTCCATCAAATCACCTTCGAGGCGATGGATCACCACGCCGTGTTCGTTGGTACGCACTAACACAATCTGTTTGGCCCAGTTATCGCGCTCGTGGGTGAGACGCACGGGCGGATCGATGTCGACGGCTCGTTGCGAGTACTCGGCCGCCCACCAGGTGCCCATCACCAAGGAGGTCAGGATTACAAACGAGACAATGAGCGCAAAGCGTTCTTTCATGCGCGGCCTTTACTGTACTGCCCCAGAGCCAAGCAGCCCGGGTTGAAAGAATGCCCCGAGGCGTTGCTGGGCAGCCAGGATTAGGTCGCAGCATTCGCGTGCGGCCCCCTGACCGCCGCGCCGCTCTGAGACCCAGTGCGCCGCTTGCGTCAGGTAGGCGGGAGCGTCAGGAACAGACGCCGCAAACCCAGCGAGTTGCATGGCAGGCAAATCAATCAAGTCATCGCCCATAAAGCCCGCCTGTTCAAGTTTAAGGCCTTCTCGGGTGATTAACGCTTTGAGGGCAGCCCCTTTATCGCGCACGTTTTGCATGACTGCACCTATTCCTAGTTCAGCCGCGCGTCGGGCGACAATCGGGCTCTCCCGGCCCGTGACGAGTGCGACTTTAATACCGCTCACCGTCAGCATCTTTAAGCCATGACCATCAAGCGCGTGAAAGCGTTTGATGGTCTCGCCTTGCTCGGTGAACCAAAGTGCGCCGTCGGTGAGCACGCCGTCGACATCAAAAACCATGAGTTTGAGGCGTGTCAGCCGTTCGCGCAAAGCGGGTTCGATGCGCGCCAAAATCAAGGCCTCGGCGGGGTGGGGAAGTGTCTGCGAACGTTTCATCTTCAACCAGTCACCCTAGATCACTTTTGCGGCCATCAAGTCGTGCATATGCAAAGCCCCAATGATTTGTCCATCGTCTTGGCTGACCAGCAAGTGGTTCAGGCGGTGTGTATCCATCACCAACGCAGCATCGACGGCCAGGGCTTGCGCATGGATGTGACGCGGATTAATGGTCATACCCGCGCGAACAGTGAGCAGACGGATGTCACCTTCGCGTTCAATCAGACGGCGCAAATCACCATCGGTGAACAGACCCAGCGCCCGGCCTTGGTCGTCAAGAACGATCGTCATGCCCATCCCTTTGCGAGACATTTCTTCAAGCGCTTGCGACATCGTAGCGTCGACACCCACGACTGGCAGAGCCACACCGCTGCGCATCACATCAGAGACGCGCGTTAAAAGCTTTCGGCCCAGCGCGCCACCAGGGTGCGAGCGAGCAAAGTCCGCAGCGCCAAAGCCCCGAGCTTGCAGGCACGCCACAGCAAGTGCGTCGCCCATTGCGAGAGAGGCGGTTGTGCTTGAGGTGGGAGCCAGATTCAGCGGGCAGGCTTCGAGCGTGACGCTGACATCTAAGTGGACGTCTGCCAGCCGGGCCAGTTCAGAGTCGGGATTGCCGGTCAGGGCGATGGCTTTGACGCCAAGTCGGTGCGCTGCAGGCAGAATAGAAAGAATTTCTTGGCCACTCCCTGAATACGACAGCGCCACCAAAAGGTCTTGACGGCCAAGCATGCCAAGGTCGCCATGAACAGCTTCTGACGCGTGTAAAAAAAACGAAGGTGTGCCGGTTGAAGCCAGTGTCGAGGCAATTTTGCGGGCGATATGCCCGGTCTTGCCCAAGCCGCAGACCACCACGCGGCCTTTGCAGGCGAGCATGAGTTCGACGGCGTGCACAAAGTCTTCGCTCACCCGTTGTTTAAGCGCCAGAATCGCCTGGGCTTCGAGTTCGAGGGTTTGACGCGCAGAAGTCAGCGTCGCCGAAAGATCAAACGCGTTAAGAGGTGGGTGCGATTCTGTGCTTGCCATAGCTTGAGTTTAAACGGTTCGGCGCCACGATGGGGCGCCGCTAGCGTATTCTACGGGTGCGCGCAGAGGCTGCGCGGTGTGTTTAATACCGATTTTTACTCGCGGAGTGCCGTTTAATGATTACACCCATCCCGTACCAAGACCCAATTGAACTGGTTCGTGGTCTGATTCGCACCGTGCCCGACTGGCCTAAGCCAGGTGTGCAGTTTCGCGACATTACCCCCATGCTGCTCGATCCGCGCGCGTTTCGGGCCTTAATCGATATGTTTGTTTATCGCCACATGCGCAACCGGCTTGATGTGGTTGTGGGGATCGACGCACGTGGCTTTATTTTTGGCAGTGCGCTGGCTTATGCTTTAAATGTTGGCTTTGTCCCGGTTCGTAAACAAGGCAAATTGCCTTTTAAGACAGTTGCGCAGCCTTACTCTCTTGAGTATGGTGACGCGACGGTCGAGGTGCATCAAGACGCAATTAAACCAGGTCAAAGGGTGTTGTTGGTCGACGATCTGGTGGCCACCGGAGGCACGATGTTGGCGGCGATCAAGCTGTTACAGCAGCTCGGAGGCAACGTGGCTGAGGCGGCGGCGGTGGTGAATTTGCCGGCGCTCGGGGGCTCAGGCCTGATTGCGCAGACGGGCACGCCGTTTTTTAGCGTGTGCGAATTTGAGGGTGGTTGAGTTCGGGCAACGCGCGTTGATTCAAGCTGAGTCAAACCGACGCAGTGAAGCCTAGCTTACAAAAACAGTTTGTAAACGGGGTTGTCGGTTTCGTTGAAATAAGGGTAACCAACCACGTCTAAAAAGTCTTTGAAGGCTTTTTTGCTGCCGCGGGGCACCTGAATCCCAATTAAGACTTGCCCGTAGGCTGCGCCTTGATTGCGATAATGAAACAGGCTGATGTTCCAGTCGGGCTTCATCGATTGAAGAAAGCGGGTGAGCGCGCCCGGACGTTCTGGAAACTCGAAACGGTACAGCAACTCGTTGTCGGCAAGTGCCGAGCGCCCGCCAACCATGTGGCGTAAATGCGTTTTTGACATTTCGTCGTGGGTCAGGTCTAGCGTTGCAAAACCATGCACGCGAAAGTTTTTGGCGATTCGAGCGGGCTCGGTAGCATTCGCAACTTGAATCCCCACAAAAACATGCGCGAGGCGCGCCTCTGAAATGCGGTAATTAAATTCTGTAACACTTCGGTTGCCCACCAATTCACAAAAAGCCCGAAAACTGCCGCGCTGCTCGGGCAAGGTCACGGCAAACAGTGCCTCGCGGGCTTCGCCGACTTCAGCGCGCTCGGCGACAAAGCGCAAGCGGTCAAAATTCATATTTGCACCGCAGGCGATCGCAACCAGGATGTTGCCTTGCAGCTTGTGTTCTGCCGCGTATTGCTTGGCGCCCGCCAGGGCCAGCGCACCCGCGGGTTCAAGAACGCTGCGGGTGTCTTGAAACACGTCTTTGATCGCGGCACAAATCGCATCGGTATCCACAACGACAAAGTCGTCGACGTATTCGCGTACCAGACGAAAGGTTTCTACTCCGACTTGCTTGACGGCGGTGCCGTCTGAAAACAAACCCACTTCGGCCAGGGTGATGCGTCTGCCGGCGCGTACACTTTTGACCATGGCGTCTGAGTCGACGGTTTGGACCCCAATGATTTTGATTTCGGGACGCAATTGTTTGACGTAAGCGGCGATTCCGCTAATTAACCCGCCGCCGCCAATCGCAACAAAAATCGCATCGAGGCGACCCGCGTGCTGGCGCAGGATTTCCATGCCGATCGTGCCTTGCCCGGCGATCACGTCGGGATCGTCAAAAGGGTGTACGAAGCTCATGCCGTGTTTTTGTTCGAGTGTCAGCGCGTGCGCGTAAGCGTCGCTAAAGCTGTCGCCTTTTAAAATCACCGTTGCGCCAAGTGCTCGCACGGCCTTGATTTTTACGTCGGGCGTGGTGGTGGGCATCACGATCGTCGCCTTGCAGCCCAGACGCTTAGCCGATAGCGCGACGCCCTGCGCATGGTTGCCCGCCGAGGCTGCGATGACCCCACGCGCGAGTGCGCTCAAGGGTAAATGCGCCATCTTGTTATAGGCGCCACGTAGCTTAAAACTAAAGACAGTTTGGGTATCTTCGCGTTTAAGTAAAAAGGTGTTGCCCAGCCGCGCCGAGAGTTGCGGTGCTATCTCAAGCGCGGTTTCAATCGCCACGTCATACACTTTCGATGTCAAAATGCGCTTCAGATAATCTGTATTCATGAGTCTTTTGGCTGCGCGCGATCGCTGGCGAGGTTTAGTGGCGCCGCGCTGTAAACGATAAAAAACTATTATACCACGCTAAGCGAGTTCGATTTTTTAGTAGTTCGCACTGGATTCGTTGCTCTCGCACTTGCTAAGTTGGCTGGCTCTGCCCTCGGTTGGTCTTGGCGCGCTCTTTGTTGTGAGTGCGCTGGCGGCGACGATTCTGCCGTTAGGCTCTGAGCCGGTCTTTGTGGCCTATTTGGCGCTTAAGCCTGAGCTGTTCTGGGCCACGGTGTGGGTCGCGACTGTGGGTAACAGCCTGGGGGGCTTGTTGACCTACCTGATGGGCGCCGGTGCACAGCAGGGCTATCGTCACTGGCGCTTTAAACATCAGGTCGTGGCGCCCGCAGCGCAAGTGCTGCACCCCGAGCCCGCAGCCAACCCCGTTGGTGAGTCCGGCGGCAACGCCTCTCGCGCGTCGCTTGGTCTGGCGTGGGTGCAACGCTTTGGCGCGCCGATTCTTTTGCTCTCCTGGTTGCCTCTGATTGGCGATCCGCTTTGCGCGATGGCGGGTTGGTTACGCCTGCCGTGGCGAGCGTGTTTGTTTTTTATTGTGCTGGGTAAATTCGCCCGCTACCTCGTGCTTGCAGGGTTGCTGCAGCTTTGGCTCGACTAGTGCGTTGCTCGCGCGCCCGAGCTAGCCTGTTGACAGCAGGGTTGTCTGCGCACTCTTCTGGGGGTATTCAAAATATCTTTGTCGCTTCGCTTAAAATAAGACATTAAGGGTAACCCTGAAGATTTCTGACCCATGAACGCTCCCTTTGCCAGCCATTTGTTAAGCGTCGAACCCCAGTCTGGGTCTCAGGCTCGTTTGCGCGAAATCCCCTACAACTACACCTCGTTTTCAGACCGAGAAGTGGTCTGCCGCTTGCTCGGAGAACAAGCGTGGGCGTTGCTGTTTGATTTGCGCGGCGAACGCCGCACCGGCCGCTCTGCCCGCATGTTGTACGAGGTCTTGGGTGACATTTGGGTGGTGCGCCGCAATCCTTACCTGCAAGACGATCTGCTCGACAACCCCAAACGCCGCAAACTACTGATCGAAGCCTTGCAACATCGCTTGGGTGAGATTGACAAACGCCGCCTCGGGGACGACCTCGGGCGCGACGATAAGGTGGCAAGTCTGCTTGACCTTGCCCGCGAAGCGGTCAAGGCGTTTGAGCAAGGGTTCGAGCAAACCGCAAAGCTGCGCCGTCAGGTACAAAAAACCTTGGGTAAGCTGACTAAGCAAGACAACATTAAGTTTGATGGCCTCTCGCGGGTGTCACACGTGACCGATGCCACGGACTGGCGGGTTGAATACCCCTTTGTGGTGCTCACCCCGGATACCGAAGACGAGATCGCGGGTTTAGTGCGGGGTTGTATCGAGCTTGGTTTAACCATTGTGCCGCGCGGGGGCGGCACCGGTTACACGGGTGGCGCGATTCCACTGACCTGGCGCTCGGCCGTCATCAATACCGAAAAACTCGACACACTCGGCGCCGTCGAACTGCTTACGCTACCGGGCGTTGCGACTCCGGTGGCAACGGTGCGGGCAGGCGCGGGGGTGGTCACCAGGCGCGTGTCAGAAGTCGCCGAGCAGGCAGGTTTTGTCTTCGCGGTTGACCCCACCTCGGCAGATGCCTCCTGCGTGGGCGGCAACGTCGCCATGAACGCTGGCGGTAAAAAAGCTGTTTTGTGGGGGACTGCGCTCGATAATCTTGCCTGGTGGCGCATGGTTGACCCCGATGGAAACTGGCTCGACGTCACGCGTCTTGAGCACAACATGGGCAAAATCCATGAAGCCGGGCGTGTGCGCTTCGAGCTGAAATGGTCTGACGGCACGGTACCCGCCGGCACGCGTCTCTTACGCACTGAAATTTTAGACGTCGAGGGCGCAGGCTTGCGTAAAGTTGGTCTGGGCAAAGACGTGACTGACAAGTTTTTATCGGGCCTGCCTGGTGTCCAAAAAGAAGGTTGCGATGGTCTGATCACGGCGGCGCGGTGGGTGTTACATCGCATGCCCCGCCACACACGTACGGTCTGTCTTGAGTTTTTTGGTCAGGCGCGCGATTCGATTCCTTCGATTGTCGAAATAAAAAATTATCTCGATGGCGCGGGGCGTGCGCGTGGCGTGCTTCTCGCCGGGCTTGAGCATCTTGATGAGCGGTATTTACGCGCGGTGGGGTACTCGACCAAAAGCAAGCGGGGCGTTTTGCCAAAAATGGTGTTGTTTGGCGATATCGTGGGCGAGGACGACGCGGCAGTGGCCGCCGCAACCAGCGAAGTGGTGCGGCTTGCAAATACCCGCCATGGCGAGGGGTTTATTGCGGTCAGTGCTGAGGCGCGCAAAAAATTCTGGCTTGAGCGGGCCCGCACAGCGGCGATCGCGCGTCACACCAATGCGTTCAAAATAAACGAAGACGTCGTGATTCCGCTTGGGCGAATGGGCGAATACACGGATCACATTGAGCGTATCAACATCGAGCTCTCGACGCGCAACAAACTTAAGCTGCTGGCCGCGCTAAAGGTTTTTTGCGAAGGCGTATTGCCGGTCGCCAAGCTTGACCGAAGCACCGATGAGGGAGTCTCAATCGAAGAGGCGCTCAACGAGCGCAGCGCGCGCGCGCTTGATCTGCTTGAGCAGGTCCGCCAGCGCTGGCAGTGGGTGCACGACAATCTCGATCTGCCCTTGCAGCAGGCCGCTCAGGTTTTCAAGCAATACGGCTTAGAGGCGTTGCTAGAGGCAACCGCTGTGCGACTGACCGCGCAGCCGGCGGCGCGCTTGTTCGATTTGGTGCAAGACCGCACGCTGCGAATTTCTTGGAAAACCGAGGTCAAGTCCGAGTTGTTGGGCTTGTTTAGCGGCACCGATTTTGCGCCCGTGTTGGCCGAGGTACAGGCGATTCATGCTCGCGTGCTCAAGAGCCGTGTCTTTGTGGCGCTGCATATGCATGCGGGTGATGGCAACGTACACACCAACATCCCCGTTAACTCGGATGATTACGAGATGCTTGGCGAGGCGAATGCGGCGGTCGCGCGCATCATGCAAATCGCCCGCGACTTAGATGGCGTGATCTCGGGCGAGCACGGTATCGGACTCACCAAGTACGAATTTCTTTCTGCGGCTGAACTCGCTCCTTTCCAGCAGTACAAACGCAAGATCGACCCGAACGATCATTTTAATGCCGGCAAACTGATGCCTGGCGCAGACTTGCGCAACGCCTGGACACCGAGCTTTGGCCTAATGGGCCACGAATCGCTCATCATGCAGCAAAGCGATATTGGGGCGATTAGTCATTCGATCAAAGACTGCTTGCGTTGTGGTAAGTGCAAGCCGGTGTGCGCAACCCACGTACCTCGCGCAAATCTACTGTATTCGCCGCGCGATAAGATTCTGGCGACTTCGCTCTTGATCGAAGCGTTTTTATACGAAGAGCAAACCCGTCGTGGCATTAGCTTAAAGCACTGGGAAGAGTTCGAAGACGTGGCCGATCACTGCACCGTGTGTCACAAGTGCTACAACCCCTGCCCGGTTGATATCGATTTTGGTGAAGTGTCGATGAACATGCGCGCGCTCTTGCGTCGGATGGGACACAAGTCCTTTAATCCTGGCACGACAGCGGCGATGTTTTTCTTAAATGCCAAAGACCCTGCGACGATCAACGCCACCCGCGCAACCATGATAGGTGTCGGTTACAAGGTGCAGCGCTTTGCAAACGATTTGTTTTCAAAATTGGCCCGCAAACAAACGGCTGCGCCTACGGCGACCGTTGGCAAGCCCGCCCTGCGCGAGCAGGTGGTGCACTTCATTAATAAAAAAATGCCGGGTAATCTGCCCAAGCAAACCGCACGTAAATTATTAGATATTGAAGACGTCGATTACGTGCCCATTATCCGGCCGCCTGAAACCTCGGCCGAAACTGAGGCCGTGTTTTATTTTCCGGGCTGCGGCTCCGAGCGTCTGTTTTCGCAAGTCGGGCTGGCCACGCAAGCCATGCTTTGGCATGCCGGCGTACAAACCGTTTTGCCACCTGGTTATTTGTGCTGTGGCTACCCGCAACGCGCGAACGGCATGAACGACAAAGCCGAAAAAATCATTACCGATAATCGTGTCTTGTTTCACCGAGTCGCCAATACGCTGAATTATCTTGACATTAAGACGGTCGTTGTCAGCTGCGGGACGTGTTACGACCAGCTTTCAGGTTACGAGTTTGAAAAGATTTTTCCGGGTTGCCGCCTGATTGATATTCACGAATATCTGCTTGAAAAAGGCATCAAGCTTGAGGGCGTGCAGGGGACGCGTTACATGTATCACGATCCCTGCCATACCCCCATGAAGTTACAGGACCCCTTAAAGACGGTACGAGCACTGGTGGGTGACTCCGCCATTAAAACGGAACGTTGTTGTGGCGAATCGGGCACGTTGGCAGTGACGCGTCCAGATATCTCGACGCAGGTGCGGTTTCGCAAAGAGGAAGAGCTCGCTAAAAACACCACCGAGCTGCGCGCTGACGGTTTTGATGGCGACATCAAAATGCTGACCTCGTGCCCGTCTTGTCTGCAAGGCTTATCTCGCTTTGAACAAGACACGGAGGCCCGTGCCGACTATATCGTTGTAGAGATGGCGCGTTTGATCTTGGGTGCAAACTGGCTCGAAGATTATGTCAAAAAAGCCAACGCTGGGGGCATCGAGCGCGTCTTAGTTTAGGGTGCCTTCAAGCTTGTGGCTTATACACCGACTTCAATACCAGCGTTCAGCAGCGCGTCACGAATGGCTTTTGCAAAAAGCACAGCGCCAGGCTGATCGCCGTGAATGCAGAGCGTGTCCGCCTGTACCTTGACGGTGGTGCCATCATTGGCGGTCAGTGTGCCAGTTTGCACCATTTGTAAAACCTGCTTAATCGACGCATTGACATCTGTGATCATGGCGTTTGGCTTGTTGCGGGGGCTCAGCGTGCCATCGGGGGCATAGTTGCGATCGCCAAATACCTCTTGCGCAACCTGCAGGCCGACCGCTTTGGCGATCGGCACCATGGCACTGCCTGCCAACACAAAAAATATGAGTTCACGATCGACGTCGTAGGTGGCCTGTGCTAAGGCGCGCGCCAGGCCTTGGTCTTTGACCGCCATGTTGTAAAGCTGACCGTGGGCTTTGACATGCCGCAGTCGCGCGCCCTGCGAAGCCGCCACGCCAGCCAGCGCGCCGATCTGCACCACCATCATGTCGTAGGCCTCTTGGTCGGTGATCGCCATATTGCGTCGGCCAAAGCCTTGCAGATCAGGCAGTCCGGGGTGCGCACCGAGCGCGACGCCACGCTTGAGCGCTGCGGCAATCGTTTTGCGCATCGTGGCGGGGTCGCCTCCGTGATAACCGCAAGCGATGTTGGCGGACGACACATACGGCAAGATCTCTTCGTCGTTGCCGAGTTTCCAGACGCCAAAGCTCTCGCCCATGTCGCAGTTCAAGTCAATTCGTAGTGTCATGATTGCCTCAGTGATTGAGCAGTAAAGTTCGCACAGGTAGTAGTGTTTGCGCAAGTGTTGCAAAAGCCCGCCCGCGTGCGTGTTCGAGTTGTTGCGCCTGCTTCAGGGTGATGGCTTCGAAGCTGACTGTATCGCCCGGCCCTAGCTGCGCTAGCTGTGGTAAATCTACACTCGCGACATAGGCCATCTTTGGATAGCCGCCGGTGGTTTGGCGATCTGCCATCAGGACGATGGGTTGGCCGCCTGCCGGCACTTGAATCGTGCCAAAGGTGGTGGCCTCTGAGATCATTTGGCGCGGTGCGGTCATGAGCAGGGGTGAGCCTTGCAGGCGGTAGCCCATTCGTTCAGAGTCCGTGCTGACGCGATAGGGCTCTGAAAGAAGCGCTGCGCAGCTTTCGGCCGTGAATTCGTGCCACTGCGCGCCCTTGAGCAGGCGCACTCTTGCGCGCGCTGAGGCCGCAATGGCAGCGGGCAAATAGAGTTTGGTGGCCCACAAATCCATTGCAAGTTCTTCAAGTTTTTTGTTTTTGAGCGGACGCCGCAATGGGATCTCATCGCCTCGTTGCAGGGCGCGCCCCTCAAAACCGCCCATTGCACTACGAATGTAGGTGCTGGTGCTGCCAAGCACGGGAGCCAGCGCGAAGCCGCCAAACACCGATAAGTAGCCGCGCGTGCCGTGGCGGCGCCCTGCGAAACTCAACTCATCTTGGGGGCGCACGACGACAGGGCGATTCAGTGCAACGGGTTGCCCGTTAAGCATTGCACTCAGGTCGGCCCCGCAAAGCGCGATGCAACAAGCTTTGGTAAAGCGAAGCGTGGGGCCTGTTAACGTGATTTCGAGGGTGGCCAGGCTTGAATCATTACCCACAAGCAGGTTGGCCAGTATGTGGGCTCGCAGATCCATCGCCCCCGCAACCGAGACGCCCAAGTGCTGTTGCCCAAAACGACCAAGGTCTTGGAAGCTCGAAAGCATACCGGGCTTGCTGACCACCAGGCTCATGAAGCCACACTGTGCGCTAGCACCGATAATCGGTCAAACTCTTCTGGCGAAATAGGTACGAATCGAAGTTGATCGCCAGGCATGAGTAAACTGGGCTGCGGGCGGCTCAGGTCAAATAACTTAAGGGGTGTCGCACCTAAAATATGCCAGCCACTGGGCAAAAGAGTCGAGTAGATCGTAGATTGACGGTTGGCAATTGCAACTGAGCCCGCAGGTACGACGGTACGCGGGACATCGCGGCGCGGCAAGGCAAATAAGGGATCGTGGATGCCGATATAAGGATGGCCGGGTGCAAAGCCCAGCATAAAAACCATACTGCCAGGCGCGCAATGCAGTTCTATCACCTGCTGTTCGGTCAGGCCTGTTGTTTGCGCAACTGCGCTCAGGTCGGGGCCGTGCTCACCGCCATAGCACACGGGAATATCGATGCTGCGTGCGTTGAGATCTGTGCGGGGCAGCCCGGTTTTAAGCAACCCGATGAGTTGCTCGGACAGGGAGTCAAAACTAGGTAAACCCGTCTGGGGGTCTGGCCCGTAATGCACGGCAACAGCGGTGTAGGAAGGCACCACGTCTGTGACGCCAGCGAGCTGCGCTTCGCGAATTTTATTGGCGGCCGCTAAGCAAGTTAAGCCAGCCTCGGCGCTAATGACATCGCCAAAATCGATGCTCAGGCAATGATCGCCTTGGTGGCGAAGCTGAAAATTAGCTGCGGTCATGCGGTGCACAAGTTGGCGAAAGACAAACGCTGCGTTCGCGTCAATAAAAGCAGTTTAACGGAATGCGCGCGCGCAGCTTACGCGCTTAAGCTTCGCGCAAGACCCGCTCTGCGTCAAACACCAAGCTAAAACAGCTTCCTTGCCCCAGTTTGCTTTGTACGTCCAGGGCCGAATCGTGGCGCATGGCGACGTGCTTGGTGATGGCCAGGCCTAAACCTGTGCCGCCAAGCGAACGAGAGCGGCCGCGGTCGACCCGATAGAAGCGCTCGCTTAAGCGCGACAGATGCTCAGAGGCGATGCCGATGCCAGTGTCGGTCACGCTAAAACGTGCGCGCCCGTCGGCCTCACGCTGCCAGACCACGCCAATCGTGCCCGCGTCGGGCGTATAACGAACTGCGTTTGTGAGAAGATTCGAAAAGGCCGAGGCAAGTTCTGAGTGATTGCCTGCGAGATTCAGGTTGGGCTCGATCTGCCAGCTCCACTGGTGCCGTCCGGCAGAAAGCGCCTCAATTTGCGCGCGACCCGTATCGATTAAGTTCGCGATATTGACTGGTGTCAGTTCAGCACTTGGCGAGGTTTCAAGATCCGAGAGTGTCAGTAAATCGGTGACCAAGGCTTGCATACGCTGCGCTTGCTCATGCATCAATCCAAAATAGTATTGACGCTGCGCGTGACTTAAGGCGTCCGTTGGGGCGTCGCGCAGGGTTTCGACAAAACCCACCAGCACGGTGAGGGGCGTACGCATTTCGTGCGACACATTCGCAACAAAATCACGGCGTGTGGTTTCTAGTTTTTCGATCTGAGTCAGATCGCGTGTAATCAGCAGGGTGCGGTCGCGGGCGTAGGGCACCAAGCTAAGCAGCAGGTTGTGATCGCCATTGAAGTGATTGACCTTAAGCGTTAAGGGCTCCGACCAGTCGCCCCCCTTGACGTACGCGACGAACGCCGGCGCACGCAAAATATTGAGCAGGTTCTGCCCGAGGTCGTTTTCGGCTTGCAGGTGCAGTTGTTTTTCGGCTGCGTGATTAAACCATCTGATTTGCAGGGCGGTGTTCAGGACGACCACGCCGATCGGCAGGGCTTGGCCGGCAGCCATTGCGCCTGTGCTGGTTTCTTCAAGCTCTTGAATGGTGGCAACCTGATCGCGAAGACGGCGATACAGGGCTGCGACAACGTCATCCCAGGGACCCACGTCTGCGGGCGGCTCGTCATCGGGAGAAACTAGCCAGCGCGCAATCCTCTCAGCGTGACGGCGCCGCACAACTAAGAGCAAACCGCCACCGAGCGCCATGAGGATCCAGCCGACTGAGCTCTGCCAGCGATACTCGATCGCTAGGGCAAGGGTCGACCAAAAGCCTACAAAAAAAAGAGTACGTGGCCAGTTCATACGACGGATTGTCGCATCAAGCTTAAGACTTGGGTATGACGGGGGTAAACCGGTAGCCACTGCCACGCACGGTTTCAACGTGCAGGTCGTGCTTAGAGGGCTCTAGCGCCTTGCGCAAGCGGCGAATGTGTACGTCGACTGTTCGTTCTTCGACAAAGACATGATCGCCCCACACTTGATCGAGTAACTGGCCGCGAGAAAAGACGCGCTCTGGGTGCGTCATAAAAAAATGTAAAAGTCGAAACTCAGTCGGGCCGATCGCAAGCGGTTGGCCGTTACCCGTCAGGCGATGTGAGGTGGGGTCAAGCTTCAGCCCTTCAACTTCAATCAAATCGTCGGTGAGTTGGGGCGCGCGTCTGCGCAAAACCGCCTTTATCCTTGCCATGAGCTCTTTGGGCGAAAACGGTTTGGTGATGTAATCGTCGGCGCCGGCCTCGAGCCCATCGACCTTGTCTTGCTCGGCGCCCTTGGCGGTTAGCATAATGACAGGCACCAAGCGGGTCCGTTCGTCGCTGCGTAATTTTCGGGCTAAGGTCAGGCCCGAGGCGCCTGGTAGCATCCAGTCAAGCAGGATTAAGTCTGGCAGCTCGGCGCGAATCAGCGTCTCTGCTTGCGCGACATCAAAGGCGCGTAAGACCTTATGACCGGCAAAGGACAAGTTCACAGCAATAAGCTCTTGAATCGCGGGCTCGTCTTCAACGACTAGAATAGTGCTTGACATGGTGAGTACCATTTTAAAAGCGCGCATACGCGTGCGACATGTCTATAGTATGGCTGCAATGTGTCATGTATATGACAGTGGCGCGTTGCATAACTGAGGCAAGACGCATGGCACAAGACAAGACGCATTTTGGTTATCAAACGATTGCCGAGTCAGAAAAAGCAGCAAAGGTGGCACAGGTGTTTCATTCGGTGGCGTCGCGTTACGACGTGATGAACGACTTGATGTCCGCGGGCCTACATCGCGTCTGGAAAGCCTTTACGGTCGCTCGGGCGGGCGTACGCCCGGGCATGAAAGTCTTAGACATCGCGGGTGGCACGGGCGATTTGGCGCGCGCTTTTGCTAAACAGGCCGGTACGCAGGGCGAAGTGTGGCTGACCGACATTAATGACTCGATGCTCAGAGTGGGGCGCGATCGCCTGATTGATGACGGCTTGGTGCTTCCTTGCGCGGTCTGCGATGGCGAGCGCCTGCCGTTCGCCTCTGGCTACTTTGATCGGGTCACGGTGGCGTTCGGCTTGCGCAATATGACCCATAAAGACCGTGCCCTGGCCGAGATGACGCGGGTTCTGAAGCCTGGTGGCAAGCTGTTGGTGCTTGAGTTTTCAAAGATCGCAGCGCCTTTCGCGCCTGCTTATGACTGGTATTCGTTCAAGATCTTGCCCTGGCTGGGCCAAAAAGTGGCGGGTGATGCTGACAGCTATCGCTATTTGGCCGAATCGATTCGTATGCACCCCGACCAAGAAACGCTCAAAGGCATGCTAAGCGAGGCTGGCTTGTCGCGTGTGCAGTTTTTCAATTTGTCAGCGGGGCTGACGGCCCTGCACGAGGGGGTCAAGCTAAGCTAACTTTGAGTCAAAGCTGAACTTTTTTCGTTTTAGCCAGTCTGTGCTTTACAACCTGTTCAGCTTTTAGTAAGATTCAGGTTCTAGTAAGATTTGAAGGCGTAGGTTTTTAAACTCATGTGAAAGTTTTGGCGCTTAGTCGCCCAGGAGCTCAAGATGTCCAGATTTTTGTCCCGTTTTTTTGCTGTAGCACTCATGACCTTAGGCGGTGTCGCTCTGACTGCGGTAACGCTCGAGGCTCAGGCAGCCCGCGCAGGTAGCGGCACGAGCTCTGGCAAACAGTCAAGTAATGTCAGCAGCCAAAAGCCCGCGACCCCAGCGGCCGCCACCGGCTCAACCACACAAAAAAGCGCAACAGCACCTGCAGCCGCTGCGCCAGCCGCAGCAGCCGCCAAGCCAAGCGGTGCGTCGCGTTGGTTAGGCCCCCTGGCCGGAATCGCAGCAGGCTTAGGCATCGCTGCCATGCTGTCTCACTTTGGGCTAGGCGGCGCCATGGGTGACTTCTTGATGGTGGCACTGTTAGCCGCCGTCGCGATCTTTGGCGTGTTGTTCGTGCTTCGAATGATTCGTGGCTCTTCGGCTCAGCCTGCAGCGCAGGGTGCAGGTGCAGGTACAACAGGCGGCGCTCAAACGCCCGCCAACGAAATGTATCGCGAGACCGCTGCGCCAGCCGCAGCCCCCGTTGCGTTACCGGCTTCGGCCACGGGCTCGATGTCTGCGGCAGGTTTTGGTTCAGACGCTCCGGCGCCTGATCAAAACTGGTTTATACCCGTTGATTTTGATACCAATCGGTTCTTGCAAGAAGCTAAAGCGCAATTTGTCTCGATCCAAAAGGTTTGGGACAGTGGTGATCTGACGCAAATGCGCAACTTCTTGACTGAGGATTTGCTTAAAGAGTTACAGGCGCAATTGTCTGGACGCGTGGGTGAAAATCACACCGAGGTGGTGTTGCTCAATGCCGAGATGCTTGGTATCGAGAAGGTCACCGATGGCCATTTGGCAAGCGTTCGCTTCTCGGGCATGCTGCGCGAGCAGGTTGGCGCTGAGGCGTTCCGTTTCGAAGAGGTCTGGAACCTGTTTAAGCCAGAACAAGGCGGCTGGTTACTCGCGGGTATCCAACAAATCCCAGTCACACTCGCTAGTTAAGCTTGGCATTAGAGGATTTAGAAAAAAACGCCCGCTTAGCGGGTGTTTTTTTGTCCCAAACGCAGGTCAAGCGACGCAGCTGTTGAATTAACCGCATTGGCAGGCGGTTCAGCCGTTAAACTGTCGCCTCACTCAGATTCTCGGTGCTTGAACTTACGTGATCTTCCCCCCGCCTTTTTTGCCAGTGCCGTCTGAGTTGCACCCAGTCAAATTTTTGGCGCGCGCGTTCAATCTGTTGACCCGACAGCAGCCCTGGGCTGCGCAGCGGTTGGTGCCTTATGCGGGCCAAACACTGAGAATTTGTTTGGGCGGCTTTCAACTGACGTTCACCATCGAGCCTCAAGGCACCTTAGTTGCTGCAGAGCCAACGGTGGTTCCAAATGTCGTGCTTGAGTTGATCGCTGAAAAGCTCTCGTGGGCCGCCTTGCTTGATTCTGCGGTACCTCCCGAGTTTGCACAGTGGGTTCACATTACGGGTCAGGCCGCATTGGCACAAACCATCTCTGACTTAGTGCAAGATTTACGCCCCGATCCTGAAGACGCGCTGGCACAGTGGCTTGGCGATATCCCCGCACGAAGGCTTGTGCGCGGCGCACAGAGCCTCTTTGGTGCAGCACAAACGCTGGTGCGCGGTCTCACCCAAAACATGGCTGAATATCTTGCTGAAGAATCGGGCACGTTAGCGGGTACGCCTGCTTTGGCCGTCCTTAATCAAACCCGCACCCACACGTTGGCACACCTTGAGCAGCTTGCGCAACGTCAGGCTGCGTTACAGGCGCGGCTGCAACGGCTGGTGGCTCCCCCGGGTGCGCGCGCATGATGTCTGTGCCGCGCCTGTTGCGCATCATTGTCGTGTGCTTGCGTTATCGGCTCGATGAGCTTGTGTTGTCGGGCATCGCACACCCAGTCGCCTATCGGCTGCTTTGGCTCGTGCGTCTGGGCTCGCGCCCTAAGATGGCGCGTGGTCTGCGCCTGCGCCTTGCGCTAGAGTCGCTGGGCCCCATCTTTGTCAAGTTCGGTCAGGTGCTGTCGACCCGCCGCGATCTCATCCCGACGGATGTCGCCGACGAACTCGCGTTGTTGCAAGACCGCGTTGCGCCGTTTGCCTCAGCCAAGGCTGCGGCACTGATCGAGCAGGCCTTGGGCGCGCCAACTTCGACACTTTTTGCTCAGTTTGAAACGGATCCGGTGGCCTCTGCTTCGATCGCTCAGGTGCATTTTGCGGTGTTGCATGACGGGCGCGCTGTGGCGGTCAAGGTATTGCGCCCCGGCATGCTCGAGGTGATTGATAAAGATCTTTCACTGATGCGCGTGCTTGCCGTTTTGATTCAGGGGCTCGTGCCCGATGGGCGTCGCCTCAAGCCACGCGAGGTTGTTGCAGAGTTTGACAAGCATCTGCACGATGAGCTGGATCTGCTGCGCGAAGCGGCGAATTGCAGCCAGTTGCGTCGTAATTTTGGCCCAGAAAGCACACGCGGCGACTTGTTGTGGGTGCCTGAAGTGATCTGGGATTATTGCGCCTCAACTGTCTTCACCATGGAGCGGATGTACGGCATACCGGTCAGCCAGATCGAACGCCTGAAGCAAGTGGGAGTCGACATCCCAACCCTTGCACGTACTGGCGTTGAGATCTTCTTTACGCAAGTGTTTGATGACGGTTTTTTTCATGCGGATATGCATCCAGGCAATATTTATGTCTCTGATCGCCCTGAGACGCTTGGGCGCTATATCGCCCTAGACTTCGGCATTGTGGGCTCCTTATCCGAATTTGATAAGAATTACCTAGCTCAAAACTTTTTGGCTTTTTTCCAGCGCGATTATCGGCGCGTCGCGCGCTTGCATATCGAATCGGGCTGGGTACCATCCACCACACGCGAAGAAGAGCTCGAGGGTGCGGTTCGCGCCGTCTGCGAGCCCTATTTTGATCGCCCTTTGGCTGAAATCTCACTCGGACAAGTGTTATTACGGCTTTTTCAGACCTCTAGGCGCTTTAATGTCGAGATCCAGCCACAATTGGTGTTGTTGCAAAAGACCCTTTTAAATGTAGAAGGATTAGGACGCCAGCTTGATCCGCAGTTAGACTTATGGAAAACGGCAAAGCCGTATCTTGAGCGCTGGATGCTTGAGAGGGTCGGGTTCAAGGGAGTTCGCAAAAAACTGACGCAAGAGGCTGGTCAGTGGGCACAGTGGTTACCTGAATTACCCCGGTTGGTGCACGCGCAATTAAGTCGCGCAGATGTGTCCGCCGAGGTGCTGCGTGAGTTGCAGCAGATGCGACGGGCGCGTGAACAAAGCAATCGCGTGTTGATGGCAGTAACGGGTGTGGCGGCCATGGCTTTGGCAGTCGCGCTCTGGACGCTGATGCGTTGATTGAAATTTAAACATTAAAGGTAGTGACTATGCTTTACGCAGAACTCTTCAAATCGATGGAATCCGTGCGCTGGAATATGGACACCGATATCCCTTGGCAGGATTTTGATCGCAGCAAGCTCACCGATGAGCAAGCACAAACGATCAAGATGAATGCCATCACTGAATGGGCAGCCTTGCCGGCGACAGAAATGTTTTTGCGCGACAATCGCGACGACAGCGATTTCTCAGCCTTTATGTCGGTCTGGTTTTTTGAAGAGCAAAAACACTCTTTGGTTTTGATCGAATACCTGCGGCGCTTTGCGCCAGACCTCGTACCCACCGAAGAAGAGCTTCATCGCGTACGGTTTGAGTTCGATCCCGCTCCGCCGCTCGAAACCCTGATGCTGCACTTCTGTGGCGAAGTCCGTTTAAACCACTGGTACCGGCGCGCTTCTGATTGGCACACCGAGCCCGTGATTAAAGAAATTTATAAAGTGATTGCACAAGACGAAGCGCGTCATGCGGGCGCGTATCTGCGCTACATGAAGCGCGCCCTCACGCAGCGCGGCCAAGAGATTGGTGCGCAAGCGCGCATGGCGTTCGCCAAAATCGGTGTCTTGATGGCATCTGCGCACCGAACCCCGCAAGCGTTGCATCCGACTAATCTGCACGTCAATAAAGAGATGTTTCCAAACGACACGGTCCAGTCCAAGTTACCTGAACCCGGCTGGCTCGAGCGGTGGTTAGACAATCAAATCGTCTTTGATAAAGATTGGGAGCACAAGGTCAGCACCCGCATCTTGCACAACATGTCGCTGCTAATGGATAGCTCCTTTAAAACCGTACAAGATCTGAACCGCTATCGTAAAGAGCTGCTTCGGTCTGCGGCGGGGGTCGTAGGCGCAACCGCTTGAGCGCGCGTTTTGAAGCCAAGATCTTGTCGGCACAACAGGCTGGCGAAAAGATCGCAAGTGGCCAATGGCCAAAACCGTTGGTTTTTACCAACGGTGTTTTCGATCTGTTGCATCGCGGGCACGTGACCTATCTAGACGAGGCCGCGCAACTCGGCGCTACCTTGCTGGTTGGCGTTAACTCAGACGCCTCAGCCAAACGCCTGGGCAAAGGGCCCGACCGACCGTTGAACACCGCGACAGACCGTGCGGCCTTACTCGCGGCGCTAGGTTGTGTGACGGCGGTGATCATTTTTGACGAAGATACCCCGGTCGAAATCATTGCGACTCTGCGCCCTGACATCATCGTCAAAGGGGGTGATTACGATATGCAGGTATTGCCAGAGACCAAGCTTGTTGAGTCGTGGGGCGGGAAAGCTATCGCGATTCCGTTTGAATTCAAGCGTTCAACGACGACGCTCGTTGAAAAAATCCGCCGCGTCTGACGCACGGTAGGCGCGCTGCCCTGGCACTTGAAGCGCGCGAGCAAACCCTCAACCGCCAGCCTTAAAATTTAAAGCGCGAACCACAGGCACCGGTCAAAGGCTTAACGACTGTTTCGAACAGCGAAAGAGTCTCAAAGCTTGCGGCTGTTGTGCGTGTAATGCGAAAGGCTGTCATTGAGGGGGCATGCCCAGCAATCACCACCATTCGACCGCCAATTTTTAACTGATACTTCAGGGCGTTTGAGATTTTGTCGACACCGCCACTGACCAAAATCGCATCGTACTCAGCGGTTCCCCAGCCGTTATTACCATCGCCAGTTTCTACGCTGACATTTTTGATTTGCGCTTTTTGTAAATTTTGTTGTGCAAAGCTGACTAAGCGCGGATCGATTTCAACCGAGACGACAGAGCGCGCTAAGCGCGCGAGTAAGGCGGCTTGATAGCCAGAGCCTGTACCGATTTCGATCACACAGTCATCGTGCTTGAGCTGCAACAATTGCGTCAATCGCGCCTCAAGCTTGGGGCTAAGCATGGTTTGCCGTGTATCCGCAGACTCAAGGTGTAGTGGAATTTCGATATCTGCAAAGGCGAGGGCGCGATAGGCTTTTGGTACAAACTGCTCGCGCTGTACGCTAAAGAGAGCCTCAAGCACGTTCGAATCAAACACGCCTACCGGACGGATTTGTTGTTCAACCATGTTAAAGCGGGCGAGTTCAAGCGCGGTTAAAGCTGTTGCATTCATCGGTTTAAGGGCGCTGCCATCTATTGCGGAAAACCCTTATTGTAAGGGTTTTCCTGACCAAAGGGCATGAAAATGGTGCACCGGGCCGTGGCCTTGTCCCACATTCAGGGCGTCGGCGTGGGCAATGGCCTGCACAAGATAGTCTTTTGCCCGTTTCGTGAGCGCCGGCACATCGTTCATTTGGGGCAGAAGGGCCGTGATGGCAGCAGACAGTGTGCAGCCTGTGCCATGGGTGTTGCGGGTGGGGATCCTACGACCCGGTAGCTCTAGCATTTTGTCGCCATCATGCAAGACATCAATCGTATCGTTGCCCGGCAAATGTCCCCCCTTGACCAGCACCCAGCGGTGCCCCCCATGTGTCATCCGGTTGCGCAGGCGCTCGGCGACCCGGCGCATCTCGCGCACCGTTTCGACCGTACGCATTTCAAGTAAAACTCCAGCTTCGGGTAAGTTGGGGGTCAAAAGTGTGGCTAAGGGCAGTAATTGCTCTCGTAGGGCACCGATGGCTTTTTGCTCGAGCAACAGGTCACCACTTTTTGACACCATCACTGGGTCGAGCACCAGGTGAGGTGGTTGGTAGTGCCCCAGCCGATCAGCCACCACTTCAATGATGCCGGTTTGTCCGAGCATTCCGAGCTTGACGGCGTGAATATCGATATCGGCGAAGAGCGTGTCGATTTGTGCGCGCACAAATTGTGGGTTGACCGGCGAGATGTCGGTCACTGCTTGCGTATTTTGCGCCGTCAGCGCAGCCACCACGGCACAGCCATAGGCACCTAAGGCGCTCATGGCCTTGATGTCGGCAAGAATGCCTGCTCCCCCAGAGGGGTCCATTCCCGCGATGGTTAGCGTGTTGGGAATCGCGCGTGGCGCTTGCGGTTCGCTCATGTCTTCGCAGAGGGAGTGATAGGCGTGAGCAGGCCAGCACTTGGCGAACTTGGCGCGGCCTCATACGTCTTGCGCGGGACGCGACCCGCCAGAAACGCTTCGCGACCCGCTTGGACCGCTTTGTTCATTGCGCTGGCCATCAACACCGGCTGTTGTGCGCCGGCGATCGCGGTGTTCATGAGCACGCCATCACAGCCAAGCTCCATCGCAATTGCGGCATCTGAGGCCGTACCAACCCCGGCATCGACCAAAACGGGAACCCTCGCTTGATCGATAATCAGGCGAAGGTTCCAGGGGTTCAGAATTCCCATACCGGAGCCAATTAAGGAGGCCAGAGGCATGACGGCAACGCAGCCAAGCTCTTCGAGCATTCGGCATTGAATCGGATCGTCGGTGCAATACACCATGACCTCAAAACCTTCGGCAACCAGAGTTTTGGCTGCGGCGAGAGTTTCGGGCATATTCGGAAACAGCGTGTGCGGGTCGCCTAGGACTTCGAGTTTGACTAAGCGATGTCCGTCAAGCAGTTCGCGCGCTAAGCGCAACGTGCGCACCGCCTCGTCAGCCGAATAGCAGCCCGCGGTATTGGGCAGCAGGGTGAACTGGCTGGGGGGCAGGTATTCAAGCAGGTTCGGCTCGCCGGCGGTCTGCCCGATGTTAGTGCGTCTGATCGCTACGGTAATAATTTGCGCACCGCTGGCGTCAATCGCTTCTCGTGTTTGGGCAAAGTCTTTATATTTGCCGGTGCCGACAAGCAGTCGCGACTGGTAGGCTTTACCAGCGAGGGTCAATGGATCAGACGAGACTTTTTGCATATGTTTTTATTCAAAATTTTTCGGTCGACGCCTTGCTAAAGGCTGGGCACCGTTAGCGTAGTTTAACGCGGGCAGGCGAAACGTTTTTCTGAGTGCTGAGCTTCGCGTTTAGCGGATTTGTTCGATCAGCGCGCAAAGAGGTTCAGCGGCTTCTAACAGGCGCGGTCCGGGGCGAAACAACGCTTCATGCTCCATCATAAACACACGCCCTAACCGCGCGGCGGGTAAGCCTGCGTTTTGCCAGTACGTCACGCCCACACGGTCAACGACAGGCGTGGTGCCTGCGCCCGTACGCGCGATCAACACCATTTCGGGCGCTGCTGCCACAAGCTGCGCGGCAGTCGTGAGTTTGGGTGCGCCCGAAGCGTTTTCGGTCAGCACGTTGCGTCCGCCACATAAAGCAATGACCTCTGACAGCAGATGTTCGCCTGTTAAACCACTGTCGGGGTCCGTATCGGTTTGCAAAAGTACGCGTACCACGCGTTTCTTGACAGAGGCCCGGGCTAGCGCGTCGAGCTTGTGGCGCAAGGCTTCAGCGCGTCCGTGTGCGACACCGGCAGTGCCTAAGAGAACGCCAAAGGTTTCAACGCTGTCTGCGATCTCAATGAGCGAGCCAGGGGTGCTAATAAAAACAGGAATGTTGAGTGCCTCAAGAGGCTCAAGCTCGGCAGGTAACCAGCCAAAAATTAAATCAGGCTTGTAGGCGGCAACTACAGAGGGGTTTAAGGGCTTACGTTCGCCAAGCTTTGGCAGCGCCAGAGACTGAACCGGGTAATCGCTGCCAACCGTGGTGGCAACGAGTTTGTCGCCGCCGCCGGCCGCAAAGATTAATTCAGTGGCATGCGGTGAAAGCGCGATGACTCTACGCGCAGGTGCCTTCAGTAGCACCGCGCGGCCGCTGTCGTCGATGACTTCGATTTCAGTGGCGGCGGCGGTAAAGGTCACGACGCAGCACGCCAGCAGACGACAGATCCTCAAAAAAAGCGCGCGCATCATGCCAACGACTAAGCAGTGAATCGAGCCTTGATGCTACATCCGCCACGCCAAGTTGACAAACACATTCGAGCCCAGGGTGTTGTAGCCCTGAATTAAGGTGTATTGCTTAGCAAAGACGTTGTTCCAGCGCACTTGAATGTCGGCATCCGGCGATAAGGGGTAGCTACCTGCCAGGTTCAGCAAGCTATAGCCCCCTAAAGTGCCGCCAGACATGGTGTCTTTTCGCTCGCTAGTGGCATACCATTCGGCCGTGAGCTTTGCGGCACCGATTGTTTGGTCAACGGCGAGTTTGGCGACTCGTTGCGCGCGCTGTGGAAGCAGAGCGCCAGTCTCAGCGTTACGAGGATCGAGCCAGTTCAGGCTACCGCGTACTTGGGTGTTGCGACTTAAGCGATGCGTACCGAACAGACTCACACCTTGAATCAGCGCTTGACCAATATTAATTGGCGC